>CACMXJ010000027.1 GCA_902617625.1 uncultured Pelagibacteraceae bacterium | reverse complement strand
TAAATACTTTTATGAAAATTACGTTGCCACTAATATTACCAGGAGTTATTTCAGGTGGATTATTTGCTTTTGTGACTTCATTTGATGAAGTTGTTGTTGTTTTATTTTTAGCAGGATTAGAAAATACAACGATTCCAATTCAAATGTGGACAGGTTTAAGAGAACAATTAAGTCCAACAATTCTAGCAGTTGCGACTTGTTTAATTATACTATCAACATTAATACTAGTAACCGCTGAGCTTTTAAGAAGACGATCAGAGAGGCTTAGAGGGATTAATCGATAGTAAAATAATCAAATGAAAATTAAGAATGTAGTAGTTATTGGATCAGGTACAATGGGTAGCGGTATAGCTGCTCATCTATGTAATGCCAATATTCCTGTCACACTTTTAGATTTAAAAACTGAAATAAGTCAAAATGCTAGAGAACGAATTCACAAATCAAGACCACCTTTATTAATTGATAAAACCAAAATTGATAATATTAAAGTTGGAAATATATCTGATGATTTTGATGTGGTCAAAAATGCTGATTGGATTGTCGAGGCAGTGGTTGAGAGAATTGATATTAAACATCAAATTTATGATAAAATTTTTGAAAGCAGGAAAGATGGAGCAATAGTTTCCTCAAATACTTCTTCAATCCCAATCAAAGTTTTATCTCAAAATTTAAATAAAGATCAAAAAAAAGATTTTTGCATCACTCATTTTTTTAATCCTGTACGATACATGGGTCTTTTAGAAATAGTTAAGAATGAAGACAATGATCTAAATAAAATCAATCAATTAAAAGAATTTTGTGAAGTTGAGTTGGGTAAAGGAGCAATTGTTTGTAATGATACCCCTGGTTTTTTAGGAAATAGGGTAGGTGTGTATGCAATGCAAATTGCAATGACTGAAGCATTTAAGATGAAACTTTCTGTGGAGGAAGCAGATGCAATCTTTGGAAGACCTATGGGTATACCTAAAACAGGAGTTTTTGGATTATATGATTTGATTGGTATAGATTTAATGGCAGATGTTTTAAAAAGTTTTATCAAAGAACTTCCAAAATCTGATGAGTTCCATGAGGTTGCCAAAGAAATTCCTCTAGTAAAAAAATTGATTGAAACTGGATATACGGGAAGAAAAGGCAAGGGCGGCTTCTATAGAATGAGGAAGACTGATAGTGGAAAAATTATGGAAGCTATTAATCTTGAAACTGGCGAGTATTCAACAAGTCAAAAAATAGATATTAAGTCTGATAAAGTAGATTTAAAGGCTCTGATTAATAGAAATGATAAGTATGGAGACTATGCTTGGTCAGTACTATCCAAGATAATAAAATATGCTTCATCACTAGTTCCTGGGATTACCAAAGAATTTAATGACATAGACGAGGCAATGAGACTTGGATTTAATTGGGCGAAAGGACCTTTTGAGATGTTAGAAGAAATTGGTGTTAAAAATTTCTTTGATAAAGTTGATGAATATAAAGGTAATAATTTTTTAGAAAACCTATCTAATTCTAAAGATGAAAATTTTTATGGTGAAAGGCAAAAATATACATCGATTGAAACTTTAGGTAAGATTAAAAAAACTGCCTCAAGTATTGATGGCAACAGTTCAGCTTCAATTTATAGATTTAAAGATTTTAATATTGTTGAGTTTACAACTAAAGCTAATGCGCTCGATTATGACTCAATGGATGCTCTTAAGAAAGCAACTGATAAGCCTTTAATAATAATTAATGAGAGTATGCAATTTTCTGCTGGTGTTAACCTGACTTATACAATGGAATTTGCAAATAAAAATGATTTTAAATCGATAGAAAAATTTATTAAATATTTTCAAGAAACTTGTAAACATCTAAAGTATTCTAAATACCCAGTAATATCTGCTCCATCAGGTTTAACTTTGGGCGGAGGTTTTGAAGTTTTAGTACAAAGTAATTTCGTAGCCTCGCATACAAATATTGTAATCGGATTAGTAGAAACTATTGTTGGATTAATTCCAGCTGGAGGCGGATGTAAAGAAATGCTAGCTAGATGGTTAAATACTGAGGAGGCTAAGAAAGATCCAAAATATGCACCTTTAAAAGTATTTGATATAATTGGCTATGGTA
>CACMXJ010000026.1 GCA_902617625.1 uncultured Pelagibacteraceae bacterium | reverse complement strand
GAATATGAAATTTTAGATGAAATTTTAAAAGATTTAGTTGAGAAAGAGATTTCTGTTGAGAAAATTGTATCGAAAGGTTTTGATAGAAAAATTGTTGAAAAAACAGCTCGTCTATTAGCTAAATCTGAATACAAAAGGTTTCAAGCTGCACCAGGACCGAAAGTAACCTCAAAAGCTTTTGGTAGAGATCGAAGATTTCCGCTTACAAGTGGGTTTAATAATTGGAGCTAAATGAATAAGGATATTTTTTTATCAAATAGTCTAGGTAATAAGAAAGAAAAATTTAACCCAATTAATCCAAAAAATATCGGGATGTATGTATGCGGTCCAACAGTGTACGATGATCCGCATATTGGAAATGCGAGACCACTAATAATTTTTGATATCTTGTTTAAAGTTTTAAAATGTAAATACGGAGATGAATCAGTTACTTATGTTCGAAATATTACTGATATAGATGACAAAATTATAAAATCCTCTGAGGAAAAAAAAATTTCGATAACCGAATTAACTTCGAATATAATCAAAAAATTTCATGAAGATTGTAAATATTTAAATTGTGAAACACCAACTCACGAGCCAAAAGCCACTGATAACATTGAATTAATGATCAGCATGATTAATGATTTAATTAAAGGTGAATTTGCTTATGAAAGTGAGCATCATGTTTATTTTAGGGTGAAAAAATTTAAAAATTATGGAATGCTTTCAAATAAAAATGTTGATGATTTAATAGCAGGTGCGAGGGTAGAATTATCTGACAACAAGCAAAATCCAGAAGACTTTGTATTATGGAAACCATCAATTGACACTGAGCCATCCTGGGACTCTCCATGGGGCAAAGGTAGACCAGGATGGCATTTAGAATGTTCTGTGATGTCAAAAAAATATCTTGGTAATACCTTTGATATTCATGGAGGTGGTAGAGATTTAATATTTCCTCATCATGAGAATGAAATTGCTCAGTCATTATGTGCAAATAAAACGAAAAAATTTGCAAATTACTGGGTGCACAATAATTTCATTACTATGTCAAAAGAGAAAATGTCTAAATCACAGGGAAATATTTTAAAAATAAGTGATTTAAAAAGAAAATATAATGGTCAAGTTTTAAGATTAGCTTTGATTAGTGCTCACTACAGTCAACCATTAGATTGGAATGAAAAACTTATGGATGAATGTGAAAAAACATTAAACAAATGGTATGATTGCTATGTTACTGTTCATAAAAAAATATTAATACAGGATAATGATCTAAAACCTTTGTATGACGATTTAAATACCCCAGGATTTATTGCAGTATTACATAGGCTTTTTGATAAAGCTAAAGACGGAAATAAAAAAGATAAAGAATTATTTACAACTGCATGTAATTTTATTGGTCTTTTAAATCAATCAAAAGAGGAATGGAATAGCTTAAAAAAGAAAAACCTAAAACTTTCTGAAAAAGATATTTTATCAAAAATTAATCAGAGAAATGAGGCGAGACAAATAAAAAATTATGAATTAGCTGATAAAATTAGAAATGAGTTATTGGATAAGGGTATTTTAATTGAGGATGAAGATGGTAAAACAACTTGGAAAATTAAATGACCAAAGAGAGACTTTTTATTTTTGATACTACATTAAGAGACGGCGCTCAAACCCAGGGTGTAGATTTTTCATTAGAGGAAAAGGAAAAAATTGCATTAGCTTTGGACAATCTTGGAGTGGATTATATAGAAGCAGGATGGCCTGGAGCTAACCCAACCGATACAGAATTTTTTCAAAAGAAACATGATTTTAAAAATTCAAAACTAACATCTTTTGGAATGACAAAAAGGTCTGGACGAAGTGCAGAAAACGATACTGGTTTATCTGCACTCATGAACTCTAATACCTCTGCAGTGTGTTTAGTTGGTAAGTCTTGGGATTTTCATGTCGATGTTGCTTTAGGAATAACAAATGAAGAAAATTTAGATAATATTTCTGAGAGTGCGAAACATTTTGTTAAAGCAAAAAAAGAATTTATGTTCGATGCAGAACATTTTTTTGATGGTTATAAAGCAAATCCAAAATATGCACTCTCATGTATTAAAGCTGCTTATGACCAAGGTGCAAGGTGGGTGATATTGTGTGATACGAATGGAGGTACACTTCCACATGAAGTTACACAGATAGTTAGC
>CACMXJ010000025.1 GCA_902617625.1 uncultured Pelagibacteraceae bacterium | reverse complement strand
ATTAGTTAATATCAAAATACCAGTAATTAGTAGAATTATTCCACCTATTTTTGATACTAAATTAATGTTCTTTCTAAAATTTTTTGAAAAGATCAGGAACCTTTGTATTAAATAACCTGATAAAATAAACGGAATAGCTAATCCAATAGAATAAAAAGATAACAATAATATCCCTTGGCTTAAACTTTCCTCAGTTGCAGCTAAAACTAAAATAGATCCTAAAATAGGTCCAATACATGGTGTCCAACCAAATGCAAATGCCATTCCTATTAATATTGGGCTAAATACACTTTTGTTAATATTTGTTTGAATTCTCTTTTCATAATTTAAAAATTTTAAATTTATTATTCCAATTATATGAAGTGATAAGATTATTATAACTAGTCCTGCAGCTATTCTTAATTCATAAGAATTCTCCAGAAAAATTTGTCCAAGAAAAGTTGAGGCTGCTCCAAAGGTTATAAAGACTAAAGAAAAGCCAACTGTAAATAGAATAATTGGAAATAAATTGATGTTCTTTTTATAAACAAGTTCATCTATAGAACTTCCAGAAATATAAGAAATATAACCAGGTATGAGTGGTAAAACGCATGGTGATAAAAAACTTATCAATCCAGCCCCAAATGCAATAATTAATTCAATCATTACTTTTCTTTAACAACTTTCAATTTTTGTTCCCCAAGACTGTCTACTTTTAAAATCATTTCATCACCATCTTTTAAATAATCTGGTGGATTCATTCCCATCCCCACTCCTGCAGGTGTGCCTGTTGTAATAATATCACCTGGCATTAAAGTTATAAATTGACTGATATGTGAAATTAAAAAATTAAAATTAAATATCATTAAACTGGTATTTCCGGTTTGTCTTCTTTTTCCATTAAGATCTAAAGATAAATTTAAATTTAATAAATTATCAATTTCATCCTTTGTTACCAAATACGGACCCAATGGACCAAAGGTGTCTCCAGATTTTCCTTTTACCCATTGACCACCTCTATCTTTTTGCCATTCTCTCTCACTTATATCATTACAAATACAATAACCTAGTACATGTTTCTGAGCTTCATCCTCTTTAACGTATTTAGCTTTACTTCCAATAATAATTGCAATTTCAACTTCGTGATCTAAAGACTTTGAATTTTTTGGTATTAAAATATTATCATTTGGTCCGACAATACAATTTGGAGATTTATTAAAAACAATTGGCTCTTTTGGAGCATCAGAATTTGTTTCCTCAGCATGAGCCTTATAATTTAAACCTATTGCGATAAAATTTGCTGGTTTTATTACACATGGTCCAATTCTTTTGGTGCTTTCAATCAATGGAAGAGAATTTAAATCTAACTTTTTTATTTTATCTAAATTTTTAAAATTCAAATTCTCTGGTGTAAAATCTTTTAAAATATTTGATAAATTTCGAAAATTATTTTGGTTGTCAATGATTGCGGGTATTTCCTTACCATGCTCACCAACCCTTAAAAGTTTCATCAATTAACCTTTAATACCAAGATGAGTATATTTAATGTTTAGATAATCTTTTATTGCCATTGACCCGCCTTCACGTCCATAACCACTTTGTTTAATTCCTCCAAAAGGTGCCTCAGCAATAGCTACCATAGGTGTGTTAACAGCGACTGAACCTGTCTCTAATTGTTCTGATGCAAGATGTGCTGTCTCCATTGAGTTGGTACATACATAACTACACAAACCAAGCTCATGATTATTAGCTCTTTTAATTACATCATCAAAAGATTTAAATGATAACATTGGAACCAATGGCCCAAAAGGCTCTTGTTTCATTATCGTAAAATCATCTTTTACGTCATCAAATATTGTAGGTTCATAGTAAAAACCTTTATTAAACCCTGAAGGTCTTTTTCCACCTAGTAGAACTTTTGCACCTTCTTCTTTGGTTTTTTCAACTAATTCCTCTATTTCGTTTAGCCTCTTTTTTGTTGTTAATGGACCTAATTGAGTTGAGGGATCCATACCGTCACCTATTTTCAATTTTTTTGTTTTCTCAATAAATAAATTTACAAATTCGTCTTTTTTTCTCTCATGAATATAAAATCTATTTGGCGATATACAAACTTGACCATTGTTTCTAAATTTAGCAGCAATTGCCATATCAGCTGCTTTTTTAATATCAGCATCATCAAATACAATAAAAGGTGAATGACCTGACAACTCCATTGTTACTCTTTGAACTTTATCTGCAGCTTGTTTCAATATTAGCTTTCCAACTCTCGATGACCCAGTTATAGAAATTTTTTTAACTATATCTGAGGCTATCAATTGTTGGGCGATACTTGGTGGATCACCTGACAAAAGATTCACTACGCCTGGTGGGACACCACATTCTCTACATATATCAACCATCTCCATTACAATTCCTGGAGTTATCACATCGGGTTTAACTATAACAGAACAGCCAGCCGCTAATGCAGTTGAAATTTTTCTAGCAGATAATACTGCAGGAAAATTCCAAGGTGTTAATGCTGCAACAACACCAACTGGTTGATAGTAAACATGTACTCTTGTATCCTCAAATCTACTTTCAACAGTTTGTCCATAAATTCTTTTTGTTTCTTCGGCATTCCATTCAAAAATATCTGCAGCACCTCCTACTTCACCTCTAGCTTCTGCGAAAGGTTTTCCAACTTCTAATGTCATCCATTTAGCAAGCACATCTTGTTTCTCTCTCATTTTGTCTGCTATTCTTCTGATGATATAAGATCTTTGCCAAGGAGCAGTTTTTTTCCAGACTTCTAATCCTTTTGCAGCAGACTTTAATGCTCTATCAACATCCTCAGATGTGGCTTTAGAGGCTTTTCCCAAAACTTCTTCATTTGCTGGATTAATTACTTCGTAAGTTCCTCCATCTGATGATTTTTGCCATTTACCATCAATAAATTGTCCAAATTTTTCGTACATAAATTCAATTTAGCATTACTATAGGTTGTGTCTACTATGTAATTTTTACACATTAATTATCTCTGATTAGATGA
>CACMXJ010000024.1 GCA_902617625.1 uncultured Pelagibacteraceae bacterium | reverse complement strand
AAATCAAAGACAAACTGAAAAACATTTTAAAAAACAATATCTTGCTACTCCTTTAAAAAGACAGGTTGATGTTAATGAGATTTGTAATGCTGTTGACTTTTTTATAAAAAGCAGATCTATTACTGGTCAGGTGCTGGCAATTGATAGTGGCCAAAGTTTAAACTGGCAAACACCAGATGTTCTAGGTAAGGAATGAAAAAAAATAATTTTAAAATTGTTAAAATTGATAAAGGAAAATCCCTATTTAATTACGAAAAAAAGATTCTTATAAACGAGTTAATACTAAATTTAAAACTTGGATATTATGATTTTGAAAGAGAAAATGCTCAAAAAGTAAAATTTAGCCTTGAAATAGATTATCAAGATAAAAAACCGTCAAATGATAAAGATTTAAAATCAATAGTTAATTATGGAACTATTGTTAAACTTATAAGAAAACTGGTTAAGAAAAAACATTATAATTTTTTAGAAACTCTTGCAGAGGCTGTCTTTGACGAATTATTTAAAGATAAAAGAATTGCTAAGATAATGCTCAAAATTGAAAAATTAGAAATTTTAAAAGAATGCTCATCTGTTGGTATTCAAATTACCAAAAAGAGAAGTCATGATAAGTTCTGATATTGGAAAAGAAATAATAAAAAAAGAACTGCCCTTAATCCCAAAACTTCCTGGTATTTATAGGATGTTGAATGAAAAAGAAGAAATTCTTTATGTTGGTAAAGCCAAAAATTTACCAAATAGACTCAAAAGTTATGTGGCTGAAAAAAACCATATTATTAGAACCGAAAGAATGTTGTCACAAACTAGAAAATTGGAGATCACAACTACATCTAATGAAAGTGAAGCTTTACTTCTGGAAGCAAATTTAATCAAAAAATATAAACCAAAATTTAATATTTTACTAAGAGATGATAAATCTTTTCCTTTTATATTCATTGGCAACAAAGATAAATGGCCACAAATAAAAAGACACAGAGGAAAAAAAACTACTGAAGGTTTTTATTTTGGACCTTTTGCATCTGCTGGATCAGCTAACTGGACAATTAAAATGATCCAAAAAATATTTCATCTTAGAGTTTGTGATGATACTGTGTTCAAAAACAGAGAACGACCATGTATTTTATACCAAATTAAAAGATGCTCTGGCCCATGCGTTGGTTACATAGAAAGTGAGGAATATAAAAAGACTGTTGATGATGCTATAGAGTTTGTTTCCGGTAAATCAAGGAAAATACAAAAAAGCCTCTCGGAGCAGATGGAAAAAGCTAGCGAAAATTTAGATTTTGAAAAAGCAGTGATTTTAAGAGATCGAATAAAGTCATTGAATATTATTCAATCATCACAAAGAATTAATGAAGCTAATCTTATAGAGGCTGATGTAATCGCAGGTTATAAGGAGTCCGGCAAAACGTGTATTCAAGTTTTTTTTTATAGATCAAAACAAAACTGGGGTAATCAATCTTTTTTTCCAAAACATGATCCCGATGAGAATTTAAGTAATATAATTAATTCTTTTGTCACACAATTTTATGAAAATAAAAGTGTACCCTCTTCAATAATATTATCTGAAGAGATAAAAGAAAAAGTTTTAATCGAAAAAACGCTCTCTCTTAAAGAAAAAAAACAAGTTACTATATCTATAGCTAAAAAAGGGTCAAAATTAAAAGTAATTAATCTAGCAATAAAAAACGCTAAAGAGAGTTTAAATAGAAAGCTTTATGAAAGTCAAAATAATAAGGAATTATTTGAAGCTGTAGCAAGTAAATTTAATCTAGAGACAAATATTAATCTGATTGAGGTTTATGATAATAGTCATATACAGGGAACAAACAGTGTAGGTGCACTGATAGCTTATGGTGATGATGGATTTATTAAAAAAAGATATAGAAAATTTAACATCAAGCTAAAAAGGAATGAACAAGACGATTATGGAATGATGAAAGAAGTTTTGAATAGAAGATTTAAAAGAGCAATACAAGAAAAAGATAACTATTTAACTTTTCCTGATCTAGTAATGGTAGATGGAGGAAAAGGACAATATTCTATAGCTAGGGAAACGTTAAATGAGCTCGGGCTTCATGATATACCTATTATTGCCATTGCTAAAGGTAAATATAGAAATAGCGGAAATGAGACTTTCTTTCACAATGGTAAAGAATTTAAATTCATTAAAAATGATCCTACTTTATTTTTTCTTCAAAGAATTAGAGATGAGTCTCATCGTTTTGCAATTAGTGCTCATAGAGCAAAAAGGAAGAAAGGTATTAGTAAATCGCTGTTAGACCAAATTGATGGCATAGGTTCAATTAGAAAAAGGGCTTTATTAAATCATTTTGGGTCAGCTAGGGCAGTAGAATCTGCAAGTCTAGACGAGATTAAATCTGTAGAAGGGGTTGAGGAAAAAGTTGCAAAAAAAATATATAACTTTTTTCATGAATAAAAAAAAATATGCTTAAAAAAATACCAAATATTTTAACTGTAGGTAGAATCTTAATTGTTCCTTTTTTTTGTATTAGCTTTCTACTTACCAGGTTTTTATGGAGATTTGACAGCATTAATTTTATTCATAGTTGCATCTTTCACAGATTTTTTAGATGGAATGCTAGCAAGATTCCTTGGCGAAGAGTCTAAACTTGGAGAATTACTTGATCCTATTGCAGATAAGATTATCGTTGCAACTGCTCTAATACTTTTGGTAATGGACGGGACTATAAGAAATTATGAGGTTATAGCAGCAATCATTATACTTACTCGGGAAATTTTGATATCAGGATTAAGGGAATTTTTAGCTAAGGGAAAAATTAAACTTCCAGTTTCAAATCTAGCAAAATTAAAAACTGTATTACAAATGGTTTCTATTGCACTTTTACTTTCAGGTGAAACTGGGAATAAAATCATTAACTTCCAAGATTATAATGCTCAAACCATTGGAATAATTCTTTTGTGGCTTTCAGCTGCTTTAACTCTTTTTACGGGATACGAGTATATGCGAAAAGGAATTGACCACGCGATCTCAGAAGATAATAAAGATTAAGCTGCTTTTTTCTCTCTAACTAATTTCTGATAACTTTCGTTAAGACCGATAATTAAATCGCAAACTTTAAATTGATGTTCTGCAATACATGATACTGGAGTTACCTCAGCTGCAGTTCCAGTCAAAAAACACCCAACAAAATTCTTCAACTCTTCGGGTGATATTTTTCTTTCATTAACTTTTATATTTTTTGATTTTGCAATTTCAATTACCGTTCTTCTTGTTATTCCATCTAGAAAAGAATCTGGAATTGGAGTATGAAGTTCGCCATCTATATCTTTAAAAAAAATATTTGCACCAGTTGCTTCAGCAATATTACCTTCATGATCTAACATTAAAGAGTCGGTGTAACCATTTTTTTCTGCCTCATGTTTTGAGAGAGTACATATCATATAAAGACCTGAGGCTTTAGTATCCCATGGTATTGTGTTAGGAGCTGGTCTTCTCCAATTTGAAATATTTAATCTAATTCCTTCAACTTTTAATTTTGGGTCAAAATATGAACCCCATTCCCATGTCGCAATTGCGACATGAATTTTTGTTTGTTGAGCTGAAATTGCCATCATCTCACTTCCTCTCCAAGCTACTGGTCTTACATATCCATTTTCAACTTTTTGACTTTTAGTTATTGAGTTTGAAGCAGTATTTATTTCAGCCTCTGTATAAGGAATCTCAAAACCCATTCGTCTTGCTGAGTGAAAAAATCTAGAAGTATGTTCCTCTAATTTGAAAATTGAACCATCGTAAACTCTCTCACCTTCAAAAACACAGCTAGCGTAATGTAATCCATGGCTCAAAACATGCACTTTAACATTTGACCAATCTACTAATTCGCCGTTGTACCATATTTTACCAGATCTTTTATCGTAAGGTATCATGTATGAAATATAAAATTATTACTGAAAAATATCTATGTATATATAATATGTCAATATAACTTACCTGTGATGAAAGAGCTTTTATATTTAAAAGATGAACAATTAAAACACT
>CACMXJ010000023.1 GCA_902617625.1 uncultured Pelagibacteraceae bacterium | reverse complement strand
AAAAAAATATGGATCTAAATCAAGAAATTTGTCAGAAACATTAAATTATATTTTGAATAGAAATAAATGAAAAAAAAATACGAACTGTTAGATGAAATTAATTTTCCATCAGATTTAAAAAAATTACCTGAGTCAAAATTACAAAAAGTTGCTGATGAATTAAGAGAGGAAATGATTGATGCTGTCTCGGTGACCGGTGGTCATCTTGGAGCAAGTCTTGGAGTTGTAGAATTAACTGTGGCTTTGCATTATATTTTTAATACACCTAATGATAAGTTAATCTGGGATGTGGGTCATCAGTGCTATCCACATAAAATTTTAACTGGCAGAAAAGATAGAATAAGAACTCTTAGACAAGGAAATGGTCTTTCTGGTTTTACAAAAAGATCAGAGAGTGAATACGATCCATTTGGTGCTGCACACAGCTCAACATCAATTTCGTCAGCTTTAGGTATAGCAGAAGCAAACAAACTGTCTAATAAATCTGACAATGTAATTGCAGTAATTGGTGACGGGGCAATCAGCGCAGGAATGGCTTATGAAGCTATGAATAATGCTGGTGCTTCAAAAACTAAGATGATCGTAATTTTAAATGATAATGATATGTCAATCGCTAGACCAGTTGGAGCTATGAGCACTTATTTAGCAAAAATTTTTTCAGGAAAGATTTATTTTAGTCTTAGAGAGACTATTAAATTAATTATGTCAGCTTTTTCAAAAAGATTTAGTGCTAAGGCTGGTAAAGCAGAAGATTTATTAAGATCAGCTGTGACAGGTGGAACTTTGTTCAGTTCACTTGGATTTTATTACATTGGCCCAATAGATGGGCATGATTTAAATTCATTAATTCCAATTTTAAAAAATGCTAGAGACTCTAAGCATGAAGGACCAATTTTAATTCACATTAAATCAAAAAAAGGAAAAGGTTATACTTTTGCAGAGGCAGCAAAGGACAATTATCACGGAGTATCAAAATTTAATGTTAAAACTGGTGAACAACTTAAGAGTACAAGTAAATTACCATCATATACAAAGGTTTTCGCAAACACCTTAATTCAACATGCTAAAAAGGACAGTAAAATTGTAGCAATTACAGCTGCAATGCCTGATGGCACTGGTCTTGATATTTTTCGTAAAGAATTTCCAGATAGGACTTTTGATGTTGGGATTGCTGAGCAACATGCAGTTACATTTGCTGCAGGTTTAGCTACCGAAAACTTTAAACCCTATGCAGCTATTTATTCCACTTTTCTTCAAAGAGCTTATGATCAGGTAGTTCATGACGTTGCAATTCAAAGTTTACCAGTTAGATTCGCGATTGATAGAGCAGGACTGGTTGGAGCTGATGGACCAACACATGCTGGAAGTTTTGATACAACATATTTAACTACTTTACCAAATTTTATTGTTATGGCAGCAAGTGATGAAGCTGAGCTTGTAAGAATGATAAATACCTCAACCGTGATTAATGATAGACCTTGTGCATTTAGGTATCCAAGAGGAACAGGATTAGGTTCAATTTTGCCTTCAATAAATGAGAAAATTGAGATAGGGAAATCAAAAATTATAAAAGAGGGAAAAAAATTAGCCATCCTTAATTTTGGAGCAAGATTGAATGAAACTTTGAAGGCTGCAGAAAATTTATTAAAAAAAGGTGTGCCAATAACAGTTGTTGATGCAAGATTTGCAAAACCTTTAGACGAAAATCTTATTTGGCAATTAGCTACAACTCATGAAGCGATCATGACTATAGAGGAGGGTTCAATCGGTGGTTTTGGATCTCATGTGGTAAATTTTTTGACAAAAAAAGGTTTGATGGACTCTAATTTAAAATTTAGATCATTAACGTTACCAGATATTTTTATTGATCAGGATACTCCAGATAAAATGTATAAAGTGGCAAATCTTGACTCAGTTTCAATTGAGGAAAAAGTTTTAGATTTACTAAATTCCAATATAGTTTTGAAAAAACAAAATTAACTACACTGAGCTTTGTGTAGAAGATAATGATCTAATAAAACACAAGATAACATTGCTTCACCTACAGGAACAGCTCTTATACCCACACATGGATCATGTCTACCTTTTACTGATATACTCGTATTTTTTCCAAATTTATTGATTGTTTTTCTACTTTTTAAAATTGAAGAAGTTGGTTTTACAGCAAAAGAGACAATTATCTCTTGACCTGAAGAAATGCCTCCCAGAATCCCTCCAGCATTATTAGATTTAAATTTTGTTTTTTTTCTATTTTGAGAAATTTCATCTGAATTTTCCTCACCCGACAATTGTGCTGAGTTCATACCTGAGCCAATATTAACTCCTTTAACAGCATTTATACTCATCATAGCTGATGCTATGTCAGAGTCTAATTTTGAGTATATAGGTGCTCCTAATCCAGCAGGAATACCGTTCGCTCTTACTTCGATTATCGCTCCACATGACGATCCAGCTTTTCTAATACTTAATAAGTATTTTTCCCAAATTTTTAACATTGATTTATCTGGGCAAAAAAATGGATTTTTAGAAATTATTTTATCATCCCATTTATTAGTATCACATCCTAATATTCCAAGTTGGGTTACAGCTCCAGTGATTTTAAATTTTTTTCCTAATTTATTTTCTAAAACTTTTTTTGCCACAGCACCTGCTGCAACTCTTGCAGCTGTTTCTCTTGCAGATGATCTACCACCACCCCTGTAGTCTCTTATTCCATACTTTTTAAAATATGTGAAATCAGCATGTCCTGGTCTAAATTTATCTTTGATATCATTATAATCCTTTGAACGCATATCCTCATTGTAAATTATTAATGATATTGGTGTCCCAGTCGTTTTTCCCTCAAAAACTCCTGAAAGAATTTGAACCTTGTCACTCTCCCTCCTTTGAGTAGTAAACTTTGATTGCCCAGGTTTTCGTTTGTTTAATTCTTTTTGAATATCTGCTTCTTTTAATTGTATTAATGGTGGACACCCATCTATAATACACCCTATAGCTGGACCATGGGACTCTCCCCAAGTTGTAAAACGAAAAGACTTTCCAAAAGTATTAAATGACATTATTTATATTGTATAGATTATTTTGTTAAAATTATGAATCAAAAAAACTCACTTGGGCTTAATAAATGCTTCTTAGATCTTGATAATCCATTTGAACTATTTCAAAGATGGTTTGAGGAGGCTAAAAAAAAAGAAATTAATGATCCTAATGCTTTAGCACTTGGCACAGCAAATAAAGAGGGTATTCCCTCAGTAAGAATGGTTCTGCTTAAAGGTCATAGTGAAAAAGGATTTGTTTTTTATACAAATTTAAACAGTCAGAAAGGTAATGAAATTAAAGAAAACCCGAATGCTACAATGTGCTTTCATTGGAAAAGTTTACTAAGACAAATAAGGATAGTTGGAACATTGAAACAAGTAGATGATCAAACTGCTGATGAGTACTATAACTCAAGAGCATATGATAGCAGAATAGGTGCTTGGGCCTCAAAACAAAGTAGTATTCTCCAAAATAGAGATGAACTTTTAGATGCTTTAGAGAATTATAAAAAAAAATTTAATGACAAAGATAATGTACCTAGACCAAGCCATTGGTCTGGCTGGAATTTAACACCTTACACAATTGAATTTTGGTTAGATGGAGATAACAGAATACATGAAAGATTAAAGTATTCTTTAGATAAAAATGGTAGTTGGACAAAAAGTCTTTTAAGTCCCTAAAAATCCCTTGATAAACTAAATGACGTTAAACTTTCAAGAATATTTCTTTCATTACATTCTTTAAATATCGATAATGAGTTTGACGCTAAATTTATGTAATGATTTGCTTTTTGATAACATTCTTTAATAATTTCATATTGTTTGATTAAAGATAATGTATAATTAAAATTATTTTCATCTCTTCTATCTTTTAAAAAAATACCTTTCAGACTTTCCTTTTCTTTAAGATTTGCTTTTTGAAATAATAAGATTATTGGCAGAGTGATTTTCCCTTCATAAAAATCTTTGCCAATTTTTTTTCCAAATAATTTTGACTCAGAATTGTAATCTAAAGTATCATCAGCTATTTGAAAAGTTAATCCCAAATTCCTTCCGTAAAATTCTAAAGCTTCTTTTTCTTTTGATGACATATCTGACAAAATCGCACCAACTTTGGTAGCTGCTGCAAATAATTCAGCAGTTTTCGCAGAAATTATTCTTAAATAAGTTTCCTCCAACATATCTACCTCTCCTCTGTGTTGTAATTGAAGAACTTCTCCTTGTGCAATCTTAGAGGAAGTTGAAGATAATAATTTTAAAACCTCGATATT
>CACMXJ010000022.1 GCA_902617625.1 uncultured Pelagibacteraceae bacterium | reverse complement strand
AATTTCCTAAAAAGAAAACTGTGTCAGAATAAACATGAGCATTTAGGTAAGTGAAACCAAGTGTCTTTAATATAATCTTAGCACTTGTAATCTCTTTTTTTTCAACATTGAAATTAGCACTAACACTAAAAGATTTAATTTTTAAATATATGAAATAGATTAAAAAAATTATTAAACAGATGTTTAAAGTTAGCTCTACAAATATGTTAAAATATTGATGAAAAAAATGGAATAAAAGAATGCCTGAAAATATTAAAATTAAGTCTGAACAAGAACAAATTAGACAGACTAAAAAAACATACTGTTTTTTAAGCCCTTGCTCTATTACAAAGATATTTTGAGCACCAATTGCTAGGATTAAACTAAGCCCGGTAATAAAACCTAATACCAGGTATTCCATCTAAATTAAAATTATTCTGGATTAGCTGTTAAAGTTTTAATCTCTAGAATATTTTCGTTAGGGTCTTTTACAAAAAATGTTTCTTGCTCGTATTTTGTTCCTTTAAATCTTAGATAAGGTTCATCATAATACTTTGCACCTTTTTCTTTCAATCTATTTTTTAAAGTATCAAAATCTTTTCTTGATAAATGAACTCCAAAGTGTGGAACAGAAACGTTACCCATATCTACATCGTGTCTTTCGTTATCTAGTTTATGTTCACTTGCATGGAGAGTTAATTCATTTCCCCAAAAGTCAACATCAGCCCACTCTTGTGCTGAATTATCAAGTCGGCAGCCCAAAGTTTCGCTATAAAACTTTTTTGCTGTTTCTAGATCTCCGCATGGGATTGCTAGATGAAAACAATTAGTATTTTTGTACATTATTACTCCTTTAAATACTGTTTAAAAACACTATATAGACATTAATTATTTTTATCAAGCTGACAAAATTAGATGACTGATTTTTTACAATCTATAATAGACAGAGATCCTGCGGCAAAATCTAAGTTAAGTCTTATCTTAACTTACCCAGGGGTTAAGGCTATTTTTTTTCATAAAATCGCAAATTTTTTTGCAATAGCAAAATTTGATTTAGTTGCAAGAATCATTTCTCAATTTTCAAGATTTTTAACAGGAATAGAAATTCATCCAAAGGCAAAGATTGGAAAAAATTTATTTATTGATCACGGTATGGGAGTTGTGATCGGCGAGACATCTGAGATTGGAAATAACGTTACTATTTATCATAATGTTACATTAGGTGGAATTGCTCCAAGTATAAATACTAATGATCAAAGAAATACTAAAAGACACCCAACTTTAGAAGATAATGTTGTTGTCGGATCTGGTGCTCAAATTTTAGGACCAATAACAATTGGTAAAAATTCTTTAATCGGTGCAAACGCAGTGGTTACTAAAAATGTTCCTGAGAAATCAATAATGGTAGGAATTCCAGCTACAAGAGTTGGTGATGCTACAAAAGGATTTCAACCTTACGCTGTTACTGATAAAGATAAAAATTAATGTCACAAATAAAAAATAACTTTATTGAGTCGGTTGGAAATACACCTTTAATAAAATTAAAAGCAGCCTCTGAGATTACTGGATGTAATATTTATGGAAAAGCGGAGTACCTAAATCCAGGTGGATCCGTTAAAGATAGAGCTGCTCTTGCGCTAATAAAAGATGCACAAGAAAAGAAATTAATTTCGGAAGGTGGAATCGTTGTTGAAGGTACTGCAGGTAACACTGGGATAGGTTTATGTCTTTTGGGAAATTCCTTAGGTTATAAGACAATAATCGTAATGAATGACAACCAAACCCAAGAAAAAAAAGATACTTTAAAAAATATCGGTGCAGATCTTAGACTGGTGCCGCCCAAGCCTTATAAAGATGATGGTAACTATGTAAAAGTTGCGGGTCGTCTTGCTGAAGAATTAAAAAGTACAAATAACAAGGGTGTAGTTTGGGCAAACCAATTTGATAACACTGCTAATGCAAAAGGTCATTACGAAACGACTGGGCCAGAAATTTGGGAACAAACTGGTGGTAAAGTAGATGGCTTTGTCTGCGCATCAGGAACTGGAGGCACCATCGGTGGTGTAAGTAAATTTTTAAAAGAAAAAAATAAAAATATAAAAATTTATTTATCAGATCCAACAGGCTCTGCACTCTATAATCATATCATGAATGGTGAACTTAAAGCTGAGGGTGGATCAATAACTGAAGGTATTGGTTCAAGCAGAATAACTAAAAACTTTGCTGAAGCTAAAATTGATGGTGCTTTTTCAATCAGTGATCTAGAGTCTTTACCCGTGCTTTATGATTTAATACAGCATGAGGGGTTAAGTTTAGGAACTAGTTGTGGAGTAAATATTGCAGGTGCAATTAGATTAGGAAAAGAGCTAGGTCCAGGAAAAACAATTGTAACAATTCTCTGTGATAGATCAGATAAATACAACTCAAAGATGTTTAATAAATCCTTTTTAAAGGAAAAAAACCTCCCTATTCCTAGCTGGTTATAATAACGCATACCAGGCATGTAACAAAACAGTTACATTTTTACATTAATATTATTTAACGTCGATAGATTATGAAAAAAATTATTATAATTTTATCTTTTTTCATCTTTACATCTGCTAATGCAGGAATGAGTGATAAAGATAAATCAAAAGCATGGGATTGTGTTGGTATTTATATGGCAAACTACTTTCTTCCATCTGGTGAAAAATTTGAATACGGTATGAAAGAAAAGTCTATTTCAACCGTAAAAGTTCTTAAAACATATGCTCTTGAAATAGGTATTCAAGAAAAAGATTGGGATGCTGGAGTAAATAAAGCAGTAGATAAACATTACGGTTCAAAATACGACAAAGCTAAAACTGAAAAATGTCATACATATGTTGAGGCTTTAGTACCAAATGGAGCCGAGAGGGTAAAAAAAGTAATTCAAACTTTATATTAATAAAGAAGTATTATGTCAGAAATTAAATGTATAAATCTGGGCTACGTTGTTCCAAAAGATAAGGCTGATGAGGTTCTAGAATTATTCAAAACACATGCCGCATGGATGCAAGAATTTTACTCAGACTCAAATGATGGATCTAAGTATTTGATAAGCTCATTTTTCACAAAAGCAGATGAATTTGTAAATCCTGCAGACCCAAGCCAAGGATTGACTGGAAATGTTGTTTTTACAATTAATGAAAGATTTACCTCAATGGATAGTGTTAAACGTCACGTGGAAAATGCAATGAAAAACGATTACTTTCCAAAATTTGGTGAAATAATGGAAAAATATGGTGTTGCTCGAAGCTTGGGTGGAGAAATATATCATTCAATAAGATAAAATTAAAAAAGGAGGAAAATGGAAAAAGAAATGTTAGTACATCTTAAACTTAAAGAAGGTAAATTAGAAACTTTCATGGGTTGGATGCAATCAGATGAAGGTATGAGTGTCAGAAAAAGTGTTGCTTATCCTGAAAAAACTATTGGGGCTATGATACCAGATAAGAGTGGGATGTTATTTAAAGTTAATGTTCATAATGAAGCTGGAATGAAAGAATTTGTAACCGGTAATAACCCTACTGCAAAAGCGATCTATGCCGAGTGTGTAGAGAGTGCTCAGTTATTTGAACTATCTAAAATAAATCTATAAAGGAGAAAATATGAAAAACTACATGGTAACTCACACTTTCAAATCAAAGGAGATGAAAGATAAATTTTCAGAGACAGTTGCATCAATGAAGATGGAAGATATTGTAAAATCGATGACTAGTGAAGATGCAGCATGTCAAATGACTTGGAATACTCCAGGAGATACAATGCAAATGTTTTGTTGGTGGAAAGGTAAAAATCCAGAAGCTATTAATAAACAATTAGCATCTATGAATGACTTTTTTGAACCTCATAAATTTACTGAGTGCACAGATGAAGTAATGGATTACAACACCTAGAATAGGCCAAAACTTTATTTAATTAAATTTAAGAGGAAAAAAATGAAAGTAATTTACACAAGAACAATGAGAGTAAAAGACGATGGCCTAGGAAAAGCAATGGAGATTGGGAAAGGTTTAGCTGCAGTCAGAAAAAAACATTACCCCAATCATGATGTTTATTTCTCTTTTCAAATGGGTGGGGACCCAAGAACAATAAGAGAAACTTTAATTGGAACTATGTTTGAGG
This sequence comes from uncultured Pelagibacteraceae bacterium, assembly GCA_902617625.1. Taxonomy (GTDB): domain Bacteria; phylum Pseudomonadota; class Alphaproteobacteria; order Pelagibacterales; family Pelagibacteraceae; genus Pelagibacter. The sequence goes on along the minus strand of CACMXJ010000022.1, from coordinate 1,213 downwards.
GTGATAATGAGGCTGACGCTAACATGTCTGCAGATCCTGCATATATGAAACTTTTAGAGCAATTAAAAGAAGTCGCCATAGAAGGAACTATTAAGGACGAGATAAGACCGATATTTAGTGAAGGAGAATAAATAATGTTAGAAAAATTTAATGGGATATTTTATTTAATAATTTACTTAGTTCATTTTATTGGAGTTGGTGTTTATGCATTTCAAACTATTTTTGGCACTAAAAGCTTCATGGAAAGATTTGGTATTGATCCAAGTGGCGCAATAATGATTAGAATGGCAGGAGCGTTTATGCTTGCTGTATTTTTAATGTCAATCTATGTAGGTTTTATAAGACCTGGAGGTTTGGAAAATACATGGGGATTCTTAAATTTAGTTTTTATAAATAATCTATGTATTTTTTTATGTAATTTTTATTCTATTAAAATAAATAAAACAGGTGTGAATGAAAAAACTACAAACGAGGGTGTTATTGCACCGTTCGTATTTACGATTATGAGTGCAATTTTATGCTACGGTTTAGCTGATAAAATTTACACTTAATGTCTGGGTTTGCGATATTCAACATAGATGTAAAAAAACCTGAGGAATATAAAGAGTACGTAGAAAAAGTGAAACCGATTGCTGAAAAATTTGGTGGAGAATATATTGTTAGAGGTGGTGAGACAAAAGTATTAGAAGGAACTTGGGCATATCCTAGAACAGTTGTTATTAAGTTTCCAAGTTATGAAAAAGCTTTAGAGTGGTATAACTCTGATGAATACAAACCAATTAAACAAATCCGTTTAGAAAACTCAATTGGTAACGGAATAATAATCAAAGGAGTATAAAATGTCGATATTAAAAAGATATACTGATGCAATAGATAAAAAAGATGAGGCAACTATGAATGAACTTTTACATGATGATTTTAAATTCACAATGCATAAATCTGGAAATTCTTTAGGAAAAGCTGATGTTATAAAATGGGCAATGAGTGGAGATATCAATCAAGATAAAACTAGGGTTGTATATGAAAATGATGAAGTGGGTGTACACCATTCTTTTGTTACATTTAATGACGGAAATGTTGAAGCTGTAATGGCGGTTTATAGATATAAAGACGGAAAAATTGTTAGTTTAGAAACTGGCGCTACTCCAATGTCTAAGTAAGTGAAAAAAATTTCATTCATTTTTATTTTTTTCTTTTTTTCATCGTCTTTATT
>CACMXJ010000021.1 GCA_902617625.1 uncultured Pelagibacteraceae bacterium | reverse complement strand
AAACTTTAGTTCCATTGCCTTCTAATTTTTTTTTGAGAATTAGCGCTTTAGATTTTGATTTATTAAAATGAAGAACTAACTCTTTATTTGGACCTGAAAGTTTTTTTGCAATTGCAGCACCTATTCTTGTTGCTCCACCTGTGATGATTATTTTGCGTGCTTCCATTTTTTATCTTTTTTTTTGGTAACTTTTGTACCAGGCATACCCATAGTGGATCTTCCTTTGGGATAAAGTTTATTTTTAACATCATACTGTCTTATTTTTGGATTTAATGTTATTTCTAATTCAGTACTCTCTAATTTTCTTATTTCATCTCTGATTTTTGCTGCTTCTTCAAACTCAAGATTGGAGGCTGCTTCTTTCATTTTTTTATCCAAAGCTTTTAAATGTTTTTTTAAATTTCCACCAATGTTTGAACCCTCACTGATTTTTACATAATCTTTCTCATAAACACTCTCTAGAATATCGTTAATTTCTTTTTTTACTGTTTTTGCATCTATTTTATTTTTTTTATTATAAGCTAACTGAATTTTTCTTCTTCTTTCTGTTTCTTGTATAGCTTTTCTGATACTTTTTGTTTCTTTATCAGCATACAAAATTACCTTGCCATCAACATTTCTTGCAGCTCTTCCGATAGTTTGAATCAAGGATGTTTCAGATCTTAGAAATCCTTCTTTGTCTGCATCTAAAATTCCAACTAGAGCACATTCAGGAATATCTAAACCCTCTCTTAATAAATTTATGCCTACAAGCACGTCAAAAACACCCATCCTTAAGTCTCTCATAATTTCTATTCTTTCAAGAGTGTCAATATCGGAATGAAGGTATCTAACTTTCACTCCATTTTCATGAAGGTACTCAGTTAAATCCTCTGCCATTTTTTTAGTAAGAGTTGTAACTAGAACTCTATGATTTTTTTCTATTACCTTTTTACATTCATGCATTAAGTCATCTACTTGGTTTTTAGCAGGTCTTATTTCCACTGGTGGATCAATTAATCCGGTTGGCCTTATAACTTGGTCGATAAACTTCCCTTTTGTTTGTTCTAATTCCCAAGGTCCTGGTGTTGCTGAAACAAATACTGTTTGTGTTCGCATTAAATCCCATTCCTCAAATTTTAATGGTCTATTATCCATACAAGATGGAAGTCTAAATCCGTATTCAGCCAACGTACTTTTCCTTGATCTATCACCTTTGTACATTCCATTAAGCTGGGGAACTGTTACATGACATTCATCAACAAAAATTAAAGTATTATCTGGAAAGTATTCAAATAAAGTTGGGGGTGGCTCGCCTGGTTTTCTACCTGACAAAAATCTTGAGTAATTTTCAATTCCAGCACAAGATCCAGTTGCCTCAATCATTTCAAGATCAAATTTAGTTCTTTCCTCAAGTCTTTGAGCCTCAAGTAATTTATTTTCTGCTTTATGTTTTTTAAGAGTAATTTCTAATTCTTTTCTTATATTTAAAATTGCTTGTTCAATAGTTGGTTTAGGAGTTATGTAATGACTATTTGCATAAACTTTAACTAAACTTAATTCTCTAACTTGATCACCTGTGAGAGGGTCAAACTCCTCAATTTTCTCCAGTTTATCACCAAACAAATTTAATCGCCAGGCCCTATCTTCTAAATGAGATGGAAAGATTTCTAGATATTCACCACGAGCTCTGAAAGTGCCTCTATAAAAATTTTGATCATTTCTTTTGTATTGTAACGCAACTAGAGACTTTATTATCTGTTCTCTATTATAATCATAGTTTTTTTGGAGCGTTAGGGTCATTTTGCTATAAGCCTCAACAGAGCCTAAACCATAAATACATGATACACTGGCTACAATTAAAACATCATCTCTCTCCAAAAGTGATCTTGTTGCTGAATGTCTCATCCTGTCTATTTGTTCATTAATTGATGCTTCTTTTTCAATGTATGTGTCAGATCTTGGGACATAAGCTTCTGGTGTATAGTAATCATAATAAGACACAAAATACTCAACAGCGTTATCAGGAAAAAATGTCTTCATCTCTCCATAAAGTTGAGCAGCGAGAGTTTTGTTAGGAGCAAGAATTAAGGCTGGTCTATTTGTAGCCTCTATCACCTTTGCCATTGTAAAAGTTTTTCCAGACCCAGTAACACCAAGCAAAACTTGATTAAATTCATCTTTATTTGCACCGTTTACTAATCTTTTAATAGCCTCTGGTTGATCACCCGCTGGCTTGAAATCAGATTTGATTTTAAATTTTTTACCACCTTCAAGTTTTCCACTGATTTTTGGGTTTTTACTCTGAATATCAGTAATTAAATCTTGATAAGTATTTTCCATATATTAAAGAACGTAGTAGAATTAATTTATATTTCAATGAGCATAATATCAGACAGTTTAAAGAGAATTAAGCCATCGCCAACTATCGCAGTTACTCAGAAAGCTAGAGAATTAAGAGCAGCTGGTAAAGATGTAATTGGTTTAGGAGCTGGAGAGCCAGATTTTGACACTCCAGAAAATATCAAAAAAGCTGCTATCAAAGCTATAAAAAGAGGAGACACAAAATACACTGCTGTTGATGGCACACCTGAACTTAAAAAAGCTATAATTAAGAAATTTAAAAGAGAAAATAAACTTAACTACTCTTTAGATCAAATCACTGTTGGCACAGGAGGAAAACAAGTTCTTTATAATGCTTTTATGGCAACTCTTAATAAAGGGGACGAAGTGATTATACCAGCACCTTTTTGGGTATCATACCCAGATATGGTTTTGTTAGCTGGAGGAAAGCCAAAAATAATCAAATGTACCGAACAGGAAGGGTTTAAACTTACTCCAAAAAAATTAAAAAAAGCAATATCTAAAAAAACTAAATGGATCATTCTTAATTCTCCATCAAATCCAACAGGAGCAGGTTATTCAAAAAAAGAAATTAACGATTTAGCAAAAATTTTAATCAGAAATAAAAAAATTTTTATTCTGAGTGATGACATTTATGAACATGTTAGGTATGACAACTTTAATTTTTTTACAATTGCTCAAATTTCTAAGCTAAAAGATAGGACAATTACGATGAATGGAGTAAGTAAATCATATGCTATGACTGGTTGGAGAATAGGTTATGCTGCTGGTCCAAAGGAAATAATAAAAGCTATTGGAAAAATCCAATCACAATCAACTTCAAATCCGTCTTCAATAAGTCAAGCTGCAGCTGTTGAGGCATTAAATGGAAAACAAGGATTCATAAAAACTAGAGCTAAAGCATTTAAAGACAGAAGAAACTTTGTTGTGAAAAGCTTAAATAGTATAAAAGGTATAAGTTGTTTAACACCAAATGGAGCATTTTACGTATTTCCAAGCTGCAAAGGATTGTTGAATAAAAAAACAAAATTAAAAACTGATACTAATTTTGTTCAAAGATTACTCGAAAAAGAAAATGTTGCTGTTGTCCAAGGTTCTGCCTTTGGCTTAGATGGCTATTTTAGAATTTCTTATGCTACATCCATGAAAAATTTAAAAAAAGCAATGTCGAGAATTAAATCTTTTTGTGAAGCCTTAAATAAATAATTATTTTTGATTTAAAATCTTTTTTGCTGGAATTGTTTTTTTAATCCAATTATTTGGAATAGAATTTATACCTTTTAAAGCTGCAAAATATGCTCCGGTAAAATTTGCTCTTGAACAATTGCACCCACCTGCCTTTATTGTTTTTAAAATAGCGTCTTTATAATTTTTTGAATTAATAATTGTATATATTGAGCTGTTAAAAGTTCCTGGGTAGCTACAAGCCATACCTAGTTTCATTATCGCAGTTGTATCGAACTTTGATTTTAATTTTCTTATTTTTTTAATGTCATTAACAATTCCTTTAAAAAAAGAATTTCTATTGAATTTTTTTGTGAATTCTTTGATTGGGTCCTCAGATCCCTTTAACGCAAAATCTATTAAAAAAAATTTTGCCATAGCATATTTAAAACTTATTTTTGAAACTGTTACAATTTTGAAAATTTTTTCTAAACTTTTAAAATCAAAGCCATAGAGAAAATATGGAAGAGTAGCACAAAAACCATCTGACTCATTGACTTTTACACCACCAGAGATCTTTTTTTTTAATTTGATATTTTTTACCGTCTCAATAATATTTTGATGTATCCATGGTCCCCTGACTATACCTCGCCAGTCTTTGACTTTTTTATATTTAGATCTCAGTTTTAAATTTTTCCAATATTTACTTCCAGGGCCAAACTTTTTAAGGATTTTTTTTTTAAAACGTTTCTCTATATTTTCGTGTCCATCCAATAGTGTGTGAAACATCACTTGGCTAATTTCATTGTAACCAGAGACTTTCCCGGTTTTGATATTATAGAACGGACTTCTATTTTTTTTTAAAAAAGAAAAGTCTTTTTTTCCTTTAATATAAATACTTAATTTTTTTTGATTATATACCCAATGTAATGGTCTGGCTGCTGCATCTGCCACTGTAGCGCCCAAGAAAACATGAAGATTATTTTTCACTTTAATGAGATAAAAACTTTTCAGCCTCAAGTGCTGCCATACATCCCATACCAGCAGCAGTTACTGCTTGCCTAAATGTTTTATCCTTTACGTCTCCAGCTGCATAAACACCAGGCACATTAGTCTCTGTTGAATCTGGTTTTGTTATCAAATAACCCTCATTATCCATACTTAGTTGATCTTTAAATAATTGAGTTGCAGGGTCATGACCAATAGCAATGAAAACACCGTCTAATTTTATTTCATCAATTTTATTTGTTTTCACATTTTTAACTTTTATTCCTTTAACATTCTTTGGATCTTTATCTCCAATTACATCCTCAACAACTGTATCCCAAATGATTTCAATTTTTTTATTTTCCATAAGTTTTTTTTGAAGCATTTTTTCAGCCCTCAAGCTATCTCTTCTGTGAATCAATTTTACTTTTGAAGCAAATTTTGTAAGAAACATAGCCTCTTCGACAGCCGCATTACCTCCACCTACAACAGCAACTTCTTTATCTTTAAAGAAAAAACCATCACATGTTGCACATGCTGATACACCAAATCCTCTAAACTCTTGTTCAGATTTAATATTTAACCATCTAGCTTGGGCACCTGTGGAAATTATTATACTATCAGCAGTATATTTTTGACCAGTGTCACCTACAGCCTCAAAAGGTGTTGTTTTTAAATTTACTGAACTTATATGATCTTCAATCATTTCTGTTCCAACTGCTTTTGCTTGCTCTTTCATTTGATCCATAAGCCATGGACCTTGAATAACATCAGCAAATCCAGGAAAGTTTTCAACGTCTGTTGTTGTAGTTAACTGGCCTCCAGGCTCCGATCCATAAACCAAAATTGGATTTAACATTGCTCTCGCCGCAT
>CACMXJ010000020.1 GCA_902617625.1 uncultured Pelagibacteraceae bacterium | reverse complement strand
ATGATGAAAATAATAAATATAAAAATGGTGACAAGGTTTCAATTATTGAAAGTAAACCCTACTCTAAAAATAAAAGATTTCAAGTAATGGAGAATTCAAAATAATGATACAAGTTCAAACAGAATTACAGGTTGCTGATAACACCGGTGCAAAAAAAATTGAATGCATCAAAGTTTTAGGTGGATCAAAAAGAAGATATGCAAGTATAGGAGATACAATAGTGATTGCTGTTAAAGAAGCGATTCCAAAAGGTAAAGTTAAAAAAGGTTCTGTTCACAAAGCAGTAGTTGTTAGAGTTAAGAAAGGTATTCATAGGGACGATGGATCAAAAGTAAAATTCGATAATAATGCGGCAGTATTAGTTGATGATAAAGGCGAACCTGTAGGAACAAGAATATTTGGTCCAGTAACTAGAGAGCTTAGAACAAGAGGGCAAATGAAAATAATTTCTTTAGCTCCAGAGGTAATTTAATGATTAAAAAAGGATTAAAAGTAAAAATTTTATCAGGTAAAGACAAAGCCAAAGAAGGTGAAGTTATAGAAATTGATAGAGCGAACAATAGAGTAAAAGTAAAAGATCTAAATATGATTAAAAAACATGTAAAAACAACAAAAGAAAAAAAGGGCGGGATTTTTTCAAAAGAAAATTTTATTCATATTTCAAATTTGAAATTAATAGAAGAACAAAAAAAAAATAAAAAAATTATAGCTAAAAAATAATGACCCCAAGATTAAAAGAACTTTACTTAAAAGAAATTCAACCTGCTTTAAAAACTCAGTTTGGTTTCAAAAATTTGAATATGGGACCTAAAATTGAGAAAGTTATCTTAAATATGGGATTAGGTTTGGATGGAAATGACTCTAAAATTTTAAAATCATGTGAAGAAGATTTAGCAAAAATAACTGGTCAAAAACCAGTAACAACAAAATTCAAAAAATCTGTAGCGAATTTTAAGACAAGAAAGGGATCAAATGCAGGATTAAAAGTGACTTTAAGAAAAAATAAAATGTATGAATTTTTAGATAGACTCGTTAATATAGCATTACCTAGAGTTAAAGATTTTAGAGGATTATCATCAAAAGGATTTGATAAGTTTGGAAATTATACATTTGGTATAAAAGAACACATTATTTTTCCAGAAGTAAGTTTCGATAGGGCTGATAAAGTCAGAGGATTAGATATTATAATTGTAATTTCATCATTAGATAGAGATCATAGTTTTGCTTTATTGGATAAAATGAATTTTCCATTTATTAAAAAAGGAGATAATTAAAATGGCTAAATTAAGTTCAGTAAATAAAAATAATAGAAGAATAAAAATGTCAAATAGATTTTTTAATAAAAGATCAAAATTAAAAAAAATTATTATGGATAAGAAAATTCCTTTAGAGGAAAGATTTAAAGCACAACAAAAACTTTCAAAATTACCGAGAAATTCAGCTAAAAATAGAGTTATGAACAGATGTCAGATAACCGGAAGGCCTCATGGAGTTTATAGAAAGTTAAAGATATCAAGAATTGCATTAAGACAACTTGGATTACAAGGAAAAATTCCAGGTTTAGTAAAATCGAGTTGGTAGAAAGGAAATATTATGAGTTTAAGTGACCCAATTGGAGATATGATAGCAAGAGTAAAGAATGCTCAAGCTAGAAACCACAAGAAAGTAGATTTACCTTCTTCAAATTTTAAAAGTAAGATAGCTGATATTTTAAAGAACGAAGGTTTTATAAAAGATTTTAAAATTTCAAGTAATGAAAATAAAAACATTTTATCTTTAGAGCTAAAATATCATTCAGGAAACCCAGTTATAAATAATTTTGAAAGAGTCTCAAAACCTGGAAGAAGAATTTTTTCAAGTGCAGATAGTTTACCAAAAATCAATAATGGTCTAGGTATAGCAATTTTATCAACACCGAAAGGTGTTATGACTGACATTGATGCTAGAAAGCAAAGAGTTGGTGGAGAAATAATTTGTAAGGTTTTTTAATTATGTCAAAAATTGGTAAAATAAACATTTCAATTCCAGAAAAAGTCAAAGTCGCAATTGCTGGAAATATTTTAAATATCGAAGGTCCATTAGGCAAAAAATCTCTTAATATTGATCTGGAAGTTTTTAATCTTGATATTAAAGATGGTAAAGAGATATCTTTGAAACCCAAAAAGATTGATCAAAATACAAAGAGATTATGGGGAATGAATCGTAGTTTAATAAATAACGCAGTTATTGGCTCTGTAAAAGGTTATGAAAAAACTTTAGAGTTAGTTGGCGTAGGATATCGAGCAGCACTAAAAGGTAATCAATTGAATTTGCAATTAGGGTACAGTCATGATGTAAATTATGATATCCCAGAGGGTATAAAAATTTCAGTAGAGAAACAAACTACATTAAAAATAACAGGTTTTGATAAACAATTAGTTGGTTCAGTTGTATCTAAAATTAAAACATTTAGAAAGATTGAGCCTTATAAAGGAAAAGGGATTAGAGAAAAGGGTCAATATATTTTGAAAAAAGAAGGAAAGAAAAAATAATGAAACTTAATACAAGTATTAGAAAAAAATTTAGAGTAACTAATAAGCTTAAAAAATTTGCTAAGGCTGGAAGATTTAGATTAAGTATTTTTAGATCATCAAAAAATATCTCAGCGCAAATTATAGATGATACAAAAAATGTCACATTATTATCTGCATCTTCAGTTGAAAAAGATATAAAAGAATCCAAAACAAAAAATAAATCTGAACTTTCTAAAATTGTTGCAGAAAAACTAGCAAAAAAAGCACAAGAAAAAAAAATTAGTAAAATTTATTTTGATAGGGGTATCTACAAATACCATGGAAGAATAAAAATTTTTGCTGAAACGTTAAGAAAAAATGGTATGGATTTCTAATTATGGAAAACTTTAAAGATAAAAAAAATGATGATATTCTAGAAAAATTAGTTCACATTAATAGAATTACTAAAGTTGTGAAGGGTGGAAGAAGATTTGGTTTTTCAGCTCTCGTAGTGGTAGGCAATCAAGCAGGAAAAATAGGCATCGCTCACGCTAAAGCTAAACAAGTTCCAGATGCTATTAAAAAGGCAAACGAAATTGCAAGAAGAAAACTAATTCATATACCATTGAGGGAAGGTAGAACAATTCACCACGATGTAAAAGCCAAGGATGGATCTGGTAGAATAGTTTTAAGGTCTGCCTCAAAAGGAACAGGTATTATAGCTGGTGGTCCAGTAAGAGCTGTTTGTGAAGTTTTAGGAGTTAAAGACATAGTTGCAAAATCTATGGGAACATCCAATGCCCATAATGTTATAAGAGCAACTATTAAAGCTTTAATGAAACAGAACTCACCTAAACAAATATCATCAATTAGAAATAAAAAGATTTCTGAAATAGTTGAAAAAAGAGGATAATGATTAAATTAAATAATCGACCAAAATTAAATAAGTCTAAAATTAGAGTTGGTCGAGGAATAGGTTCAGGTAAAGGTAAAACTTCAGGTAGAGGTGTAAAGGGTCAGAAATCAAGATCTGGTGTTGCTATAAAAAGTTTTGAGGGTGGTCAAATGCCACTATATAGAAGATTACCAAAAAGAGGATTTAATCCAATTGATACACAAAAAATTGCAATTCTAAATTTGGATAAAATTCAAACTTATATAAATAAAAAAACAATAAGCACTAGTGAGGTTTTGAATTCATCTTCTCTTAAAAAACTTAAGTTAATAAATAAAAATACAAAAAAACTTAAAATTTTAGGGACTGGTGAAATTAAAGATAAAATAAATATAGAAGCAGATCTTGCATCAAAATCAGCACTCGAGAAGCTAGAAAAAATTGGTGGATCAATACAACTAAAAAAATAATATCCGAATTAAATGAGCTCATTATCATCAAGTAGTGATTTAAAAAACAGAATTATATTTACTATTTTGATTTTAGCGGTTTATAGATTTGGTACATTTGTTCCATTACCTGGAATTGATCCAGAACAATTAAAAATTTTGATGGAGGGAAATCAAAAAGGGTTATTAGGAATGTTTAATGTTTTTGCTGGTGGAGCTGTTAGTAGAATGGCAATTTTTGCATTAGGAATAATGCCCTATATATCCTCATCAATTATTGTCCAATTATTAACTGGAGTTTCTGATTATTTTAAAAATTTAAAGGCTCAGGGGGAAACAGGTCGAGCTAAAATAACTCAAATAACTCGATATGGAACTGTCTTATTAGCTACTGTTCAAGGTTACGGATTGTCAGTTGGATTAGAATCGTCAGCTAATCTTGTAATTAATCCAGGGATGTTCTTTAAGATATCAACAGTTACAACAATTGTAGCTGGAACAATTTTTTTAATGTGGCTAGGAGAACAAATAACACAAAGAGGAATTGGAAATGGAATATCTTTAATTATTTTTGCTGGAATCGTTGCTGAAATACCAAGAGCTTTAGTAACAACATTCGAATTAGGACGGACTGGTGCAATATCAACATTAATGATTATCGCAATTTTTATTTTATTGATTTTAACAATTTTATTTATTGTCTTTATGGAAAGAGCATTGAGAAAAATCCTGATAAATTATCCAAAAAGACAAATGGGAAACAAAATGTATGGAGGTGAGTCATCACACTTACCTTTAAAGATTAATCAGGCAGGCGTTATACCAGCCATTTTTGCATCAGCATTACTTTTATTACCAGTAACGTTTTCTAATTTTAATGTGTCTGAAAGTGAAACTTTTTTGAATCTAAGTTCTTACTTTACTCAAGGACAACCACTTTATATGTTACTTTACGCATCTGGTATTATATTTTTTACTTTCTTTTATACTTCAATTACATTTAATCCCACAGATACAGCTGATAATTTAAGAAAATATGGAGGATTTATTCCAGGTATAAGACCAGGCGAAAGCACAGCAATTTACATTGAAAACATTCTAACAAAATTAACTACGATAGGAGCCTTGTATTTAACTTTAGTTTGTTTGATGCCAGAATTTTTGATTGCAAATTATCCGATACCTTTTTATTTAGGTGGAACTTCAATATTAATTGTTGTGGTGGTAGCTATAGATACTGTTACACAAATTCAAACTAGACTTATGAGCTCACAATATGAGCAATTAATTAAGAAAACTAAATTTGGAAAATAGTTAAAAAGTGAACTTAATATTAATTGGACCTCCTGGAGCAGGCAAAGGTACTCAGGCAAAATATTTAGTAAAAAAGTTAAAAAATTTTCAAGTTTCAACTGGTGATATGCTAAGAGATGAAATTCAGAAGAATTCTGAAATTGGTAAAAAAATTCTTGATGATATGAGTAATGGAAAATTTGTTGATGACAATATTGTAAACAAATTAATTGAAAATATTTTGTTAGATCCAGATAAAAAAGATAGATTAATTTTTGATGGATACCCAAGGTCATTATCTCAAGCAAAAAATCTAGAACATTTATTGATAAAGACAGATCAAAAAATTGATTTTATTTTTTTCCTCAATGTAAGCA
>CACMXJ010000019.1 GCA_902617625.1 uncultured Pelagibacteraceae bacterium | reverse complement strand
CATTAACTAATTCAAATAAAGCTCAAGCAGCTAACTTCCCATTCTGCACAATTGATCCAAATATTGGTGTAGTCAGTGTACCTGATTATCGATTGGAAAATTTAGCCAAAATTTCTAAATCAAAAAAAATTATACCTACTACTATTTCTTTTGTTGACATAGCTGGTCTTGTGAAGGGTGCATCTAAAGGTGAAGGTTTGGGAAATAAATTTCTATCTCATATCAGAGAAGTAGATGCTGTAATACATATGATTAGATGTTTTGACTCCAGTGATATTCAAAATGTAAATCCTACGGTTGACCCTGTTAGAGACCTTGAAATAATTGAAACAGAAATGAAGCTAGCAGATTTAGAATCCATTCAAAAAAGACTTGAGAAAAATAACAAAAAAAATATTGATGAGGATCAAATTAAAATTCTTCAAAGTTGTTTAGACTTAATTAATAATGATCAAGATTTAACAATTTTAAAATCAGAATTTACCAAAAAACAACTAAATTTAAGTGGTTTATTATCTTTAAAGCCCAAAATATTTGTTTGTAATGTTGATGAGAAAAGTGTCCAAAATGGAAACAGTTACACTAAATCATTCATAAAAAAATTTGGCTTAGAAAATACTTTAATTGTATCGGCTGATATTGAAAATCAAATCAATGAGTTAGATAATGAAGAAAGAAAAAACTACATGGAAATGATTGGTTTAAAGGACACTGGCTTGGATATGTTGATTCAAAAAGGTTATAAGATTTTAGAATTAGACACTTTTTTTACCTCAGGTCCTGAGGAAACAAGAGCCTGGACTATTCAGAAAAATTGTTTAGCTCCAAAAGCTGCTGGTGAAATACATACTGATTTTGAGAAAGGATTTATTAGAGCTGAGACTATTTCTTATAATGATTTTGTTGAAAATGATGGATGGGTAAATTCTAAAACAAACGGAAAAATGAGATTAGAGGGTAAAGACTATATTGTTAAAGACGGTGACGTTTTAAACTTTCGTTTCAATACGTGACCAGATTCTCTTCATACTAAAATAAACTAAAACTGTTAATATAATTAAATAAACTATTGCTTTAAAACCCATTTTATGACGTGTTTCTAAATGAGGTTCTGCAGTCCACATTAAAAAAGTTGTAACATCTTTTGCCATTTGTTCTATAGAAGCATTAGTACCATCCGAGTATTCTACTAAACCATCAGAAAGTTGATTGGACATTTTAATCTTATTTCCATACATGTATTTGTTATAGTAAACACCATCATCTAAAGTCACCCCAGCTGGTGGATCTTCATATCCTTGAAGAAGTGAATAAATATAATCAACTCCACCACCTCTCGCTTTTACTAAAACAGTCATATCGGGCGGGTATGCTCCACCGTTTGCTGCTTGAGCAGCTTTTTCATTTTCGTAAGGCATCACAAATTTATCCGACAATCTTCCTGGTCTCATAAACATCTCACCATCTGCATTGGGTCCATCTTTTACCTCAAAAGATGCTGCAATGGCTTTTGCTTGCTCCACTGAAAATTCAGGCCCACCCTCTTCCACTAGATTTCTATAACTTAGATATTTCATAGAATGGCATGAAGAACAAACTTCTTGATAAACTTGATATCCTCTTTGAAGGGCAGCTCTGTCAAACTTGCCAAAGGGACCCTTAAAACTCCAATCAGTTTTTAAATATTCAACTTTCTCAGCTGCATTAGAGTTAAGTTGAAATCCAAAAAATAATGCTATTAAAAACGATATTCTAAAAAAATTTTTCACTGATCTTTAAAACTATCCTTTTTTTTCACCGTAGCAAAATTAGGTGATCCACCCAAAATTGGTTCAGTAATACTCAAAGGAACAGGTGTGGTCCTCTCTTTGAATCCTAATATTGGCAGTACAACTAAAAAATGAAGGAAGTAATATGCTGTTGCAATCCTAGCAATTAATAAGTAAAGGCCCTCCGCTGGCATAGCTCCGACATATCCTAAAATTAAAACATCAGCCACTAAGATCCAATAGAACTGCTTATATAAAGGTCTAAAGACTGCAGATCTAATTTTTGAAGTATCTAACCAAGGAAGTGCAGCCAATATTAAAATTGCAGACAACATCGCTATAACACCTAGAAGTTTATCAGGAACTGATCTCAAGATTGCATAAAAAGGTAACAGATACCATTCAGGAACAATGTGAGCTGGTGTAACAAGAGGATTTGCCTCAATGTAATTATCAGCATGACCTAAAATATTTGGTGTATAGAAAACAAAAAAAGCGAAAACAATCATAAACATCAACAACGCAAAACCATCTTTAATAACTATGTATGGATGAAATGGAACTGTATCTTTTGAGGGTTTTTTTATATCAATTCCAATTGGATTATTATTTCCAGGCACATGAAGAGCCCAAATATGTAAAACAACTAACCCTAAAATTAAAAAAGGAATTAAGTAGTGTAGAGTAAAAAATCTTGTAAGTGTTGGGTTATCTACTGAATATCCTCCCCATAACCATGTTACTATTCCCTCACCTACTAAAGGAATTGCACTAAATAAATTCGTAATAACTGTAGCTCCCCAAAAACTCATTTGTCCCCATGGCAAAACATAGCCTAAGAAAGCAGCTGCCATCATAAGAAGATAAATGATTATTCCGATAATCCATATAACTTCTCTAGGAGATTTATAAGAACCATAAAATAAAGATCTAAATATATGAATATATACTGCTAAGAAAAACATTGAAGCTCCGTTTGCATGTATATACCTTATCAACCATCCATAATTTACATCTCTCATTATGTGTTCGACACTTTGAAACGCCATATCAGCATGCGCAATATAGTGCATTGCTAAAACTAATCCGGTTACAATTTGAGTGATTAAACAAAAAGTTAGAATTCCGCCAAATGTCCACCAATAATTCAAATTTTTTGGTGTTGGATAATCTGTTAAATGGTTTGCTAAAGTTAAAAGGGGTAATCTATCATTAAACCATTTTCCAACTTTTGATTTCGGTGTGTATTCGTGTTCGCTCATAAAAAATTATCCAATCTTAATTGTGTTAGCATCAACAAATTTATATTCTGGAATTTCCATATTTGTTGGAGCTGGACCTTTTCTAATTCTTCCCGAAGTATCGTAATGAGAACCATGACATGGGCAGAACCATCCATTATAATCACCTTTTTGATCCAAAGGCACACAACCTAAGTGCGTGCATACTCCGAGCATAACAAGCCACTCTGGATTTTTTGCACGATCTTCATCTTTTTCAGGATGCTTTAAATCTTCCAACTTAACAGATCTAGCTTCAGATATTTCCTCTGAAGTTCTTCTTCTAATAAAAACTGGCTTTCCTCTCCATAACACAGTTATGGTTTTTCCTGGATTGACTGCGCTCACATCAACCTCAGTGCTTGCTAACGCTTTTACTGAAGCATCTGGGTTCATTTGATCAATCATAGGCCAAATCACTGCACCTGCACCAACGGCTCCGACCGCGTAAGTAGCTGTAAATAAAAAATCTCTTCTTTTAGTTTTCTTTTCCACTGTTTATAGGTTCTTATAATTCTATATGTTGATTTAGGTAGTTAATATATGATTACATATAATAAAAAAGTATTATTTTTCTACTGATAGAATGACACATAATCTAATTAATGATGGGCCAAAAATTGCACTATTTGAACCTGATATCCCTCAAAATACTGCTGCGATCATAAGAACTTGCGCCTGTTTGGGGGCGAAATTAGAAATAATAGAGCCTTGTGGATTTTTATTAAACGATAAGAGATTTAAAAGAGTTGTGATGGATTATATGGATGAAAAAGAGATTAAATATTATAAAAGCTCTGATCAATTTTTTAATGAGAAAGAGAATCAAAGAATTATACTTATGACTACAAAAGCCTCTAGTCCATATACAGAATTTAAGTTTAAAAAAAATGATACAATTTTATTTGGAAGAGAAAGCGCGGGAGTGCCTGAATTTGTGCATAAAATGATAAATAATAGGTTAAAAATTCCGATGCGAAATAATAAGCGTTCTTTAAATATTTCTTCTTCTGTTGCTATAATATTAGCAGAGTGTTTAAAACAAAATAAATTAATTTAAATGGATCTAGAAATAAAACAAAAATTGACAAGTAATTGGTTTAAATCTTTGCAGGAAATGATCTGCAAAACTATTAGTGATTTTGAAAAAAACAAGATCAGTTTTAAGTCAACTTCATGGAAGAGAAATTTAAAAAAAGATGAAGGTGGTGGTGAATATAGAATCTTAAAAGATGGAAAAATTTTTGATAAAGTAGGTGTTAATTTTTCAAAAGTTTATGGAAAATTTCCAAAAAAATTTCAACAAAATATACCTGGCGCTCAAAAAGATCCTAGGTTCTGGGCATCAGGGATATCTGTTGTAATGCATATGAAAAATCCTTTAATTCCTGCAATGCATTTTAATACTAGATATATTTGTACGACTTTTGATTGGTTCGGTGGAGGTATTGATGTTACTCCATCAAAAAAAGATAATAAAGAAAAAGAACAGTTTCACAAAACTCTTAGAGATATGTGCAATCGACATGACAAAAATTATTATAAAAAATATAAAAAATGGTGTGATGAATATTTTTATCTACCTCATAGAAAAGAGCCCCGTGGAATAGGTGGTATTTTTTTTGATTATAAAAAAAACAATTTTGAAAAAAATTTCAAATTTGTCAGAGATGTTGGTATTACCTTTGAGACTATTTTTCAAAAAATTATAAATAAAAAGATTAAAAAAAAATGGACTTCTAAAGATAAAGAAAATCAATATATTAAAAGAGGAAGATATGCAGAATTCAATTTACTATATGACAGGGGTACAAAATTTGGATTACAAACAGGTGGTAATGTTGAGGGAATATTAATGTCATTACCTCCTCATGCAAAATGGAAATGAAATGGATAAAGAACCAATTACCTTGAATGGCTTAAATAAACTAAAAGAAGAATTAATTTTTTTAAAAGAAAAAAAAAGACCAGAAATAGTTGCCGCAATTGCTGAAGCAAGATCACACGGAGATTTAAAAGAAAACGCTGAGTATCATGCAGCAAAAGAAGAGCAGTCTCACAACGAAGGTAGGATAACAGAAATAAATGATATTATTGCAAGAGCAAACGTCATTGATGTTACTAAAATAAACAATGACGGCAAAGTAATTTTTGGTGCCACAGTATTTTTGGAAAATTTAGATACAGGTGAAAAGATAGATTATAAAATAGTCGGAAAAGATGAAGCAGATTTAAAAAAAAAACTGTTATATTTTCAATCGCCAATAGGTAAAGGTCTCATTGGGAAAAATAAAAATGATCTTGTGGAAATAAATACTCCCGCTGGAGTAAAAAACTTTGAAATTAAAGACGTCAAATATCTTTAACCTTTTACAATACTATCGATTTGTTTATCAGAAATTTTGAAATTATTCCTGATCCACTCCTCCTCGATCAATTTCAGCATACTCCCCAACTGTCTTCCCTCTGGTATTTTGTATCTAGTCATTAATAAATTAGCTCCAACAGGCAAACTTGGCGTAATCTTATTTTTATATAATTCTAGTAAGCTCAACAATTTCTTATCTAATTTCTTTGTTTTTATAATCTTAAAATTTATAATATCTAATACTGCTTGCTTTCCATCATAATATAAAACTTTATTTAAGTTCACTTCATTTAAAGTTTTTGACCCATTCTTTTCATTATAAAAGTTACTAATAGCATAAGCTCTTTTTTGATCTTTTTTTGAAATATTATATTTGTACAAGAAATATTCTAAATTGTCTGTTTCATCTATTATCATTAAAAATAAAATAAACATAAAATCCAGACCAACAAATAGTTCTCTCTTTACTTTGATTGCATCAATAATACTTTTGATATTCTTTAGCTCTGGAAAAATTAACAATATTAGGTCGATGCTGAATTTATCCTTTGATAAATTTTCTAATTTATTTGATTTTAATAATTTTTTTAACTCATCTAATAGTCTCTCTTTAGATATAATAGAAATACCACTTATATTGATTTTTATTACTTTAATTATTTCCTCTTTGTGAGGCTGCTTTGAGTAATTTAAAAAAAATCTTAGGTATCTTAATATTCTTAAATAATCCTCTTTAATTCTTTTTTCAGGGTTGCCAATAAAGCTAACCTGACCTATTTCAATATCTTTTTTTCCATTATAAGGATCGAATAAATTTCCATCCAAATCAGCATAAATACAGTTAATAGTAAAATCCCTTCTCGCAGCATCTTTTTTCCAATCTTTGGAGAATTTTACTTTAGCGTGTCTACCATCAGTAAAAATATCTTCTCTTAGAGATGTTATCTCATACTTATGATCATCTATGATTGCTGTAATTGTTCCATGTTCAATTCCTGACTCATAAAAATTAATATTATTTTTTTTTAAGATTTCAGTGACTTCTAAAGGATTTAAATTTGTTGCTAAATCTATATCGTCAACTTTCTCATTATTATTTAATATTTTTCTTAAACAACCTCCCACGTACCTAATCTCACTTTCAGATGAGTGAGAATTTATAGCCTCAAAAATTTTTTTCACAGGTGTTGTTAATGAGAGTTTTTTGATATTATTCTTAAATGAGTAAAGGTTTTTTGAGCTCGAGAAAATTTTATTTAAAAAGTTTTTCATATTTGGCTGGGGCGCTAGGATTCGAACCTAGGATGCAGGTACCAAAAACCCGTGCCTTACCACTTGGCTACGCCCCAATCTAATTTCGTATAACACAAAAGAAAGAATTTATATAGTTTTTGCAACTTTACACCAGCAATTTTTATATTTTCTACTAAATTTTTTTTTAACATCATCGCATAATTTTTTAGATTTAAAATATGCGACAATTGCTGAACCTGATCCTGTCATTCTTACAAAACTCTTATTCGTGGATTTTTCAAGAAAATATTTGATATTTTTTAATTTAGGAAACTTAGATAGAGAAATTGTCTCAAGAGAATTATTAAGTTTTTTCAAATTATCAAAGCTTAACATTTTTTTAGAGGGTTTATTAAATCTGGGTTTTGAGAATTTTTTAACACTTGAATATATCTCTTTTGTCGAACACCCAAAACTAGGTTTAACAATTAGCACATAAAATTTTTTGCAGTTTTTAAACTCTTTAATCTGATTATTAGATTTAAGAATTGTAAAAGTAGAATTAAGACCCAGCGCTACATCTGAACCTATCGATTTACAAATTGAACTTAATTGTCCTTTGCTGGGATTAATAAACTTTTTCTTAATCAAATATTTTAATATATTTGCAGCATTCATTGATCCACCTCCTAATCCGGATTTTGATGGAATATGTTTGT
>CACMXJ010000018.1 GCA_902617625.1 uncultured Pelagibacteraceae bacterium | reverse complement strand
AAAAACGTTTAATTTAAAGTATTTAGTTAAGATAATTCTGATTAAAGAACTAATTGTAGTTTTACCAGTTCCTTGCCCTCCTGCTAATCCAACAAAATACGGTTTTTTTTTGTCAGCTTTTTTACTGATCCAAAAACATAACGGAATTAAGAAAGATTTAATCATTCTTTCTTTATTTTTAAATTTATCAGCTTTTGTCTCTTGAGATTTAATGAACTTTAAACAGTCTTTTTTTACCTTACCAAAACATAAACTAAATTGTTGCATGAAAATTATTTTTTATCTAAAGGATGATTTTGACCATCGTTAACTGGCACATCTTTCATTTCAAAAGTATTTATTTCGTCAACACACCCAACATTAAATCCTGTCATAGCTGGGTTAATTCTTGGATTATGATGAGTATAAATTCCACAGTCAGAGCAAAAATAATGTTTAGCTACTTTGGAATGAAATTGATAAAGTTTTAATTTATCTTGACCTTTAGTAATTTTAAAATCTTCATTTTTTACCATCGACATAATTGCACCCTTTCTTTTACAAATAGAACAATTACATTTTATTACTTTAGCTAAATCTCCATCTAAATTAATTTCTGCTTCTACAGCTCCACAATGACAAATCAGTTTTTTCATTATCTATTAAGGTTTAACACATTTAACTCCACCATCATACATCGCACAAGTAACTACGTTTTTTCCTTTCATTAAATGATACAATATATTCTTGGAGTCAGCGTCAGTGTCTATTATCCTATATCCATCTTTAACTAACGAATTCACAGTTGTACCTTCAGGAAGTGTTTCAAGTTCTGCATTTACATTTGTGCTGAGAAATAAACAAACAGGAATAATCATTAGAATTTTTTTCATTGTGTATTTAATTAAACTATCTCTGGTTGAAGTTATCCACAAGCATACAAAATATAGTTTTGATGTTCACGTTTTGATTCACTTTTGATTCAATTACGGACTCAAAATACAACCTCTTGCGTGCATTGTATAAATGGGCTATAAATTAGAACAAAACAAGAACATGAAACTAACTATTCCCTATTATCTACATAAAGCTGGTGCTGGTTTCCCATCGCCTGCCACTGATTATATCGAAGAAGATATCGACCTGAACATGCATTTAATCAAAAATGTTCCAGCCACTTTCATCATCAGAGTTCAGGGTAAATCCATGGTTGATGTTGGGATTAATGATGGAGATTTATTAGTTGTCGATAAAAGTTTAAAACCAAAAAATTTTTCAACAGTTATTGCAAATGTTCACGATGAGCTTGTGGTTAAAACTTTAGTTCAAGAAAGAGATAAAAAATTTCTATCGTCAGGCTCTAAAGATTTTTCTAATAGAATTCTAATTAATGAAGAAGAAGATGTTTTTATCTGGGGGGTTGTGACTTATGTCATCCATTCAACGTACTAAAAAAATAGGCTTAGTTGATTGTAATTCTTTCTATGTTTCATGTGAAAGATTATTTAATCCAAAAATAAGAAAAAAACCTGTGGTTGTTTTATCCAATAATGATGGTTGTATCATTTCTAGATCCAATGAAGCAAAAGCGCTGGGGATCAAGATGGGCGAGCCTTACTTTAAAGCAAAAGATATTATTGTTAAAAATAAAGTTGAAGTTTTTTCATCAAATTACTCTTTATATGGAGATTTATCTAGAAGGGTAATGAGAACTCTCAAAAGATTTAATACTGAAATAGAGGTGTATTCAATTGATGAAGCATTTATAGATTTGTCTAATTTTCCAGATACTGAAGTTGAAAAAGTTGGAAGAGAAATTAGAGAAACAGTTTTACAATGGACTGGCATTCCAACTAGTATTGGTATCGCTAAAACTAAAACTTTAAGTAAAGTTGCAAATCATATTGCAAAGAAAAAACAATCAGGAGTCACAAGTTTAATTGGCATTGAGAATTTAGATCCTATTTTAGAAAAAGTTGAAATTAATGATGTGTGGGGTGTTGGTAGACAACTTACCAAGTTTTATCAAAAGAATGGAATTTACAATGCAAAACAACTTAAGAATAAATCTAATACATGGATCAAAAAATGTTCAAACGTTTTAAGTTCAAGAACTGCAATGGAACTTAGAGGAGTACCATGTATTGACTTAGAGACAACACAAACGAAAAGAAAGAGCTGTGTCGTTTCAAGGTCATTTGGAAAAAGAATTGAAAAATTTCAAGAATTAAAAGAAGCGGTTGCAAACTATTGTTTAAATGCATCTGAGAAAATTAGATCAGAGTCTTTAGTTGCAAAAGCAATTACAGTCTTTGTCAGAACCAGTCCTTTTCAAAGAGATTACGGTTATTATTCAAATGCAAAGACAATTGATTTTCCAATTGCAACAAATAATAGTATTGAAACTGTTAAAACTGCAGTCTCAATTTTAGAAAGTATTTTCAAAGATGGATACCGATATCAGAAAGCAGGTGTCATGCTTACAGGACTACGTAACGACGATGGTAGAAAAAATTTATTTTCATCAGAAAAAGATGAAAAGATAAAAAGTTTAATGCGATCAATTGATAATACTAATTACAGATATGGCAGATCTACTTTAAGTCTTGCAAGCGCTGGGGTTCATAAAAAATGGAATATGAGAAGACAATACTCTTCTAAAATAGATACAGCTGATTTTTATTGTCTGCCAACAATTAGAGCTACTTAGTAAAATGACAATTAGGTTCAACCACTGTCCAAGATGAAGTGCCAAAGTTTCTTTTTAAAATATTTTCAAAATTAAGAACTATTTTTCTTTGATAATTATTAAGGTTGCTTTGATCAGTAGACCATTGTTTTAATCTTTGAACATTCTCATGATCTGGAAATCGAGTAACATAAGCATAGAGCCATCCCCAATTACTACTAGATCTACTATCTAGATCTTGAACTTTATAATTCTTAGCAGGCCCAGGTGATTTCATCTCTTTAGCGTATTTAAATACAATCTCATTAGTCTCTGTGAAATCTAAAAAAAACTTAACAAGATTGTGATAATTCCTTCCTCTATATTCATACTCCCAAATGTTATAGCCCTGGTTTTCAGCGATAATTGCTATTACTGCTAAAGCATTCATGGCTCTTCCTTGATAAAACATAGCTCTTCCACCACGTCTTGTTTCAATAGGTAAGCTTCCATCTCCTCTTTGGTGTTTAATTGCTGCCTCATAATTTTTAAAAGCTTTACGAAACTGAATATTATCGTTTAACAGAATTCCTAATTCCATGTGTGCTATAGCTGAAGAAAGTGCATGGTTATGGGCTCTTTTTGGAACACCTATTGCTTGAGTGCCTTGTTTATA
Organism: uncultured Pelagibacteraceae bacterium; assembly: GCA_902617625.1. GTDB lineage: Bacteria > Pseudomonadota > Alphaproteobacteria > Pelagibacterales > Pelagibacteraceae > Pelagibacter. The sequence goes on along the minus strand of CACMXJ010000018.1, from coordinate 4,485 downwards.
TGTCATGCCATACATAAGATGTTTATTTTTTTTAACAATTCTTTCAAACCAATCCTTTATTAATTTATCTTCATTGTCAGGGACTTTAATAATTTGTTTTGCAAACGAATAAGCTGCCATCATTGGGGAAGCCACCCAAAGATTTACGGTTAAAGTATCATTCCAATGTCTGCCCTCATGGTTAGATGGTCCTGTTCTTTTTGCTGCATCAGCTTTTGCCCAATCTAAAATTACTCTTTTTACGTTCTCACAGGCTTCAATATTTCCTCCACCACAGGGACGTTTAAAATTTTCAAACTTGTTTAAAGTATACATAAATCTGTTGTCCAAACCGTATCCTGAAGGAGCATCAACCTTTGTTACTGGTAAAACAGGATTAGTTGTTTGATTTGTGTACATGTTAGTAATACATCTGTCTAAATTTTCTGGTATTGGAAAAATAATTTCAGGCTTAGAAATTGTTGCTTTTTTTTTTATTTCTTTAAAATCACTTTTTGATGTGTTGGCAACAATAAAAGATAATAAAATTAATAGACTAACTTTTTTAAACATTAACCAGTATTTTTCATAGCTGCAGAAATTCCAGCTATAGAAGTTAACAATGCATCCTCTAGATCTTTTTTATTTTTTTTGTTTTTATTTTTTTTAAGTTTAGAGATAACGATAGGTTGAATAATATTCAAAACTTCTGAATAAATGTTTCTTACTATAGCTGCAGATCTGAATTGTTTTCTTATTTTAAGAATTTCTTTTGGTGCAATCATTTTATTTAATCTTTTAATCGTATCAAATTGAAATCTCAGTTTTTTTCCAACTCTCTTAAGTTTTTTATCACCAAGAAATTCCTCATAAATTTTAGATATCTCTGGATCAGCTTTTGAAATAACCATATCTAGCATATCGAGCATGGAATTGAAAAAAGGCCAGTTTTTTTCCATATCATATAAAATTTTTCTAAATTCTTTTATATAAGAATATCTCAAAGCCTCAGCACTTCCTAGCCATGCCGGGAGCATTAGTCTAATTTGTGTCCAAGCAAATACCCAGGGAATAGCTCTCAGACTTTGGATGTTATCAACATTTTTTCTTTTTGAAGGCCTTGAACCAATTGATAATTTTCCTAATGCTTTATGAGGAGTAACTGTTTTGAAATACTCTATAAAATCTGAGCTTTGATTAATATTTTTTCTATAAGAATTTTTTGAGATATCAGACATCTTATCGATTAGGTTTCTCCATTCTTTCTTTGGAATAGGTGGAGGATTTAATGTTGCTTCAGTAACCGCACCTATGTAACTACATAGATTGTAGTTTGCTAAAGGTTCGTATCCATATTTTTGCTGAATTACTTCACCTTGATCGGTAATTCTTATATTGCCATTCACAGAATTAGGAGGTTGAGATCTTAAAGTAGCTTGTATTGGGCCTCCTCCTCTACCAGGTGACCCTCCTCGTCCATGAAAAAATGTTATCTTAATTTTGAATTTCTTTCCAAGTTTTATAATTTCCTCCTGGGCTTTATACTGATGCCAACTAGCACATATTTTTCCAGCATCTTTACTCGAATCTGAGTATCCAATCATTACCTCCTGATTATAATTAATTAATTTTCTATACCAATTTTGGGAAAATAAATTTTCCATTATAGATTTTGCATTAATCAGATCATTCAATGTTTCAAACAAAGGAACGACCCTTAATTTATCTTTTATTTCAGCCTCTTTTTGTAAGAAAGAAACAGATAAGATGTCAGAGGCAGATGTAGTCATTGAAATTATATATGCACCTAAACATTCTGGTGGTTCTTTAGATAAAGTTTTAAATGTAGACCAAACTTCTTTATTTTCTTTATTTCTAAATTGAAAATTTCCTATTTTTTTAGATTTAGAATTGATTGATAATCTTAGAAAATTTAATTTCTCTTTTTCGCTAAAATTTGAATAATTCTTATTATACTTTGCTTTGACCAATTCGGAGATTAATTGTTTATGCCTTGAAGATTCTTGTCTTATATCTAATCTTGCAAGATTAATTCCAAAACATTTAGCTCGTCTCATTAAATCTAATAAATCTCCACTTGCAATATTCTCATTTTGATTTTCTTCTAAAGATTCTCTTACAACTCTAAGGGGTCTAAGTATTTCCTCTCGAGAACTTAGTAATTTTTTTTGATCCAAAGGTTTTTTTTGAACTAAATGTTGCTCAATTAATCTATGCGTTATTCGCATTTTATCTCTTAAAGGTCTTAAAAAAATTCTATAGGGTTCAAACGAATTACCAACTTTTTTCAAAATTTTTTTTGAACACTTTTCCATTGAGTAAGATCTTATTATTTTAGTCAGGGCTTTTTCGTATAATTTTGCTGCTTCCCACCTAGATAATAAAATTACTTTTCTTGTAACCTCAGCAGTCACATTTGGGTTTCCATCTCGATCACCACCCATCCATGAACCAAATACAATTGGATTAAAATTTTTAGGTAAATTTTTATTCATATTTCTCACAAAAATAGAATTTAATTTTCTATAAACTTTTGGAATTGTATCCCATAGACTATCTTCAATAATTGCCAGACCCCATCTAGCTTCATCAAAAGGAGAGGGTTTTGTTCTTTTTAAATCATCTGTGTTCCAAATAATTGTAAGTTCATCAAAAAGTTGGTTTTCGAGAATTTTTAATTGTGAGGGGTAATTTTTTAATAATTCTCTCTGTTCAAGTATTTCAATAATTTTGTGATATTTTTGAATTAAAGTTCTTCTTTTTACTTCAGTTGGATGTGCAGTCAGAACTATGCCAATATTCAAGTTTTTTGCTAAATCGTATATCCTATTATTGGAAATATTTTTTTTTCTAAATAAATCTTCAAAAATTTCTTCAATAAACAAATTTTTATTATCTTTTAATTTTTTTTGACTATTTTCATGCTCATTCAGACTTCTGGAAGCGTCTACTAATTCAGCCAAATTCATAAAATTCATAAAATGAGAAAATGCTCTTGCAAGTTTGTAAGTATTTTTAGGATTAAGATTTTTAATGGCGCTTAATAATTTACTATTCAATTTTTTCTGATTTGGGTTTTTTTTATTTGTCTTTGATAGTTTTCTTACTTTTTCAACTAAATCAAAAAACTTTTGACCTTCCTGAATTTTAATCACTTTTCCAAGAATATTTCCTAAATATTTAACATCCTCTCTTAAAAGTTTAGTTGGGATTCTTTCGTAATAGAGATCTTTTTTTTTCATTTAATTTGTTCGATGTTTTTAATTTGGCCCAAAGAATTTTTAAACTCACTCATGTTTTCTCTTAACGCTAAATTTGAGACTAAATAAACAGCTATCAATAATAACATCAATGGTAATGAGGTTATTATAGAAGCATTACTTTTGATCAACCAAATATATATAACTATAAATAAAGCTGATCGAATTAAAAAAGTTTTTCTAAAAACACTTATAATTGCAAGAGAGTGTTTTACTAAATTAACAAAACTCATCTGGGAGGGTCCGAAATATCTTACTCCTCTAATAGACGGGATAGGGGTCAGACTACTTTCAATTTTTGTTAATGATCCTGAGAAACTATTCCAAGTTGCTTTTTCATTAATTAATTTCTCAACTGTTGCTTTAGGAAGACAGGTATAATTACCGAACTTTACTGATTTACCTGTAAAGACAAGAGTAATTAACTTATGAATTTGATAACACATTTTAAAGACGATATTTTCAGATCTCTTAATCCGTTCTCCTACAAAAGTTTTTCCGTTAGAGTTTTCTGCTTGATCTAAAAACGTTTTAATTTCTTCAGGCCTATCTTCTCCATCTCCATCCATTGGTATGGCATAATCAAAATCTTCTTTCTCAAAAATATATTTTAATCCTACTGCAATTGATCGTGTGTGACCCTGATTTATATTCATATTTATAACTTTGATTGAGTCTATATTTTCTAGATTTTTTTCTAAGTCTGGAAGATCATGATTGGAGGCATCATTTATAATTATTACAGAGATTTTAAATTTGATATTTAAATCTAAATTATTTATCTCATCCAATACTTTAAAAACTGATTTCCAGTCATTATAAACAGGAATTAAGATTTTTATTTTCATTCGTTTTATCTAATACCTTCCCAAACATATTTCATCTATACAAATAAATTGTGATGATTTTTTTAATATCTCATCAATTGAAAACCCTTCCCATACTGGTCTCGATTTAAGATGATAAGAAAGATTCCCTGCTTTCCATTCATCTCCAGTTACAAATTGTATCTCTTTTTCAAAATCTTGACTCCATATTTTTTGGGTTTTATTTGCAATTTCTTTACCTGGATAATCTGTTCGTTTTTCGGTTTGAGAAATAGATACATACGAGTAAAGAGCTGGAGATAAGAAAAATAAAAATAAAAAACTATACAAAAAAGTATTTATTCTTTTCAAATTTATTTGAAGCTTAAATATATAAATAAAAAAAACTCCAAAAAATA
>CACMXJ010000017.1 GCA_902617625.1 uncultured Pelagibacteraceae bacterium | reverse complement strand
GCAGGAACTTTAGAAGCAGATAATATCGACTTAACACTAAATCTAGATAAATCCTACAACGATATTGAAGCTATAAAGCAAATACCCATCAAAAAAACTAGTAATCGTGTAATTCTGTTATCAGATGTAGCAAACATTGAATTCGGCCCAGTATCAGAAAAAACTCTTTTTAAAGCTCAAACTAAAGATCAAATAAATTTGAAAACCGTAGGAATAGGTATCTATGCAAGAAGTGGTGCTTCAACGGTAGAACTTTCAAATGATATCAAAAAAAAAATTGTTGAAGTAAAAAAATCTTTACCAGAAGAATTGGATTTAAGGGTTTCGTTCAATAGAGCTAACTATGTTGAGGCTGCAATTGAAGAAGTATATAAAACTTTGGTCATTGCGTTTATATTAGTTGTATTGATAATTTATTTGTTTTTAGGGAATTTAAAGGCAGTCATCGTACCTGCTATTGCACTACCCGTGAGTTTAATAGCATCCTTTCTAGGCTTATACATATTTGGTCTTTCTATTAATATTTTCGTCCTTTTAAGTTTTATTTTAGCGATTGGTATAATCACAGATGACTCAGTAATTATGACAGATGCAATATACAGACGAATAGAGAATGGTGAGACCCCACTCGTTGCAGCTTATAAAGGCTCTAAACAAATTTCTTTTGCTATCGTTGCTACAACACTAATTTTAGTAGCAGTTTTCTTACCGTTAATATTTATTGAGGGAATTTCTGGAACATTATTTAGAGAAACAGCGATTGCATTATCTTTTTCGATTGTAGTTTCTTCTTTTGTTGCATTAACTTTATCACCAATGCTTGCAAGTAAATTTTTATACAAAAAAAAATCAAAAAAAATTTTTATTCAAAAATTTGAAAAAATTTTTTCCAACTTCGCAAAATTTTATGAGGAAACTTTAGTGAACGTTATTAATAAAACTAAAACTGTAAGTTTTTTTATTGTTTTTATAATAATTGCTTCAGTGCTTTTATTTAGTTTCTCAAAAAAAGAGCTTTTGCCTATGGAGGATCGAGGAGCATATCTAATAATTGGCTCAACTGATGAAGGAAGTTCTTTTGAATATACTCAAGAACAAGCCCAAAAAGTAGAGGCAAGACTTATTCCTTTGCTACAAGCCGAGGATAGTCCATATTCAAGATTTATAATGCGTGTTCCAGGATTTGGAAATTCAGCTAATTCATATAATAGTTTTATAATAATCGCTCTCCTTGATGATTGGAAAAATCGTAAAAAAGGTCAACAAGTTGTTCTTAGAGAAGCGATTGGGAAAATAGTAACTTTACCCCAAGCCCTAGCTTTTCCTATATCTCCTCAATCTATAAGAGTATCAAATTACAACAAACCAGTTCAAATGGTCATTTATGGAAATACTTATGAGGAACTTGAGGCGATACAAAAAAAAGTTATACGAACACTCAGATCTAATAAAAATCTCTCAAGAATTGAGTCTGATTACAATCGAAACAAACCAGAGGTAAAATTAATAATAAATAAAAATAAAGCCAAAGATCTAGGTGTCTCAACTAAATCAATTGGTGAAACGCTTGAAACACTTTATGGGGGTAAAAAAATAACGACTTTTAATAAACTAGGCAAAGAATATCCAATAATTGTTCAACAATATTTATCTGATCGACGAAATAAAGAGGGTGTTTCGAAAATATTTGTTCGCTCTGAAACCAGTGGAAAATTAATATCTTTAGCAAATCTTGTTAGTTTTAAGGAGGAAGGTTCAGCAAAAGAACTAGCTAGATATAATAGACAACGGGCTGTAACAATTTCTGCAAATATTAGTGAGGGGTATACATTAACAAAAGCGATTAAATACTTCGAAAATGTGATGGTTGATTTAGCACCAGAGAACCAAATTACTTGGAAAGGAAAATCAGAGGAAATTAAAGAAACAAGTAATGAATTATTTATAATTTTTGCTTTAGCTTTACTAACTGCTTATTTGGTTATGGCTGCAACATTCAACTCATTTGTTCATCCATTTGTTATAATCTTAACTGTGCCTTTGGCTATTTTTGGAGGATTAGTGTTTATTTTGTTTTTAAATAGCTCAGTAAATATTTTTTCTCAAATTGCATTAATTATACTAATAGGTATCTCAACTAAGAATAGTATTTTAATTGTAGATTACGCAAACCAAATTAGATCTAGTGGAAAAACTATTGAATTAGCTGTTAAAGAAGCGTGCGCTGTTCGGTTTAGACCAATTATAATGACATCACTAAGTACGATGATTGCAATGATGCCTTTAGTGATTGGAAATTTTGGCCCAGGTGCAGGAGAGGGTTCAAGATTAGCAGTTGGTTCTACAATATTAGGAGGAATGATTATTTCAACTTTCTTTACTTTATATGTCACTCCTTCAATGTATCTCGCATTAGCAAAAAATACTAAAAGGATTGATATAGTTGACTTAGAACTAAAAAAAGAATTGTCTAAAAAATAATATATTTTTTTCTATTTAATTTACTTTTACATTTCAATAATTGATTTTTGTATTTATTAGATTGTCTCTCAACTTTTTTAGCTAGTCCAATTACTTTTTTATTTTTTTTATAATTTTTATAATTTCCCCATCCTTCGTGATATGCAAGATACTGTTTGAAAGCATCTTTCTTTGATATCTTTAAAATGTTTTCTGATTTATTTGTATACCATCCAATGAAGTCAACACTGTCTTTAAATCTTGCTCTTGTTGCTAATTTATTACCAGTTTCTTTTTTATATTGCTCCCAAGTTCCTTTAACTGCTTGTGAATAACCAAAAGAACTAGAAGGTCGTTTATAAGGTATCACTTTAAAAATTTTTTGTCTTGCCGGTTTAGCAAGCCAATCAAAATCAGACTCCATTTTTATTATTGCTAATTGAATATAGATTGGTGTGCCCCACTTTTGCTCGACTTTTTTTGTATGTTTATACCATAGATATCTTTCACTAAAAATTGAACAACTGTTAGAAGTGTTTGATGGAATTGATGAGCAACCGATTGTAAAAAAATAAATAAAAATTAATAATTTATTTTTTAAATCTACCATATTTATTTATAAAATTATTAAGAGGAATTACAACAATAACACCCAATAAATTTCCAAATAAATCAGACCATTGAAAAGTTCTTTCAGGTATAAATAGGTGAAAAATTTCAAGCGTGATAGAAAGAAAAATTAAATATAATAGTAATAAGATAATTTTCTTGGAATTAGCAAAAGTTAAAAAACCAATAATTGAAATTAATACAAATACATAAAAATGATTCGATGATATAACAAAATCTGGTGTTATTTGAGGTTGTATACTTTTATTGTCATAAATTATCCAGCCTAATAGACTTCCAGGATATAGATATAAAATAATTAAAAGGATATTAATTATATAAAATATTACTTTATATGTAGAAAAAAATTTTGACATTTAGTTAAATGATTTTTTATAAATAATTTTTAGATATGACAAGATGAGTTTTTTGATATTAGTAAGACATGGTCAGAGTATTTGGAATCTTGAAAAAAGATTCACCGGTTGGGTTGATGTAGATCTTACAGATCAAGGTAAAATAGAAGCAGAGAAAGCTGGTTTACTTATCAAAAATCAAAATATAAATATAGATTTTTATTATTCCTCGTTTCAAGTGAGGGCAAACCATACTCTTAAAATAATACAAAAAGTATTAGAATCAAAAAAGGATTTTGAAAGAGCGTGGCAGCTAAACGAAAGACACTATGGTGAGCTTACAGGGTTGAATAAGATTGAGACTGCAAAAAAAATTGGTGAAGATAAAGTTTTTGAATTTCGAAGATCTTGGGATATAAAACCAGGAAAACTAAGTAGAGAAAGCTCTTATCATCCCCTAAATATTGAAACATATGAGAAAATCCCTAAAGAGCTCATTCCTGACACGGAGTCTTTAAAAGATACATACAACAGAGTTTTGGAGTATTTCAAAAATGAAATACAGCCTAAACTAATAAATCAAAATATATTAATTACAGCACACGGAAACTCCATAAGAGCTTTATGTAAATATCTGTTCAATTTAGATAACAATCAAATCACAAGTTTAGAAATTCCAACAGGAAATCCCTTAATAATCAATTTCGGTGAAAATTTGAAAATAAATGAATGTAAATATCTAGATAAAGAGAGATCTAAGAACCTTTTAGTTTTTTAAAAATTTCTAAGTTTGTTAAATGGTGAAATTTATTGATGCTCTCAAATCCATTTAACTGTTGTTTCATTAACAATTTATTCCAAATTTTAGCAATTGAGAAGTTTTCTACTTCATATTCATTAAATAAGTTTTTATTCAAAATTTGACAACCAGTATATATAAAGTTTTTTTCAAAACTTTGTTTAATTATATTATCTTCTAAATCAAAATCTCCCTTTAGGTTATTATCAAAACTTAGTTTTTTATTAACTAATAAAAGAATATTATTTAATTTATTTTGAAAATAATATTTTTGCATATCATTAATTTCACTCACATGATTTTCATTCCAAATAGTGTCAGGATTAAAAACAAAAAAATCTTCACAATCTGAGTGGTTGATCAAATTTAAAATTCCTCCACCAGTATCTAAAATTTCTTTACCGTCCTCTATAATTTTAATTTTTACTGAAAAATTTTTATTTTTAAAAAAGTCAATAATTTGGTCACTTAAATAAAAAGTATTTAAAAAAATATTTTCGACTTTCAGTTTTATTACGGTATTTATACAATCCTCTAAAATTGTTTGGTTTTTGATTTTAAGTAATGGTTTGGGTTTTTCAAGTGTTAAAGGATTTAGTCTTTTGCCAAATCCAGCGCAGAGAATAAAAGCGTTATTAATTTTCATAAATTTTTTTTAAAATTATTATTTAGTAATTTTTTTAAATCTAAGAAAATTTCATTTTCATTAATTCTTAAAGAAATCAATTCCCACGCATAGGGTATTAATTTTAAATAATCCTTTTTTTTATCTCGGATTGCCAGACGTGTAAATATTCCAATTATTTTCAGGTTTCTTAAAATAGATAAAATTTCAAAATCATTTTTTATTTTTTTTTTATCAATTTTTTTTTGAGTACCTAAATAAAGATTAAAAATCTTTTTTTTTAGAACTTTTGAGGTTTTTAATCTTACATCATCGACCAAAGAAGCTAAATCATAAGCTCTATTTCCTATCAAAGCATCTTGACTATCAATTACACCTATTCTGTTATTAACAAGCATTAAATTTGATACATGAAAATCTCTATGAACAAATACATTTTTTTTCATCTTAAGACATGAAGATAAAGTTTTAATTATTTCTTTAAACTTTTTATTAAAATTTTTTCTCTTATTTTTTGTCAAATTTTTTTTCACATACCACTCACAAAATAAATTAGCTTCCTGAATTAATATTTCATTTTTATAATCAGGTATTCGGTAATATTTATTTCTAAAATTTTTTATTTTTTTATCTTTTATTGACTGTATTTGATTAAGCAATTTTATTATATCTTTAAAATATAATAATTTTTTATTTTTACTTTTCTTTAAAATTTGAAAAATTGTCTTATTTCCAAAATCCTCAACTTCTATATAATTATTCTTATAATTCTCTTGATATAATTTTGGAGCTAGAACTTTGTTTTTATTTAAAATCTTACTAATTGCATCATAAACTAGAAGATTTTTAAATTTGTCCTTTTTTGCTTGAATTACTATAGAATTACCATAATTGGATCTTTTTCTAAAAAACTTTCTATGTGACGCGTCTCCTTTTAATTTTTTAAGATTTTGCATTTATCTATAATTACAATTTTAAACCCTTAATTTTTAAAATTCGTTTCTTGTAATCATTTCCATATTCAAAATTTAACTCTATCAAATTTTTTGGTTTTGGTTTTATTTTTTGTGGCCATTCAATTAATGTAATAGCATTAGTTATATCATCAAATAATCCTAGATTGTGAATTTCTTCTAAACTATTTATTCTAAATAAATCATAATGATTAATTTTGATTTGTTTAATTTGATACACATTTAATAAATTGAATGTAGGACTTGTTACTTCCGTTATTTTAAGTCCATTTTGTTTTTGAAAATTGTTGATTAGATATCTAATAAAAGTAGTTTTTCCGACACCCATCTCACCCACAAAAAAAACTACATGTCCTAATTTCAATTTCTTTGAAATCTTCTTAGCTAATTCCTCTGTTTTTTTTTCTGAAGATAAATTAACAAAATCAGTTTTAGTAGCGATAGGCATTAGGTTTGAAAGGTCCCTCTACCCCTACACTGATATAATCTGCTTGATCTTTAGAAAGTTTAGTTAATTTAGCACCAACCTTTTTAAGATGAAGTGTAGCTACTTTCTCATCTAAATGTTTTGGTAAAACATATACTTTGTTTTCGTAATTTTTATGATTATTCCATAGTTCTATTTGAGCAATAACTTGATTTGTAAAAGAAGCACTCATTACAAAACTTGGATGCCCTGTAGCACAACCCAAATTTACTAATCTACCTTCTGCTAACAAAATTATTCTTTTTTTGCTAGGTAGTTCAATTTCATGTACTTGGGGTTTTACTTCAGTCCATTTGTAATTTTTCAAAGCTTCAACCTGGATTTCATTATCGAAATGTCCGATATTACATAAGATTGCTCTATCCTTCATATCTCTCATATGGTCAGCTGTAACAATATCTTTATTACCGGTCGCAGTTACAACTATATCTGCTTTACTAATTGCTTCATCCATTAAAACAACTTCGTAACCTTCCATTGCAGCTTGCAATGCGCATATTGGATCTACCTCGGTAACCAACACACGAGCCCCACTCTGCCTTAATGATGCAGCACTTCCTTTTCCAACATCACCAAAGCCTGCAACAATTGCAATTTTTCCTGACATCATTACATCTGTGGCTCTTCTAATTCCATCAACTAAACTTTCTCTACACCCATATAAGTTATCAAATTTTGATTTAGTAACAGAATCATTCACATTTATTGCTGGAACCAACAAAGAATTTTCTTTTTCCATTTTATTCAAAGCTTTTATCCCTGTAGTTGTCTCTTCCGAAACTCCTTTAACATCTTTTAATAAATCTTTATATTCATTGTGCATCATTGCTGTTAAATCCCCACCATCATCTAAAAGCATATTAGGTTTCCAACTTTTCTTACCCTCAATGGTTTGTTTTATGCACCAAACATATTCCTCTTCTGTTTCTCCCTTCCACGCATAAACTGAGATACCAGCTTTTGCTATCGCTGCTGCTGCATGGTCTTGAGTAGAAAAAATGTTACAAGATGACCATCTAACTTCTGCACCTAAATCTACTAAGGTTTCAATTAATACTGCTGTTTGTATTGTCATATGCAAACAACCTATAATTTTTGCACCCTTTAAAGGAAATTTTCCAGCGTACTCCTCTCTTAAAGCCATAAGTCCTGGCATTTCACTTTCAGCAATTGAAATTTCTTTTCGTCCAAATTCTGCTTGTGATAAATCTCTTACTTTATAATCTTCCATCGAGGCTCTTCTAACAATTAAAAATTAATTAATCAATAAAACTCTTTAAACTTTTGGAAATTCTATTTCCATACTCGCTCCTTTTTTATCTTCTCTATTAGTTGCTTTGATTGTGGCATTATGTAAATCAACTAAATTTTTTACTATATTTAACCCTAGACCAGAATGCTGTCCAAATTTATCTGGTCTGTTACTGTAGAATCTTTTAAATATTTTATTCGTGTCTTTTTCTTTAAAACCCTGTCCCTCATCTAATATCTTTATGTATACTTTATTATCTTCCGATTTCGAAACTTGCACAATTACATCTTTATTATCATCACTAAAGGAAATCGCATTATCTAAAAGGTTTGCAATTATTTGTTCAATTCTGTTTTCGATTCCATAAATTAAATATTTATTTTTACCATCATTTTTATAAGAAATATTAATTCCTCTTTTTACTTTATAAATATTATTAAAATCATCTACTACTGACTTAATTATTGGCTCAATATCTATTTTTTTTATTTTTTCTTTACTTAATGCAACTTCATCTTTTAACATTTGTGAGTAATCAGTAATCAATCTTTCAATTCTTTGTACATCGTGGCTTAAAATGTTAATCAATTTAAGTCTCTGTTCAGAGTCTTGTGCATCATGTAAAATTTCTGATGCACTTTTTAATGATGCCAATGGATTACGAATTTCGTGTACAAGATCAGTTGAAAAATTTTCTGCATGTGAAATTCTTTTTTGTAATTCTAAAGTCATATCATCCAAAGAATTAGAGAGTAAACCAAGTTCATCATTTCTTAATTTTAATGTATCTATATTTGTTTTTTTTGTGTCTTTATTTTTTATGATTTTGGTATAACTGACTAAATTTTTAATTGGTTTTAAAAAATATCTATTTAAAACAAACGAAAAAATCAATATTACGATACCAACTGCAATTGCAGTCCTAATTACAAAAGTTTTTCTTTCATCTATGGCAGCTTTTATATCATTGGCATTTTCTGTTATTGCTAAATATCCTATGTTTTCTCCATCCTTCATCACGTTTTTGATGGTAGTCAATTTAAATTTATTAAATTCTTCCTCGGTAAATGTAAAAGGGATTCCAAAATTTTTAGACGTTGCATAATTTAAAAGAACATCATTTAAAGATACATTATTTTTATTTCCAATATCTATATTTTTTTCTTCGGTGATTTTTTTTGTTGTTGTTGAGTCCAACACTTCTAACTCAATAGTATCCAACCTTTGTGAGAACGATCTTGGATCTAAATCTAATGTATCACTATCTCCTATTAGATTAAGTTTATTATCAAAAAATATTACTCTATCCAGGTTCTGAAAAAGAAATCTTGTTGAAAACAAAAATTTTCTAATATCTTTCTCAACAAATTTTACATTTAATCTTGTTAGATTATCAATTGTATTATTGATTACTTCGATATGATTTGAGGATTTTTTTTTAATCAAATTTGGTTGGACATTTTTCAAATAAATAAATGTAAACAGACCTATTATTGTAAAAAAAATAGAATTTATGAATAAAAATTTTTTTAAAATTGATAAGTTCTTAAGAAAATTGCTGAGCATTAACTAACATTCCATCTATATCCGCTTCCATATCTGGTTTCTATAGCTGAAAATTCAGGATCAACTTTTTTGAATTTTTTTCTGATTCTTTTAACGTGACTATCAATTGTTCTATCTTCAATATCTGTATCTTCTCTATAGGCTATGTCCATTAATTGGGCTCTTTCTTTTATAATTCCTGGTCTTTTGGCTAGCTCTTTTACCAGTAAAAATTCTGTTGTAGTCAATTTATCAGGCAATTGTTTCCCATTCCATTCGCACTCTAATTGGGACGGATCAAGTTTTAATTTTCCATGCGATATAATACTTTTATTTTCCTCAAGAGTTTCTTTGGAATCTTTTTTTCTAAGTTGAACTCTAATTCTTTCAATTAAAACTTTAATTGAAAAACCACCTGATTTTTTTACGAAATCATCAGCACCTAATTTTAGTCCTAGTAATTCGTCAATTTCATCATCTTTAGAAGTAAGAAATATAACTGGTAGTGAGGTTTTTTTTCTCAATTTCTTGAGCAATTCCTCACCATCCATTTTTGGCATTTTTATATCAACAATAGCTAAATCTGGCGGTGTTCTGGTTAATCCAATTAATGCACTCTCTCCATCAATGTAAGTTTGAACTTTAAAACCTTCTTTTTCGAGAGCAATACTTAAGCTAGTTAGAATATTTCTATCATCATCTACTAAGGCAATTGTTTGTTTTTGCATACTTGATTATAAAAATACTAAATTGTTCTAATTTGGGCAAATAAATTAATGTAATGTACCCCAATTTTCTCCAGTGTTTAAATCTACTGTAAGAGGTATTGAAAAAGAATGTTGATCACTCTCAGCAACGCTAGACATTTCTTCAATTATCACTTTGGATATTTTTTTTACTTCATTTTTGGGACTTTCAAAAATTAGTTCATCATGGATTTGAAGTAACATCTTTGTTTTATTGAGTTTTTGCTCCTTTAATTTTTTATCAATTCTTATCATTGCTAATCTCATTATTTCAGCAGCCGACCCTTGTATTGGAGCATTAATCGCTGCACGTTCTTGAAAGTTTCTTACATTATAATTTTTATCATTTATATTTATAAAATGAGATCTTCTTCCAAAAATATTACTTACATAACCACTTTTTCTACAAAATTTAATTGTTCGATCCATATAAACTTTTATTTCTGGGAACTTTGAGAAATATGAATTTAGAAACTCCTCAGCCTCAAAATTAGAGACATTTATTTGCTTCGCTAATCCATACTGAGAAATTCCGTAAATTATTCCAAAGTTTATGGCTTTTGCCTTTCTTCTTTGGTCTTGATTCACCTTAT
>CACMXJ010000016.1 GCA_902617625.1 uncultured Pelagibacteraceae bacterium | reverse complement strand
GATGGTTTAATAAATGATTTTAAGAATGTAGTTAAAGAAAAGACTAGTAAAGATTTTCCTCAAGATGTTTATCATCAATTATTCGGGGCAATAAGTGCTGTATTTTTATCTTGGGAGAGCAAAAGAGCGAGAGTTTACAGAAAATTGAATCAAATTCCTTCTGAATGGGGAACAGCTGTTAATGTTCAATCTATGGTTTTTGGAAATATGGGTAATGATTGTGCAACAGGAGTTGTCTTCACTAGAAACCCTTCAGATGGGTCAAATGATATTTATGGAGAATATTTGATTAATGCTCAGGGAGAAGATGTTGTAGCTGGAACAAGGACTCCACAGTACATTACAAAGAAGGCAAGAAAAGAAGCAAAAGTTTATGATGCATCTATGGAAGAGTCGATGCCAGAAGTATATCACGAATTATATAAAATTTTAAAAAAACTAGAGAAACATTATAAGGATATGCAAGATGTGGAATTCACTGTTGAAAGTAATAAACTTTGGATATTACAAACTCGATCTGGAAAAAGAACATCAAAATCAGCAGTAAAAATTGCTGTTGATATGGTTAGAGAAAAGTTAATCAATAAAAATGATGCTGTTTTAAGAGTTGATCCCAACTCTTTAGACACGCTTTTGCACCCTACTTTAGATGAGAAAAGTTCAATCAAAGTTATAGCAAACGGTCTACCGGCGTCTCCTGGTGCAGTAAGTGGAAAAGTAGTTTTCAGCTCAGAGGAGGCTGAAAGATTAAATGATATGATGCAAGATACAATTTTAGTTAGAGTTGAAACTTCTCCAGAAGATATTCAAGGAATGCATGCTGCGAAGGGAATTTTAACTTCAAGAGGAGGTATGACTAGTCATGCTGCAGTTGTAGCTAGGGGAATGGGAAGACCTTGTGTTTCTGGTTCAAGTGAAATTGAAATTAATTACGATAAAAAAGTCTTTAAAACATCCTCGGCTGAGATCAAAGAAGGTGAAACAATTACTATTGACGGTTCTACGGGAAGAATAATTTTAGGTACAGTTCCAACTATAAAACCTGAGATATCAGGAGATTTTTCAAAATTGATGAGCTGGGCTGATAAAATTAGAAAACTTAAAGTACGAACTAATTCTGAGACTCCTCTAGACACTAAAACAGCCAGAGATTTTGGTGCGGAGGGAATTGGACTTTGTAGGACCGAACATATGTTTTTTGATGAGGAAAGAATTTTATCAGTGCGAGAAATGATTTTATCAAAAACGTTAGATGATAGATCTAACGCTTTAAAAAAGATTCTACCGCATCAAAAAAAAGATTTTATGGAGATATTTAAGATTATGCATGGTCTTCCAGTTACAGTAAGATTATTAGATCCACCATTACATGAATTTTTACCGAAATCTGATAAAGAAATTTCTGAAGTAGCTAATGTTGTTGGATCAGATAAAAAAGATATTGAAAGCAGGATTGAAGAACTTCATGAACAAAATCCAATGTTAGGACATAGAGGTTGTAGACTTGGCATTTCATTTCCTGAAATTTATGAGATGCAATGTAGAGCAATATTCGAGGCTCTTGCAGACTTAAAAAAAAACAAACAAAAATTTGCTTTTCCTGAGATAATGATTCCTTTAGTTTCTACTGAAGCCGAGATTAAAATAATGAAAGATTTAGTAATCAATACTGCAAGAAAAGTTCAAAAAGAAAATAAAACAAAAATTGAATTTCTTGTGGGTACAATGATTGAGTTACCTAGAGCAGCAATTAAGGCTGATGATATTGCAAAACATGCTGAATTCTTTAGTTTTGGTACAAATGATTTAACACAAACAACTTTTGGAATAAGTAGAGACGATAGCGGTAAATTTTTAAATGATTATATAGATAATAAGATTTTTACTATTGATCCGTTTGTATCCATTGATGACGGAGTGAAAGATTTAGTCGAAATAGCGGTTTCTAAAGGAAAAAAACAAAATAAAAAAATTAAGTTAGGTATATGTGGTGAACATGGTGGTGATCCAAGGAGTATTAAATTTTGTTCAAAAGCTGGGCTTAATTATGTTTCCTGTTCACCTTATAGAGTTCCAATAGCTAGATTAGCAGCGGCGCAGGCTGAACTCACGAAAAATAAAAATTAAAAAAATCAAATAATCTAGATTTCTAGTTTGAAATCTATAGCTGGGGCACTATGAGTAATGCTCCCGATTGAAATTCTATCTACCCCAGTCATAGCAACAGATTTTACAGTTTTAAGATTTATATTCCCTGAGGCTTCTGTCTCATAATATTTTTTTACAAGTTTTACACCTGCTCTAAGATTTTTAATACTCATATTATCAAACAAAATAGTATTAAATTTGAGACCAATAATCTTTTTCAGTTGCTTTAAATTGTCCACTTCAACTGTAATTTTTTTTCCTTTTTTGTTTTTTATTGCTAATGAAACTAATTCTTTTAAATCAGAACTAGCGATATGATTATCTTTTATCAAAAATTCATCACTTAAATTAAATCTATGATTTGTACCACCTCCTAATTTAACTGCATATTTTTGAATAACCCTATAATTTGGTAAAGTTTTTCTGGTACAGCAAATTTTGCACTTTTTTCCAGCTAGTTTTGCAAATTGATTTGTTTTTGTAGCTATTCCAGAAATATGAGATAAAAAATTTAATGCAACCCTTTCTGCAATCATTATAGAATTAGCTCTACCTTTTATTACCGCTACTACAGAATTTTTTTTGACTTTGGATCCATCTTTTTTTTTTAATTTAAACTTAATTTTTTTGTCAACTTGTTTAAAAGACTGTTTTACAAATAACAAACCTGCAACAATTGCTTTTTGATTAGAAATTATTTTCGCCTCAATAATTTTATTATTGTTTATGAGGTTAGATGTTATATCTCCGTAAGGATATAAATCTTCAGTTAGAGCAAGTTTTACTCTGTCTTTGATAAAAGTTTCACTTAATTTAATTTTTGACACAAAGTGTTATCTACCGATAGCAACCATTTTTTCTACCGACAATCTAGCTCTATCAATTGTTTCTTGGTCCATGATAATTTCACCAGTTTCATTTTCTAAACAATCTAATATTTTTGGTAAAGTAATTTTTTTCATATGTGGACACATATTACATGGTCTTATAAATTCAACGTTTGGATTTTCAACTTGAATGTTATCACTCATTGAACATTCAGTTACCATCATTACTTTTTTAGGTTGATTATTTTTAACATAATTAATCATTCCTGATGTTGATCCTGCAAAATCACTTGCTTTAATAACTTCTGGTGGACACTCAGGATGTGCAATTATTTTAATTCCAGGATTATTTTTCCTTATATTCTTAATTTCGTTTTCATTGAATTGATCATGAACAATACAAATTCCTTTCCATGAGATAATCTCAACATCAGTTTGTGAGGCAACATATTTAGCTAAATAGTCGTCAGGTAAAAAAATAACTTTTTTCACACCTAAGGATTTTACAATTTTAACTGCATTAGCAGATGTACAACACACATCTGTTTCAGCTTTTACATCAGCAGATGTATTTACATACGAGACAACAGGAACTCCTGGATATTTTTCTTTTAACAATCTGACGTCTTTACCCGTAATCGAAGAGGATAATGAACAACCTGCTTTCATGTCTGGTAATAAAACCTTTTTATTTGGACTCATTAATTTCGCAGTCTCAGCCATAAAGTGAACTCCAGCCATAACAATTATATCTGCCGAGGTTTTTGATGCTTCAACAGCAAGGGCTAAAGAGTCTGCAGAAAAATCTGCAATGCCGTGATAAATTTCTGGAGTTTGATAATTATGAGCAAGTATTACAGCATTTTTCTCTTTTTTTAATTTATTAATTTTATGAATATAAGGAGCATGAACTGCCCACTCAATTTCAGGCATAACCTTTGAAATTTTCTTGTAAATTGGATCAGTTGCTAATTTTACTTCTTGATTAAATTCCATAAACAAAATTTATCAATTTGAAACCTACTTGTCATTGATTTAATGTGGGTCATATTTGCGGCCATGCTGAAATTGGTAGACAGGCACGGTTGAGGGCCGTGTGGACCTGGTCCATGAGAGTTCGAGTCTCTCTGGCCGCACCAGAAAATTAAATCTTTAGCCATTCAGGTATAAATATTTTAAATGATCCTTTTTTACTTTTTAAAGTAAGGTCTTTATTAAAATTTTCATTAGAAAATTTTATCAAGGCAAACGGATACTCTTCATTTATCAAAATTTTTCCAATTTCAATCTGATTACAATATACCGTTTCATCTTCATCAAGCTTTCCATCAATTATCTCAACTGGCAATAACCTCTTAGAAAGTTTATTTTTAAGTTTAATTCTAGCAGTATTTTCTTGTCCTACGTAACATCCTTTTTTAAAATCAATACCATTTAGTTCTTCAAAATTGCATTCAATACCGAATAATTTATTTTTAAGTTTATTTAAATTCTTTGGAACAATCCCAAGTTTATGACTTTGATGATAATAGTCCTCAATTTTATCGTCTTTTAATTCAAGTTTTTTTAGAGATAAATAAAGTTTTTCTAAATTAATAATTAGTCTAGCACCCAAATTTTTATTTCTTGGATCTAGAACTATTGGGTCTTCTCTATATCTCATAGTAAAACCAAGAATATCTTTTGAGTGATCTAATGATAAATATTTTTCATAACCAAAACTTGCTACAACAAATTCATTGCTAAGATTAAGGATTTCTATTTTTGATCTTATTTTGTATAAATTTAACTGTTTCAATATTTCCTCAGATTGAGACTTTTCACAATCAATAAAAAAACCTGACTTATGCTTTACAACAATAAATTCATAAAGAAACTTGCCTTGAGGGGTTAATAATGAAGCAAAACAACTTGAATTATCAGTGACTTTATTAATGTCATTACTTATTAAATTTTGCAAGAAGTCTCTAGCGTCCTCACCATTTACATAAAGTATGGCTCTATCTTTTAATATATAAACACTATTATTCATATTTGATTGATCTATAAATTTAATATAATAACTTTTTTTACAAATGTTAGATCTAATAATCAAAAATGGGCAATGTTATATCAATGGGAAACTAGAGGATAAAGATATTGGCGTTAAAGATGGTAAAATATTAAAGATTGGTCAAATATCAGAGGAGGCAAAAGAAGTCTATGATGCCAAAAATAAAATTACCCTACCTGGCTGTATAGACACTCAGACCCATTTTAGAGAACCAGGTTCTACAGATACAGAGGATCTTCACTCTGGAAGTAGAGCAGCAGTAGCTGGAGGAATTACGGCAGTATTTGAAATGCCAAACACCAACCCTCCAACCTCAAACATAAAAGAATTTCAAAGAAAATTGGATCTTGCAAAAAATAGAATGTACTGCAATTATGCTTTCTATTTTGGTGCAACAGCAGGTAACGTAAGTCAACTAGCTGAGTTAAAAAATTTAGAGGGCTGTTGTGGGATCAAATTGTTCGTGGGTTCCTCAACAGGTAATCTTTTAGTAGCACTAGAGGAGGATATTGATAAAGTTTTTCAAAATAGTTCTAAGGTAGTGGCGGTTCACTCAGAAGATGAAGAAATCTTAAATAAGAATAAAAAATTGATTAAAAATGGTGATGTACATTCTCATCCTATTTGGAGAAGTGAGGAGTGTGCAATTTCTTCCACTAGAAGAATAGTTAGACTTGCAAAAAAATATAATAAGAAAGCGCATGTACTACATATTACCACTAAACAAGAGGTAGATTTTTTATCTCAACATAAAGGTAATATTACTTTTGAAATTACGCCACAACATTTAACAATTTATGCGCCTGATTGTTATGATAAACTTGGAACTTACGCACAGATGAACCCACCTATAAGAGACAAGTCTCACTATGATCGATTGTGGTATGCTGTAAGAAATAATTTAAATGATACAATTGGCTCAGATCACGCACCACATCTAAAAGTAAATAAAGATAAAGAATATCCTAATTCTCCATCAGGCATGCCAGGTGTCCAGACACTTATGCCAGTAATGTTAGATCATGTTAATCATGGAAAATTATCACTCACTCAACTAATAAATTTAGTTTGTGAAAATCCAGTAAAAATATTCGGGATACAGAACAAAGGATACATTAAAGAGGGATATGATGCTGACTTTACTATTGTTGATATGAATAAGAAAATAACAATTAAAAATGAAAATATAGAGAGTAAATGTAGATGGTCGCCTTTTAATGATGTTGAATTTAAAGGAACACCAGTAGCAACAATAATCTCTGGCAAAATAAAGATGAAGGATGGAAAGATTTTAGGTGACCCTGAGGGCACCCCTTTAAAATTTAGTTAATTTTTACAGTAAAACTATTAACTAGTATAACACCAATAACTATAAGGAATAATCCAGCAATAGCTTGCCAAGCTAAAGTTTGCTTAAAAAAGAAATATCCAAGCAAAGCTATTGTAAATACTCCAAGTCCACTCCAAGTGGCATAAACAATTGCTATTGGTAGTTTATCCATAACAAAAGTCATCAAATAGAAAGACACCAAATAGAATATTGTTAGACAAACCGTTGGAATAATCTTGGTAAAATTTTGTGAAACTGGCAATAACATTGTTCCAGCTACTTCACAAAATATAGCAATAAGTAAAAAAGAATATGTTTTAACCATTGATAAGTATTTTATTGTCAATTAAGTCTTGTTTAATCTCATCAAGAATTGCAGGATCATCAATAGTTGGAGGCATTTTATACTCAACATTATCAGCAATTTTTCTAATTGTTCCTCTTAAAATTTTTCCAGATCTTGTTTTTGGGAGTCTTTTAATAACAATTGCAACTTTAAATGCAGCCACAGGACCAATTTTATCTCTAACCATTTTAATACATTCCTTTGAAATTGTTTCGTTATCTTTATCAACTCCAGCTTTTAAAACTATTAATCCTATTGGCAATTGTCCCTTTAATTTATCTGCAATACCAAGAACTGCACACTCAGCTACAGATTGATGTTCAGATAAAACTTCCTCAATAGCACCAGTTGACAATCTATGGCCAGCAACATTAATGATGTCGTCAGTCCTAGACATAATCCAAATATAGCCATCGTCGTCAATATGACCTGCATCATAAGTTTGATAGTAACCATCATAGTTTGACATGTAATTTTCCTTGTATCTTTGATCTGCATTCCAAAGAGTTGGAAATGTACCAGGAGGTAAGGGCAATTTAACAACAATATCTCCCATTTCGTTTGGTTTAGCTAAAGATTGGTCTGACTTAATAATTTTTACATCATATCCTGGCACTGCTTTACAGGCTGAACCATATTTTGTTTTCATCATTTCAATTCCTGTGCAATTTGAGCTTATTGCCCAACTTGTTTCAGTTTGCCACCAATGGTCTATTACTGGAACTTTTAATAAATTTTCTGCCCATTTGATTGTATCGGGATCTGCTCTTTCTCCTGCAAGAAATAAACTTTCAAAACTACTCAAATCGTATTTAGAGAAGAATTTTCCATCAGGATCTTCTTTTTTAATTGCTCTAAATGCAGTTGGTGCGGTAAATAAAGATTTTACTTTATAATCAGAAATGATTTTCCAGAAAGCCCCTGCATCAGGTGTACCTACAGGTTTACCTTCAAACAAAACTGTTGTGCACCCTTTAAATAAAGGGGCGTAGACTATATAAGAATGACCAACAATCCAACCAATATCACTTGCTGACCACCAGATATCTCCTTCATCAATGTTGTAGATATTTTTCATTGTCCATTTTAAAGCTACAATGTGACCACCAATATCTCTTACAATTCCTTTTGGTGTTCCTGTTGTACCTGAAGTATAGAGTATGTAAGCAAACTCATTTGAATTCATCTCCACACAGTCAGTATCTTTTGCATCAGCTAGTGCTTCATCCCAACTTATTTCATTAGGCGCATTTAATTTAGCCTCATGACCTTCTCTTTGAAATAAAATCATCTTACTAATCTTATGACTTGCTAGTTTGACTGCTTCATCTACTAATGGCTTATATTCAACCGTTCTACCTGGCTCAAAACCACATGATGCTGTGACTAGAATTTTAGCTTTGCTGTCATCTATTCTGCTTGCTAGTTCATTTGATGCAAATCCTCCAAAAACAACCGAGTGAATTGCTCCAATTCTTCCACAAGCAAGCATCGCAATGACTGCCTCAGGGATCATTGGCATATAAATTATAACTCTATCACCCTTACCAACGCCTTGATTTTTTAAAGCACCGGCAAATTTAGAAACTTTTGATCTTAATTCCTCATATGTTAGCTTACTTTTGTTACCAGTGATGGGACTATCATAAATTAGTGCGGTTTTTTTACCTTGACCCTTATCAATGTGAATATCTAATGCATTGTAGCAAGTGTTTGTAACTCCGTCCTCAAACCATTTGTAGAAAGGAGGGTTTGACTTGTTTAAAATTTTTGTGGGTTTTTTAAACCAAAATATATCATCAGATGCCTCTCTCCAGAAATTCTCTGGATCTTCAATTGATTTTCTATAAATTTCATTGAATTTGTCTGACATAATTAAAGTTGATTCGTTAGTTAATTTATTGTGGTTTTTAAATCACAAATTGTATTTAATTTTAAAAAATGAGTAAAATCAATGTAAATTAATGACAATTATGTCTTCTATTAAGTGATTTTATTTGGTATTTAACCACAACTTTTGCTTAGGGAAGCCTAAGCTTAGTTTATATAAACTAAAATAAAAACTAACTAAAGAGGGAGTTTTTTATGAAAAAACTTAAACTGTTTGCTCTAGCAGCGCTAGCCCTAGTGGGTTATGCAGGTGTTGCTAACGCAGCAGACGCAACGATGTTAGCTCAGGATGACTTTGTTGGAATATCTTTTTGGATAATTTCAATGGGTATGTTAGCGGCTACAGCTTTCTTCTTCATGGAGAGAGGTACTGTTAACCCTGCGTGGAAAACATCAGTAACTGTTGCAGGTCTTGTAACTGGTATTGCTTTCATTCACTACATGTATATGAGAGAAGTATGGGTTGCTACAGGAGACTCACCAACAGTATATAGATATATTGACTGGTTAATTACTGTGCCATTACAGATGGTAGAATTCTACTTAATCTTAGTAGCAGTAAGAAAAGCAAATTCTGGAATGTTCTGGAGATTGTTAATCGGTTCATTAGTAATGTTAATCGGAGGATACTTAGGAGAAGCTGGATACATCAATGCTACACTTGGTTTTGTAATCGGTATGGCTGGATGGATTTACATTCTATATGAAATATTCTCTGGTGAAGCTGGAAGAGCTGCCGCTAAAAGTGGTAACAAAGCTCTTGTAACTGCGTTCGGTGCAATGAGAATGATTGTAACTGTAGGTTGGGCTATTTATCCATTAGGTTATGTATTTGGTTACCTAACAGGTGGTGTAGATGCTAACTCATTAAACGTTGTTTACAACTTAGCTGACTTCATTAACAAAATTGCATTCGGTCTAGTAATCTGGGCTGCTGCAATGAGTTCAGGAGCTGGCTCAAGAGCAAGATAATTACTATTTAAAGTAAATTTATAGGGCGAGTATGTTTTTGCATACTTGCCCTATTTTTTTTGATCCCTATATTAAATTGAATGGCTAAAATAACATACATAACTTCTGATAATCAAACTCATACAGTTGAGGTGCAAAATGGCCTTACGGTCATGGAGGGAGCTGTTCAAAATGATATCCCTGGTATCGATGCAGATTGTGGTGGGGGAATGGCATGTGCAACCTGCCATGTTTATGTCAAAGATGATTGGTTTAATAGAATTCCAAAAAAAGAGGATGGAGAAGATGATATGTTAGATATGGCATTTGAACCAAAAACAAATAGTAGACTTAGTTGTCAAATAATTGTTTCAGATGAATTAGATGGACTTGAAGTAAACATACCATCTAAACAAGCTTAAATGAAAAAAACTGATGCATTAATTATTGGAGCAGGTCCAACAGGACTTTTTACTGCTCATCAATTAAAATTAATTGGATTAGATTGTGAAATAGTTGATAATTTAGATAAAGTTGGAGGGCAATGTATCGAACTTTATCCTGATAAGCCAATTTATGATATACCTGCAGTGCCTGAATGTACAGGTGAAGAACTTACTAATAATCTATTAAATCAATTAAAACCTTTTGATATCAAATTTCATTTAAATGAAAGAGTCGAAGAAGTTAAAAAAGAAGATAATGATTGGTTAGTAAAAACTAGCGGCGGGAATTCTTTTTTGACTCCAAATGTAATTATTGCAGGTGGTGTCGGATCATTTGAGCCTCGAAAATTTTCACCAAAAGAGTGTGAAAAATTTGAAAATAAATCTTTGTTTTATTCAGTAAAAGATAAAAATATATTCAAAGGAAAAACAGTTTCAATTTTTGGAGGAGGAGATAGTGCATTAGATTGGGCTATTGAGTTATCCAAAAAGTCTAATGTTAACTTGATCCATAGACGAGATGAATTTAGAGGTGCGCAAGCAACAGTAGATAAAATGTATGAGCTTAAAGAAGAAGGTAAAATAAAGCTTTTTACCAAGTATCAAATGGCCAATCCCCATGGGGAACAAACACTGGAAAGTATAGACATCAAACATGATAATAATGAAATAACAAACTTAAAGACTGATTATGTTCTAGGGTTTTTTGGTCTTATTATGCAATTAGGACCAATAGCTAATTGGGGATTAAATTTAAATAAAAAAACCATTGAAGTAGATACTGAAAAATTTGAGACTAATCAAAAAGGTATTTATGCAGTAGGTGATATTTGTAATTATCCTGGTAAATTAAAACTTATTTTGTCAGGATTTCATGAAGGGGCTTTAACAGCAAGAGCATGTTTTAAATTAGCAAGACCTGATGAAAAATATAGATTTGAGTTCACAACAACCTCAACGAACTTATTGAAAAGGCTTGGAAAAAAAGAGTGATAGACCTTTACTCAGCCAACACACCTAACGGCAAAAAAATTAGTATTATGCTAGAGGAAATTGGATTTGATTATAAGGTAATTAAAGTTGATATTAATAATGGTGAGCAATTTAAAGATGAATTTAAAAAGATTAGTCCTTTAAGCAAAATTCCAGTAATTGTTGATCATAAAAACAAAAAAACTGTCTTTGAGTCTGGAGCAATTTTAATTTATTTAGCTGAGTTAAGTGGAAAATTTTATAATTCTGAGGAAAGATTAGAAATTAACCAATGGCTTATGGCACAGATGGGTTATGTTGGTCCAATGTTAGGACAACATCACCAATTTCATCATTATAACCCTGGAAAAAGTAAATTTGGAGAAGACAGATATTTTAAAATTTCTGAACGAATTTATAAGGAATTAGATGAGAGATTATCACAATCAAAATATTTATCAGGCAGCAATTATACAATTGCAGATATTGGCACATTTCCCTGGATAGCAAGACATGAGTGGCATGATATTGGTCTTAAAAATTATAAAAATCTAACTAGATGGTACGAGGAAATTTCTAAAAGAGACGGTGTAAAAAAAGGATTTGCGTTTATGGATAGTAATGAGGTTCCACCCAAACCATATTAGTTCATTGAACTAAGCAACCTGAACAAAGATGCAAAAATTCCATGACCTGAAACCTCTATGGCAAGAACAATGATAATAATTAAAAGTATTTTTGTATCCATTAACTAAATACAATAAATAATAAAATTATCCAAAACAAACCATAATAATAATATATATACTTTTTAGTGAAATAATAAGTTACTGGATTATGAACTTTTTTAGTTTTTTTCTTTTTTTTAGTCATCAGCGTGAACCTTTTCATCCTTTTCATGTTTTTCCTGAGCAGCAATAGTATACTTTGCAACTGGTCTTGCCATAAGTCTTTTTAGCCCTATAGGTTCAGCAGTATCAAGACAATAACCAAAAGTGTCATCTTTAATTCTTGTTAAAGCCTTATCGATTTCTGATATCAATTTTATTTGCCTGTTGATTGCTTTCATCTCTACATTTTTGTCAGTATATGAACTGGCTTGATCAACAATATCTGCCGAAATACTATTATCATCCATACTACCGTTATAAAGAGCCTCATTATTTGCTTTAACTAACTCTTTTCTCCATTCCTGAAGTTTCATTCTAAAAAATACTTTATGTTTTTCGCACATATATTTTTCATTGTCCTTTGGAATATAATTTTTTGAAATTTTAATTGGAGCTTTAACAATGTCTTTTGGCTTACTAATGACTTTTGATTTAGGTTTATTCTTAGTTTTGCTTTTAATTTTTGAGGTCTTTTTTTTTACTTTGCTTGTTTTAGGCATCGTTTAATTTTGAATTCGAGGGAGTATATTCAGCAAAATAGGGGTGTCAAGCAACGTTAATTATTGTAATTATTTACTTATGAATGTTTTAAATAGAAATATAAATAATATATTTTTAATTTTCCTTTTTTCTCATTTAATAATTTGGACAATAACTCCATCTTTAACAAATAAGAATTTACCCTTAGATACTATTGAGGCTTTAGCATGGGGAAGCAACTTAGATTGGGGATTTAATAAGCATCCGCCGATGAGTGCTTTTTTTTCGGAGATTTTTTTTCAAATCTTTGGTTCTCAAGATTGGGCTTATTATCTCTTAAGCCAGATATTTGTTCTGATTGCTTTTTATTATGTTTTTAAATTTGCAAGTGAAATTTTAGAGAATATTAAATTAGCTTTGTTATCGGTATTTTTATTAGTTTCAATCTATTTTTATAATTTTACCACTCCAGAATTT
>CACMXJ010000015.1 GCA_902617625.1 uncultured Pelagibacteraceae bacterium | reverse complement strand
GGAGAAATTAAAACAGCCATTATCAAACCTTTGTAAGGCATGTGCCTACTACTCAAACCTAAGGCAGCAACTGTTCCTAGTATTACTGAACCTATTGTTGCAAAAATTGCGATAATAAAACTATTCTTAGCAGCTAATCCCCAAGGATTTTTAGTTCCATAAATCATATCTTTATACCATCTCAAAGAAAAAGCATCTGGATCAAGCCTTTTCATCCCATCAGAGAAACTTAAAAATTCTTCTGCGTTAAAAGATAATGGAAAGATTACAAATAAAGGGGCAATTAGAAAAAAGAAAACAGCGGCACAAATTGTTAGATAAATATAATGCCAAATTCTATAATGTGGTTCAGTATATTTTGGTAATGCCATCCTAATTATCCCAATTTAATGTTATCAATTCCAACTATTTTGTTATAAAGCCAATAAATCACCAATACTCCACTCAGCAGCATTAGTCCCATTGCAGATGCAAAACTCCAGTCAAGGGTACTTTTCATATGAAAGGCGATCTGGTTACTGATTAAAGTCCCAGATGCACCACCAACTAAGGCTGGTGTAATGTAATAACCAATCGCTAAAATGAACACTAATAAGCAACCTGCTCCTATTCCAGGGATCGTCAGTGGGAAATAAACTTTCCAAAATGCTACAAACGGTGTACCGCCTAACGATTTTCCAGCTCTCATTAAGCTTGGTGAGATAGTTTTCATTACACTGTATAACGGAAGCACCATAAATGGCAGCAGAATTTGTGTCATCGCAACATAACTTCCTGTCTTGTTGTACATCATCTCAGGCCTATTATCGTCAGCTACTAATCCTATTCCAACAAAGAAATCATTTACGATACCTTGTTGTTGTAACAAAATCATCCAGCTGGCAGTTCTTACAAGTAATGAAGTCCAGAACGGCAACAGTACGCAGATCATTAATAAATTACTATATTTCATTGGCAGAGTAGCTAACAAATGAGCTATTGGATAAGCCATCAAAAAACAAAAGACCGTCACAAAGAATGCAATCTCCAGAGTTCTTAACCATAATACTCTGTGAATTCTCCTATCTTCTTCAACGCTTACTATTTTCCCTTCCTCATTTACATACATATCCATTCCTTTTAAATATTTTTGACCTGTAAATTCAGGGGCTCTTCTTTGGATTGCTCTCCAGTACTCAACATCAGCCCATCTTTTGTGTACTGCCATTATTTGTTCTTTATAGTTTCCCTCTTCAAATTTTTTAGATGCTCTTCTTAATTTTTTAATAATACTTTTAAATCCATTTTTAGTGTAATTTAATTGAGTAGATAGTTTACCTTCTCGTTTATCTTCAACTAGTTTTATAAAGTCCTCATGAAATGCTGCAAAAACTTCCTCATCTGGCAACTCTTGACCATCCCAGTTTTCCATTGCTTTAAATGTTTTGGGTAACATTTGTGTTACCATTTTATCATCAACACTTCTGAACAACATGTCACCTATTGGAAAAACATAAGTGATAATTAAAAAAAATAATAAAGGAGCAACGAGCAAGAAAGCTTTGATCTTATTCTTTTTTTCCGCTTTTTTTAGACTAACCTCTAAGGGTATTCCGTCTGTAGTTAAGATTTGTTTTGTTTCTGAGCTCATAAATAAAAAGGGCGGTTATAAATAACCGCCCTTAAATTATAATATATAATTTAGTTCTTTAAAACTTAAATTATAGACCAGCTTTCATAGCTTCCCATTTTTCACCAAGCTCTGTTCCGTTATCAGCCCAGAAAATTGGATCTACTAGGAAGTAGTTTTTAGTGTTAGCCGGTGCAGTTGGCATTTGTGGTACCATGTTAGTCTTACCATCTTTATACCAAGGCTCACCTTTTTCCATAATACCAATTGAAGATTTTCTCCAAGGAGCATATGCAATGTATTTAGCACTTCCTGCTAACATTTCAGAACTAGTCATCATAGCTAAAGCTTTTTTAGCCATACCATTAGAATCGTTTGGTCCACCTTTGACTTGTACGAAATATTCGTAATCAAGACCTTGGCCGTCCCAAACTTGTTTGATTGGTGCACCTTCTCCAATTTCTGCATTGAAGAATCTTCCATTCCAACCAGTAGCCATTACTACTTCACCTGATACTAACAGTTCTGGTGGTTGAGCACCTGCAGACCAAAATACACATCCACCTTTTGGATCTGTACATAATTCTTTGATCTTGTTCATCGCTCTTTCAACACCTTTTTCTGTTTCTAAAGCTTTGTAGATTTTTGCTCCGCCTTTACCTGGCTTAATACCATCTGCAGCTAAAGCGATCTCTAAATTAGTTAAAGCGCTTTTGTAGATAGCTCTTTTTCCAGGGAATTTCTTTGTGTTAAAGAAATCTTTGATAGTCTTTGGAGTACCTTTAACGTTTTCAGTGTTATAAGCGTAATTCCAAGAATATAAAATATTTCCTACAGCACATTTACTTGGCATTGCAGTAAAGAAATCTTTACTTGCTGGAGTTCCATCTGGAGCTGGTGGGAAGTCTTTGTCAAAATCAAATTCAACAAATAATCCTTCATCACATCCAGTGATAGTATCCATTGCGAACACGTCCATTATATCCCACGTGATCTTTCCAGCTTCTTTTTGTGCTTTGATTTCTGATAAACCACCTGAATAATCAACCCAAGCAATGTTAATGCCTAGTTTTTTAGCAGTCGGATCACCATAACCTAACTTTTGAGACTCAGTATAAGCCCCACCCCAAGACACTGCAGTTACTGTTGTTGCAAATGCTGAAGTAGTTAGTGAAAGTACAAAAGAAATAGCTAGTAATATTTTACTTAGTTTTTTCATTTTTCCTCCGTTTAAACGTTTAAAAAACTAATTAAAACAACTTCAGGGAAGAGAGTCAACAACCCTTTTTATCTACTTATTCAATAATTGTGGAATGTCTATTTTGGGTCAAGTGCCCGAGCGTCATCACTGTTCCATCCGATATTTATCTCATTGCCAAGTTTGATATCTAAGTTAGATGAACTATTTGGAACCTTTAAAATAAACTCAGGGTTGCCTAAAAGATTTATTCTTACTCTTGTATGGTCCCCATGATAAATAACTTCTTCTATTTTTCCTTTATGAAGATTATCCATTTTTGTGCTTGGATTAATTAAAGCTCGCTCTGGTCTTAAAGAAACAGTAGTTCGCTCTCCTTTACCTTTGACTGAGATTGGATTAGCTAGTATTTCTGCATTTGCTAATTTTACTTTGCACTTTCCTCCAGAAATATCTGAAACTTCACCACCAAAAGTATTATTCTCTCCGATAAACTCAGCGACAAATGAATTTACAGGTTTCTCGTATAATTCATCAGGACTTGAAAGTTGTTGAACTTTACCATCATTGAACACTGCAATACGATTAGACATCGTTAAAGCTTCACTTTGGTCATGAGTAACATAAACAACTGTCACACCAATACTCTCATGAATATGTTTAATCTCATATTGCATACTTTCTCTTAAATTTTTATCTAGAGCTCCTAAAGGTTCATCCATTAAAACTAGTTGTGGATCAAACACTAATGATCTTGCAACAGCTACCCTTTGTTGTTGTCCACCTGATAATTGACCTGGCATCCTTGCAGCAAACCCTTGTAGGGATACCATTGATAACGCTTTATCAATTTTTTTATCAGCCTCATCTTTTGGAATTTTTCTCAC
Organism: uncultured Pelagibacteraceae bacterium; assembly: GCA_902617625.1. GTDB lineage: Bacteria > Pseudomonadota > Alphaproteobacteria > Pelagibacterales > Pelagibacteraceae > Pelagibacter. The sequence goes on along the minus strand of CACMXJ010000015.1, from coordinate 13,531 downwards.
TCTTAATGGAAAAGCTAAATTTTCATACACAGTCATGTGTGGGAATAAAGCATAATTTTGAAACACCATTCCAATTCCTCTTTTGTGAGGGGGTATACTTGATATTGCTTTACCATCTAAATAAATTTCACCGTTAGTTGGTGTTTCAAAACCTGCTAACATCATCAAGCAAGTTGTTTTACCAGAACCAGAGGGTCCCAACATTGTAATGAATTCTCCCTCAGCAATATCTAATTGAAGGTCTTTGACGACTAATACTTTACCGTCATAACTTTTATCTACTTTATCAAATTTAACGAAATCTTTTTTCGATGCCATAATTTAAGGAACTTTAAAACATTTGTGAGAATAAATATCAACCTTTAATAATTAGCTTTTAACGTGAAGTTCTCTTGAGAAATTACAAAATAATTCTGATCCTTTATCAGTTACTCTAATAGCTTCTGATGCCTCAACTCCCCAATTTCCAAATTGCATTACTGCAATCATATGAAAAGTAACATTGGGTTGTAACAATGTCATATCACCTTTTGATATATTTAAAGTATGTTCGCCCCAGTCAGGAGGATAGCCTATCCCAATTGAATAGCCAGTTCTTGAAGTTTTCTCAATTTTATATTTATCTAATATCTTCCAAAATGCTTGTGCAACATCATCAGCCGTATTTCCTGCTTTAACTTTATCAATACCCGCTCGAAGTGCCTCGTTAGTTTTTTTCATTGTATCAATTTTTTTTTGGTCGGGTTTTCCAAGTAAAACTGTTCTGGCCATTGGACAATGATACTTTTTATTTACGCCAGATAATTCTATGATTGTGGCTTCTCCTTCAACAAACTTATCCTCAGACCAAGTTAAATGGGATGCAGAGGTCCCCTTTCCAGTTGGAAGCATTGGCACTATTGAAGCATAATCCCCTCCAAATTCTGAGGTTCCTTTAACTAAAGTTGACCATATCTCTGAAACAGCATCACATTGTCTTACACCTGGATTAATAGCCTCAAATGCTTTTTTCATACCCAGTTGAGTGATCTGCGCAGCTGCTTTCATATATTTGATTTCAGCGTCTGACTTAATAAGCCTAACCCAATTTACTAATCGTTTACTATCTAACAATTTTGCGTTAGGTAATCCTTGTTTTATTTTTTCATAACAATAAGCGGTAAAATAATGACTATCCATTTCAACGCCTATAGATAATTTATCCCATTTTTTTTCCTTTATTAAATCTACTAAAGCATCGTATGGATGTAGCGGCCAAGTGTGAATATATTTTTCATGATACTTAACAATATTTTCATCTTTCAAATAAGTTTTTATATAAGCGCCACCAGCATCTTGATCTCTAACAAAGCAAATTGGTTCTTCAGCATTTGCATGAACAATCACACATTGTGCATAATAAAAAGACCATGCATCATAGCCAGTAAGATAATTCATATTTGAAGGATCTTGTGAAATCAAAATTTCAATACCTTTATCTTGCATTGAATTTTGAACTTTTTTTAATCTAGATTTGTACTCTTCAACTGAAAAATTCATCAACTAATTATTAAACAACACCCCATAACCATCAACCTTATTTTGATTATCAATTTGTTTAAGTGTATCCCAAATTAAGGTTTGATTACTTGATAATATTACTTTGCCTAGTTTTTTTTCGATGTCATTTATAATTGATAATACTGGGAGTGCTGTGCAAGATACAAACAAAGCATCGCTATTTGACAAATCTTGTTTAACTAAAACATCAAATAAATATTGTGGATCAACTTTTCCAATATCCAAATCAGAGGCTATATCAAAATAAGATAGTTCAGAAATTTCTATTTTTTCATTTTTGAAATAATTGATAACTGATTGATTAATCTCATCAGTATATGGAGTAAATATTGATACCTTATTTATCTTGAGTGTTTTAAGAGCATTTATAGCAGAAGTAATAGGTGTTGTTACTTTTGTATTAGGTTTTGCTAAATTTACTTTTTCATAGATTGATTGGTAACCTGCAGCAATAGTTCCTGATGTACATCCATAAGCGACACAATCTAATTTTTGATCTGGTAAAATATTTTTGGTTACCTTGGGAATATCATCTGCCATTTTTTTCAAAGTTTCATTGGTAAGAGGATTGTAGCAATTTATCCTATTTGAATATAAATCTATATCTTTCCCATAAATTATATCGTTAAAGTCTTTTTCAATTCTAAAATCACTAGCTAAAGTTATTAAACCTATTCTTGGATTATTTTTTTTAATAAATTTTGGCTCTATTTTATTCAGTTTCATTTTGAAAAAGAATGTTTGGCTTTAGGAAATTGTTTTTTTAATACTTCAGATTTAAATTTTTTCACACCATTTTCGATCATCTTTGTTATATCAACAAATTTTTTAACAAATTTTAATTTACTTTGACTTAATCCTGTTAAGTCATCAATTACTAAAACTTGACCATCACAATTGACAGAAGAACCAATTCCTATTGTTGGAATCTTTATATGGTTGGAAATTTTCTTCGATAACTTTGTTTCTACACATTCTAATACAATCGAAAAAACTCCAGCATTTTCTAAAAGTTTAGTGTCTTTAAGTAATTTCTCACTTTCCTTTAGTTTTTTCCCTTTGAAGGTAAATTTTTTATCTGTCTGAGGTAATATTCCAACATGTCCCATAACTGGTATTTTATTTTTAATTAATCTTTTAACGATAGGAATTATCTTTTTTCCTCCTTCTAACTTAACAGCATCACATTTGGTTTCTTTCATAACTAATCTTGAATTCTTTAAAGCTTCGCTTGGATTTCGATATGTATTATAAGGCATATCAACAACCATTAATGATTTCTTAATACCAAGTCTGACACTTTTAGAATGATTAATCATGGTCTCTAAAGTCACTTGCTTAGTGGACTTGAAATTATACAAAACTGATCCTAATGAGTCCCCAACCAATACTAAATCGCAATGTTTATCAAGGATTGTGGCAACATTTTTTGAGTATGCCGTAAGACAAATAATTTTTGATTTATTCTTTTTATTAAGAATTTTTTTAATTTTTTTATTCATTTACTCTAATTCGATTGTACTCGGTGGTTTCGAAGTTATATCGTAAACTACTCTATTAATCCCTCTAATACTATTCACTATTTTATTTGAAATTTCTTGTATAAATGATTTTTTAAATTCATAAAAATCTGCTGTCATACCATCTTCAGATGTTATTGCTCTGAGCAAACATAAATACTCATAAGTTCTATTATCACCCATTACTCCGACTGTTTTAACTGGAAGTAAAGCTGCATAAGCTTGCCAAATTTTATGATATAGGTTGTGATCTCTCAAAGCTTGAATAAAATAATGATCAGCCTCTTTTAAAATATTAATTTTTTCTTTAGTTATTATTCCTGGCATTCGTATTGCCAGTCCAGGTCCTGGAAAAGGATGACGAGAAATAATTTCTCTGCTTAAATTGAGTTCTAATCCAAGTTTCCTAACCTCGTCCTTGAATAAAAATTTTAATGGCTCTACTAGTTTAAGTTTCATTTTTTTGGGTAGACCTCCAACATTATGGTGAGATTTAATTTTCGATGTTTGACTACCAGTAACTGATTTACTTTCTATTAAGTCAGGGTAAAGAGTTCCTTGAGCCAAAAATTTTACATTTTTGATTTTTTTGGCATAACGCTCGAATATTTTTATAAATAAGTTTCCTATTATCTTTCTTTTCTTTTCAGGATCTGAAATATTTGATAATTTTCTTAAAAACTCTTTTTCAGCATTCACGTATGTAAGATTAATCTTTAATTTTTTTTTAAATGTTGCAACAACTTGTTTTTCCTCATTCTTTCTTAAGAGCCCGGTGTTAACAAAAATACAGTGTAAATTTTTACCAATGGCTTTATTTAATAATTGTGCAACTACACTACTATCTACTCCACCAGATAAAGCACAAATGACTTTATTATTTCCTACCATTTGTCTTGCATCTTTTATCAATTTTATTTTTTGATCTTTAGAAGACCAATTTTTTCTCATTTTACATATTAAGAATATAAAATTACTTATTAATTTTTTTCCATTTTCTGTGTGCGTCACCTCTGGGTGAAATTGGACTCCATAATAATTTTTAAATTTATTTTCAACTACTGCAAATTTAGAATTCTGGCTTGAGGCAATTACTTTAAAATTTTTTGGTAATTTTGAAACTTGATCAGCGTGACTCATCCAAACTTTTATTGACTTTTTTTTCATAAATAAATTCTTAATTAAAAGACTATTATTTTTTTTTGTAATATTAGCTAAACCAAACTCTCTATGTTTAGATTGTTTCACTTTTCCACCATTTAATTTAGATATTATTTGATGTCCAAAACAAATACCTAAAACTGGAACACCTTTTTGAATTATCTTTTTATCGAAAGAGTATTTATTGATTTGATAAACATTTAAAGGACCACCAGATAAAATAATGCCTTTGATTGTGTGATTGATATTTTTACTTTTAATTTTTTTGTGACTTATTATCTCAGAAAAAATTCCTAATTCTCTAACTCTTCTTGCTATTAATTGTGTAAATTGTGAACCAAAATCTACAATTAAAATCTTATTCAAATTTTGATCAAGACTCATTTTTGGGTTCTAAGTTTGCTAAAGAATCTAAGATACTTTTATTTTCATCACATAAATTTTTGCAAACTTTGACAAAGTCTTCTGATAGACTCTTTACTTTAGAGTAGTTTGATTTTTCTAATGCTATTTTCATTAACATTAACATTGCTTCTTCATTATTTGGTTCAATCACTAAAGTTGCCTCTAAATTTTTTTCCTCTTTCTTTTGATTTTTTTCCTGATTATAAATTTTAGCTAAATATAAATATGAATTAGAGTGTTTTGGATTAAATACAATACTTCTCTCAAACATAAATCGAGCGTCTTCAAATTTTTTTTTATTATAAAGTTCTAAACCTTTATTGAAAAAATTTTCACTACTTAAAGAAAAATTAAAAACATTAATTAAGAAATAAAAAAGAACAGTTATTTTAAAGATTTTTCTCATTAGTATTTATTATCACTTTTAACTATATCAACATTATGGACCATACTTTCGTAAAAACCAGCTTTTGTTATTTTAACAAACTGTGGTTTATCTCTTAGATATTTAATTTGTTTTGATCCTAAGTATCCCATAGATGATCTTAATCCACCAATTAACTTAAAAATTATATTATCAACTTTACCTTTATATTTTGCAAATCCCTCTACTCCTTCTGGCACATATTTAGACGAGTCCTTTTGCTTTGATTGAAAATATCGATCTGCGGATCCTTTATTCATTGCACCAACTGAGCCCATACCCCTAAAATTTTTAAATAGTTTTCCATTTCTTTTTATCAGTTTTCCTGGTGCTTCATCTGTTCCAGCAAACAATGAGCCAATCATAACTGCATCTGCTCCAGCAGCGAATGCTTTTGCTAAATCGCCTGAATATTTTATCCCACCATCAGAAATAATTTTTACATTCTTATTTTTTATTCCACTCCTTACTTCTAGTATTGCACTAAGTTGTGGGACACCAATACCTGCAACTAATCTTGTTGTGCATATTGATCCAGGTCCAATCCCAACTTTAATAACATCAACACCAAGCTTTAACAAAAATTTTGCTGCAGCAGGTGTAGCAATATTTCCACCACAAAGAGCGGTTTTTTTATCTTTTGTTTTTTTGATAAACTTAATTATTTCTGAAACCTTTTTTGTATGTCCATGAGCAGTATCAACAACAATCATATCAATTTTTTCTTTAAGTATTGCCTCTGCTCTTTTAAATTCGCTTGGCCCAGCCCCAACAGCTGCGCCTACTAAAAGTTTTTGTTTTTTTACTTTTTTAATTTCAAGAATTTGTTTTTTTATATCTAAATTTCTATGAATAATTCCTATCCCACCAGCTTTCGCTATCGCGATAGCCATTTTACTTTCAGTAACAGTATCCATAGCTGAAGATAATAGAGGAATCTTTAATTTTAGATAATTTGTGAGTTTAATACTAGTATCAACTTCTGAGGGTAAGATCTCAGAATACTTGGGCATCAGAGTTACATCATCAAAGGTAAGTGCTTCTTTTATGGGAACCATGATCATTTATATACGATTCCTTTAAAATTAAAAGAAACTATCTAAGATTTTTACAAATTATAAAACTTTCTTTAGAATCTTTTCTACTTGATTTAGGTTTAAAAACCTTAACTTCTTTAAAAATTTTTTTTCCCAGTGCGACAATTTCATTAAAGGTACTACCCATAAATATTTTTGAAATAAAAAAACCCTTTTCTGAAATCACATCCTTTGAAAAAACCATCGCTTCTTTGCACAATTCACCAGTTTGAATTGAATCGATATTTTTTATCCCGGTGGTGTTTACGGCCATATCAGACATGACTACATCTGGTTTTTTTTTAAGATATTCTTTAATTTGGTCTTGAGTATCAACTAAAGTAAAGTCACCCTGAATTTGTAAAGTATTTTCTATATTTTCCATCTCTTTTAAATCTATAGAAATTATCTTTCCGCTCTTAACTACTTTTGCAACATACTGTGACCAGCTACCAGGAGCAGCTCCAATGTCTACAACTGACATTCCACCCTTAAATATTCTAAATTTTTCATCTATCTCTTTTAGTTTATAGGCCGACCTAGCTCGATAACCGTCAACTTTTGATTGACGCACGTAAGTATCCCGTCTTTGTTTATTAACCCAATTTTTTGAAATCTTATTTTTTTTCAATTAAGTATTATATCTTAAACTTTTAAGTATCTTATCTTTATCTAAAGTTTCTAATTCAATTTTAATAGTTTTATCCACTCGCATATCTTTACCATCTTTCCAAATACCTGCTGCAAGATGAATTATGCCAATTTTATAATTTGGTAAGTATGGTTCAACAAATGTACTTTGTTTCTGATCATATTTTGGAAGTAAATTACTTGTGATCCAATTACAATTTAAAGGAAGAAACTCTGTCTTTAAATCATCAATATAAACAGACATATTAATTGCTAAACCTTCAGATCCAAAAATATTACCTGCTTTTAGAGTTTTCTTTAAATTATTTTGCCAAGTACTCCATCCCTTAGAGTCTTTTTCTAGGGAGAAAACTCCAATATTTATATGTGGGGCAAAAGCTAATTTCCTAGCATCTGCATAACTAATTTTTGATTTTACAGCGTGTTTAAAATTTTGAGATTTGATTAACGCTAGCTTTCCAAAAAGCCAGTTTACTTTTGATGTAATTTTATATCCTGGGCCAATTGTTTGAGTAATTCCAAGCTTTCCATCATCACAAGCCTTAAAATATAATTCCACGCAACTCCAATCATTTACCCATGCATCACAATCAATCCACAAATATTTTTCGTAGTTTGGAAAGTATTTAGGTAAAAAGGCTCTTGAGACCTGACTTTTCAACCACTCTTTACCTTTAACCTTGTAACCAGGCACTTCAATATCCCATTCGGCATTTTTAATTTCATCAACTTTTTTGGATAAACTGTCTCTCTGATCTTCTTTTAATCCTGCATCCAAAATACAGATAGCAACATCTTCACTCTGTTTAAATCTTTTAATTGAATCTACTAGTTCATCTAGTAAAGGAAAATAATTAGCATCGGCTAAAGAAACGATTACATTTTTTTTCATTAAAGTACGTCTTCAAGGTCATCTTCGTCTTGAATTTTGTCATTTTCATGTTGTTTCTTAATTTTTTGAAAATGGAAAAAGCTTATTGGTAATAAAAGGACATAAATTGCAGTACTTATCGCAATTACATTAAAAGTATAAATCAATAAAAGACCAAAAAATAAAACTATTCCAAATAAAAGAAATATTGTTGTCTTTCTTGGGATCACTATCTTTTTAAAAGAATAACTAGGGAATTTACTAATTAGTAAAAAAGAAGTCGCAATAAAAAAAATCGGTACCATTAAATCATAATTCAATTGAACAAAGTTAAAACCACTTAAACTAATGATCAAAGGCGTTAAAACTAAAATTCCTCCAGCTGGTGATGGAACTCCCTCAAAAAAATTATCTCTCCATGAAGGTTCTTGGTTTGAGTTGATGTTAAACCGAGCTAAACGTAATGCAACGCAAATTACATAAACTAAACAAAGCAACCAACCAAATCTTCCTAGAGTATTGAGATTCCAGAAATACATTATAAATGCTGGTGCTACTCCAAAACTGATCATATCAGTAAGTGAGTCTAATTCTTTTCCAACTTTAGAAGTCCCTCTAATTAATCTAGCTATTCTTCCATCAAGGCCATCAATTAAAGCAGCAAAAAGAATTGCTATAATTGCAAGTTCAAACCTACCATCTAAAGCAAATCGTATTGAAGTTAAACCAATACAAACTCCTATTAATGTAAGCATATTTGGCAAGATCATTCTTGCTCTTTTTTTATCTGCTACAATCTTCAAATTATTTTTTGGTTGTTCCATTTTATTTTTTAGCTAGTAGGGTTTCTCCTGAAATAGCTTTTTGACCTACTTTTACTAGAGGTTGATAATTCTCATAATAAACATCTGCTCTACTGCCAAATCTTATCATTCCAATTCTATCACCTTGTTTTAACTCTTGATCTTTATTAGACTCACAAACTATTCTTCTCGCTACCAGACCTGCTATTTGAACTACAATAATATCGTTATTATCTGTGTCCTTAATTTTGAAATAATTTCTCTCATTATCTTCACTCGCTTTATCAAGAGAAGCATTAACAAATGTTCCAGGTTTATATAAAATTTCTTCAATTTTTCCAGCACATGGAGTTCTATTAACATGGCAATCAAATACGTTCATAAAGACACTGATCTTATTAAATTTTTTATTTTCTAAGCCTAGCTCTTTTGGACCATCAACTTCCTCAACTTTTATGATTTCTCCATCAGCAGGGCTAACCAGATAATTGTTATCATCAATAATTACTCTATCAGGATCTCTAAAAAAATAATAAACCCAGATTGTTAATACTAAACCAATTAAACCTAAAAAATTACTGAAACTATAAAAAACGATTGTAACAATCCCAGAGATAACTAGGAACTTGTATCCCTCAGCGTGAATTTTTGGAAATATCTTACTAAACATGTCCTTCTATTTGATAATTTTTCATTAATATGTATATAAAATTACGAAATTCAATTATTAAGATATAAATAAAGTGAGCAAAATTACTGTAAAAAACCCCATTGTAGAGTTAGATGGTGATGAAATGACCAGAATAATCTGGGAATTTATTAAAAAAAAATTAATCCTTCCTTATCTTGATATTGGTATCGAATATTACGATTTAGGCATGAAAAGCAGAGATGATACTGATGATCAGATCACAATAGACTCTGCTAATGCAATTAAGAAAATTGGCGTAGGTATAAAGTGTGCCACTATCACTCCTGATGAAGCAAGAGTTGAGGAATTTAATTTAAAAAAAATGTGGAGATCACCAAATGGAACAATAAGAAATATCATTGGTGGAACTGTTTTTAGAGAACCTATAATTTGTTCTAACATTCCAAAATTAGTGCCTTCGTGGTCAGATCCAGTAGTAATTGGTAGACATGCTTTTGGTGATCAATACAGAGCAACTGATTTTAAAGTTCCAGGTAAAGGAAAGATGGAAGTTAAGTGGACATCAGAGGATGGTAAAGATGAAATTAAATACGAGGTATTTAATTTTACTGGACCAGGAGTTGCTCTTTCAATGTATAACTTAGATAAATCCATCGAAGACTTTGCTAGATCTTGCTTTAGTTACGGTCTAATAAAAAAGTGGCCAGTCTATCTTTCAACAAAAAATACAATCCTTAAGAAATACGATGGACGTTTTAAAGACATTTTTGAAAATGTGTTTAATAAAGAATTTAAAGAAAAATTTGATAAGGAAAAAATTACCTATGAACATAGATTAATTGACGACATGGTTGCATGTGCAATGAAATGGAGTGGAAAATATATTTGGGCTTGTAAAAACTACGATGGTGATGTTCAGTCTGATACGATGGCACAGGGTTATGGCTCTTTAGGTTTAATGACAAGTACACTCTTAACTCCTGATGGAAAAATTATGGAAGCTGAAGCAGCCCACGGAACGGTTACAAGGCACTATAGAATGCATCAGCAAGGAAAAGAAACATCAACCAATCCAATCGCCTCGATTTTTGCCTGGACGAGAGGTTTAGCCCACCGAGGTAAATTAGACGGAAATGATGATCTTATAAAGTTTGCTAACACTATTGAGCAAGTTTGTATTGGTTGTGTCGAAAGTGGTTCTATGACTAAAGATTTAGCTATATTAGTTGGGCCATCAAGTAAGTACTTAACTACAAATCAATTTCTAGATGAAATTGATAATAATTTAAAAAAGAAATTAAATTAAAGACTTAATTTTTTCAAAAGCTTCGTCAATTTTACTTTTATCTTGACCCCCTGCTTGAGCAAAATCTTTTCTACCACCGCCGCCTTTTCCACCAACTGTCTCTGATCCTAATTTTGCAAATTTTACTGCATCATATTTATCAACTAATTTTTCAGTAATACCAACAGCTAAGCCAACCTTATCTTCACTGCTTGCAAATACAATAACAATGCCATCACCTAATTCTTTTTTACCATTATCAACTAATTTTCTTAAATCTTTAGGAGGTAAATCTTGTACTTTTTGAAATCTAACCTTTATATCATTTATCTTATCATCTTTAATAATGTTTTTGGTTTTGTCTTGAAGAACTGAACTGACATTTAGTTGTTCAAGTTGTCGTGAAAGATTTTTTATAATTTCTTTTAAATCTTTATTATCAACATTTGGTTTGCCTCCAAGTTTAATAATTTGCGATGACAAATCTTTAATTGTTTCTTCGTCTTTTTGGGTCGATAAAGTTGATAATTTTTCTTTATTCTTAATAAAATCCTCAAGTTGTTTATCTCTTAAAGCTTCAACTCTTCTAACACCTGCAGCAATAGACGATTGGCTTACAGTTTTAAATTTTCCAATATCACCGGTATTTTTGACATGTGTTCCTCCACATAACTCTGTTGAAAAGTATGCTTCTTTTTCCTTGCCCATAGATACAACACGGACTTCTTCTCCATATTTTTCCCCAAAGAAAGCTAGCGCTCCCTTTTCGATTGCAGCCTTTGGTGTCATAATTCTTGTTGTTACCTCAGAACTATTTGAAACATATTCATTAACTAGCTTATCTATAGTTACTAGCTCTTCATCAGTAATTGGTTTCATATGACTAAAGTCAAATCTTAATCTATCTGGAGCAACTAATGATCCTTTTTGCATAACATGTTTACCTAGAGTTCTTCTTAATGACTCGTGGAGTAAGTGGGTTGCAGAGTGATAAGCTTTTAGATTATCTCTTCGCTCTACATCTATTTTCATTTCCACTACATCATTGATTTTTATTTCTCCAGTTTTCAAAGATCCATAATGAACAAATAAGTCTCCAAGTTTTTTTTGTGTATCTTCTACTTCAAAAACAGAATTACCAGAAACAATTGTACCTTTGTCTCCAAGTTGTCCTCCTGACTCTCCATAAAACGGGGTTTGATTGGTAATGATCATTCCTTCTTCACCAGAAGATAAAGATTTTGTTTCTTTGTTATCTTTAATTAGGTTTAACACAACACCCTCAGACTGATTAGACTCGTAACCTAAAAATTCTGTTGGACCAGTTTTATCTTTTATTGAAAACCAAATTGCTTCCTCAGAACTATCCCCAGAACCTTTCCAATTCTTTTTTGCAAGTTCTTTACTTTTTTTCATTAATTCATCAAATTTCTGATGATCAACTTTTAAAGATTTATTCTTTAAAATGTCTTCAGTAAGATCTAATGGAAAACCATAGGTGTCATATAATTTGAATGCGACATCCCCAGGTAAAACTTTGTCTATTTTTGCAATTTCATCATTTAGAATTTTGATACCTCTATCTAGTAAAACTAAAAATTTTTCTTCCTCCATCCTTAAAGTTTCTTTGATCAAAGATTGAGACCTTTCAAGCTCTGGATAGTTTCCTGACATCTCGTTTTTTAATGAGTCAAAAATTTTATAAAAAATTGGTTCTTTAGATCCTAACAAATGAGAATGTCTCATTCCTCTTCTCATAATTCTTCTTAGAACATATCCACGACCTTCATTTGAGGGTAAAACTCCTTCGGCCAAAAGAAATGAGCTTGCTCTTAAGTGATCAGCAATTACTCTAAAACTTGATATATTCTTATCTTCTTGTTTGACTTTTGTTACTTCAGATATTGAGCTAATTAATTTCTTAAAATGATCAGTTTGATAATTATCATGTGTGCCTTGTAAAAGAGCTGCAATTCTCTCTAATCCCATCCCTGTATCAACAGATGGTTTTGGTAAATCTATTCTTTTATCTTTTGAAACTTGCTCATATTGCATAAAGACTAAGTTCCAAATTTCAATAAAACGATCTCCATCTTGATCTTTGGTTCCGGGCAATCCACCTTTTAAGTGATCACCATGATCAAAAAATATTTCTGAGCAAGGACCGCAAGGACCAGTTTCACCCATTGACCAGAAATTATCCGATGTTGCAATTCTAATTATTCTATCATCACTGAAACCTGCTATTTTTTTCCAGAAATTAAAAGCCTCATCATCTTCATGAAAAACGGTTACATAAAGTCTATTTTTATCTAGACCAAAATCTTTGGTGATTAAATTCCATGCAAGTTCAATTCCTCTTTCTTTAAAATAATCTCCAAAAGAAAAGTTTCCCAACATTTCAAAAAAAGTATGATGTCTTGGTGTATAACCAACATTTTCTAAATCATTATGTTTACCACCGGCTCTAACGCATTTTTGTGAGGTAGTAGCTCTTTGATAATCTCTTTTCTCTAAACCAGTAAATACATTTTTAAACTGAACCATCCCTGAATTGGCAAACATTAAGGTTGGATCGTTATTTGGGACTAAATTGCTAGACTCAACAATTTTATGATCATTTTTTTCGAAGTATTTAAGAAACGTACTTCTTATCTCATTTAATGATTTGTCCGCCATATTTTTAAAATACAGCTTTTTTATTCTATGTCTAGATAACGATAAGGGGGAAAGGCGCTTATAATAAGCGCCTTTATAATTTAAAGATGACCTTTAATTCTAGTTCTTTTTAGTAGGAGTAGTCTCTTTTGCAGCCTCTTCTTTTTCAGCTACTTTCTTCTCCTTTTCAATTTTTTCAGGACTTAATGGATTTCCTTCAATTTTCTTTGAAATCACACCAGCTTTTTCTCTAATTGCCATTTCTATTTCTGCAGCAACTTTAGGGTTTTGTGCAAGATAAGTTTTTGCATTTTCTCTACCTTGTCCAATTTTCTCACCTTTATAAGCATACCAAGCTCCTGATTTTTCTATGATATCAGCTTTAGCACCTAGGTCGACTAACTCACCCATTTTGCTAATACCTCTTCCATACATCAAATCAAACTCAACAACTTTAAATGGTGG
>CACMXJ010000014.1 GCA_902617625.1 uncultured Pelagibacteraceae bacterium | reverse complement strand
TTTAGGTGGAGCTAAGATACCTTTTCACTCTGGATTAAAAGGACACTCCGACGGAGACGTAATCTTGCATTCAATTATAGATGCAATTTTAGGGGCAATGAGAAATAAAGATATTGGATCTTTTTTTCCCAACACAAAAAAATTTAAAAATATTAGATCTCCAAAATTGTTAAAACCAGTAATCAGAAGTCTCTATAAATCAAATTATTTTATTAATAATTTAGATATAAATTTGATTTGTGAACAACCTAAAGTATCAAAATACAGAAATCAAATAATTAGCTCTATCTCTCAACTGATGATGTTGAATAAAGATTTAATAAATTTAAAAGGTAAAACAGTTGAAAAACTTGGTTTAATTGGAAAAGAAAAAGCTATTGCATGTGAAGTTATAATCTCGATAACAAAATATGATTAAAACTATCAATACTTTGTTTGTTACAATGTTTGGTTTGGGGAAAGTTCCAAAAATTCCTGGAACTTTTGGATCTTTAGCTACAGTTATTATTCTTTATCTTTTTTTTCACATATTTAATTTATCCTCAAACTTGATATTAATATTTTTGATTATTATTTTCATTTTATCTTTTTTAGCTGTAGCAAATCATATAAAAGATAATGAAAATAAAGATCCCAAAGAAGTAATTATTGATGAATTTATTGGTCAATCAATACCAATTTATCTTTATGAAATTTCACATGGCACCGAAAAATCATCAAATGAAGCATTAATTTTTTATGGTATTTGTTTTGTATTATTCAGATTTTTTGATATTGCAAAACCATTTCCTGTAAATTTTTTTGATAAAAAATTTAAAAATAGTTTTGGTGTAATTATGGATGATGTGATAGCTGGATTTTATGTTGTTTTATCTTTAATTTGTTTTATGGTTTTAAATAGTTATTTTGTATAATGAAATCATTAATCAGGTTATTTATTAGAAAAAAGATAAAACTATCAATTGCAGAATCCTGCACAGGTGGATTATTTGCTAGCACAATCACTTCAATTAGTGGTTCATCAAAAATATTTAATTTAGGTTTGGTAACCTACTCTAATCAAGCAAAAATTAAGATTTTAAAAGTAAATAAAAGTATTATTAAAAAATATGGTGCTGTCAGCTATGAATGTTGTTATGCAATGGTAAATAATTTATCTAAAATTTCTAAAGCCAGTATTAATGTTTCAATTACAGGTATTGCAGGGCCAAAAGGTGGTACCAAAAAAAAACCTGTTGGCTTAGTTTATATTGGTGTCAAAAAAGGAAATAAAATAGAGATAACTAGGTGTTTATTCAAAAGCAAAAAAAGATCCTTAATTCAAAAAGCTACTGTAAAAAAAGCATTAAATCTAGTTCTTAGAGCTACTAAATAGCTGCTCTGCCCTTTTTTGAAATGCATCAGCTATTTTCTCTAATCCAAATTGAAAAGATACTATCATTAAAGAGTTTAAAAATTTATTTTTGATTTCAAAATCAATATCAAAAGTTACTTCAGTTATTCCATTATCTTTATCAACAAAAATCCAATTATTAGATAAATGGTTTAAGGGTCCCTCTATATTCTTAACAAATATTGTGTCTTCCTTCCTATTAAAAACTACATCACTTTTATAAGTATCTTTAAATGGTCCTTTACCTATTGTTAAATCTGCAATTATTTTTGTTAAATCACCTTCGCTTTTATTTTCATATATTTTAGCACCGAAACAAAATGGAACAAATTCTGGATATTTTTCAATATCCAAAACCAAATCAATTAAATCTTTTTTTTTACATTCAATTAATCGCTTAACTGATGCTTTTGGCATTAATGACTTTTTAGTCTATTTTGTTGAAGCCTAGCGAAGTCTTCATCTGCATGATATGAGGATCTTGTTAAAGGAGATGAGGAGACTAATAAAAAACCTTTTGCTTTTGCAATGTCACCCAGTTCTTTAAACTCTTCAGGTTTATAATATCTATCTAATGGAAAATGTTTTACTGATGGTTGTAAATACTGTCCAATTGTTAAAAAATCTACTTCAGCAGATTTTAAGTCATCCATTACTTGTAAAATTTCATCTCTGGTCTCACCTAAACCAACCATTATTCCTGATTTAGTAAAAATCTTCTTGTTCATTTTTTTTGCATTTTTTAAAAGTTCAAGAGATGCAAAATATCTTGAACCTGGTCTTACTTTTAAATAAAGACTAGGCACAGTTTCAATATTGTGATTAAAAACATCTGGATTAGCCTCTAGTACTTTTTTATAAGCCTCACCTTTTCTTAAAAAATCGGGAGTTAAAACTTCAATAGTTGTATTAGGATTGGTTTTTCTTGTTTGGTTTATAACCTCATAAAAATGATTGGAACCACCATCATCTAAATCATCTCTATCGACTGAAGTAATTACAACATGTTTTAAATCTAATTTTTTAACAGCTTGAGATATTTTTATTGGTTCTAACTTATCTAATTTTTCTGGTTTACCAGTTTTTACATCACAAAAAGCACATGCCCTTGTACATGTATCACCCATTATCATAAACGTTGCGTGTCTTTTACTCCAACACTCAGTTATATTTGGACAATTCGCTTCCTGACAAACTGTTACAAGATTATTTTTATTTACAATTGTTTTTGTTAAAAAAAATTCTTTACTATTATTGAGTTTAGATCTGATCCAATCAGGTTTTTTCTTAATTGGATTAATTGGATTTTTTACTTTTTCAGGGTGCCTGGGTTTAATTTTTTGTGTCATTTTTCTTTATAATATAAATTTTTTCGTTTTTTTTTCCAAATAAGAACCTTTCTCTAATTAATGTTTCAATATAATCAAGATCAAGATTGTCACTTAATAATGAATTCTTGAAATCCAAGTCATTAATTTGATTTATCAGCGATAATTCCTTAGTTTTTAGATCATTTAAGATTTGTTTTTTTTCATGATAAGAAATTAACCCCCTTTCACCTGATATAAGATTAAAGAAAAAATATATGATTAAAAAAATTGATATTAATAAAAAATAATTTTTTTTTAATCTTTGAAGCATTAATGAATCTTATTCATTCTAGCTTTTTTTCCAAGTTCTTCTTCTATCCGTAATAATTGATTATATTTAGCAACTCTTTCTGATCTTGCTAAAGATCCTGTTTTTATTTGATTAGAATTAGTGCCCACAGCAAGATCTGCAATAAATGTATCTTCACTATCTCCAGATCTATGAGAAATGATTGTTTGAAACCCTATAATTTGAGCAAAACGAATTACATCTAAGGTCTCTGAAACTGTACCGATTTGATTTAATTTAATTAAAATTGCGTTTGATGATAAATTTAAAAAACCTTTTTTAAGTCGTTCAAGATTAGTGACATAAAGATCATCACCTACAATCTGAACTTTTTTAATTGATTTCATTAACTTATTCCATGATATCCAATCATTTTCGGCAAATGGATCTTCGATTGATTTAATCTTATATTTCTTAATTATTTTTTTATATTCTTGAATAGATTTTTCTACAGAAATATAGCTTTTAGAATGAATAGAATACTTGTTTCTTTTATATAATTCATTTGCAGCTACATCTAAACAAATTGAAACATCTTTACCGTTAACAAATCCTGACTTTCTAATAGCTGAAACAATTAAATCTAAAGCCTGATTGTTATTACTAATCATTGGTGCAAATCCACCTTCATCTCCAACAGATGTTGAAAGTCCTTTATTTTTTATAATTTTACTTAAATTTTTAATCACTAAAAAACAAATCCTCATTGCATCATTGAAATTTTTTGCGCGATCTGGCCTGATCATAAATTCTTGAATTCTCAAACCATTATTAGCATGTGCTCCACCATTAATTATATTCATAAGTGGAAAAGGTAATCTAAAATTATTTTTAATTAAAAAAGTTTTATATAATGGTTTTTTTCTAATTTTTGCTGAAAGTTTTTTTACAGCCATAGACACAGCTAATATTGAATTTGCTCCTAGTTTTGTTTTTTGTCTTGTACCATCTAGGTTAATCATTAAAGCATCTATTCTTTCTTGATCATGAATATTTTGTCCTTTAAGTTTTTTTGAAACCTTAGAATTAACCAAACTAATTGCATTAAGAACACTTTTTCCTAAATATCTTTTATTATTTTTATCCCTTTTTTCAAAAGCCTCATAAGTTCCTGTTGATGCTCCTGAGGGACAAATTGCTATTGCACTTTTGTTTTTTGTAAAAACTTCAGCTTCGATTGTTGGATTACCTCTACTGTCAAAAACTTGTCGGGCTTTTACTTTTGTAATTTTACTCACTTATTTTTAATTAAACTATCTATATCAGTTAATTGTTTTAGTAGACTTTCTAATTTATCTAAAGGAACCATATTTGGACCATCAGAGGGAGCGTTATCAGGATCTTGATGTGTTTCAATGAAAACTCCTGCTACCCCTACTGCAACAGCTGCTCTTGCTAAATGTTCTACAAACTCTCTCTGTCCACCACTTTTTTCACCAAGACCACCTGGCTGTTGAACTGAATGGGTTGCATCAAAAATTACTGGGTAACCATTTTTTGCCATGATGGGTAATGCTCTCATATCTGAGACTAAAGTATTGTAACCAAAACTAGCACCTCTTTCAGTGACTAGAATATTTTTATTACCGGAGTCTGAAATTTTTTTTGTTACATTGACCATATCCCATGGTGCTAAGAATTGACCTTTTTTAACGTTAATGATTTTATTTGTTTTAGCTGCAGCTACTAAAAGATCGGTTTGGCGACATAAAAAAGCAGGTATTTGTAAAACGTCTACATGTTCTGCAACAATTGAACATTGCTCGATATTATGTATGTCTGTTAAAATTGGGACATTGAGTTCTTTTTTTATTTTATCAAAAATTGGAAGGGAAGTATCTAATCCAGCTCCTCTTTTGCCTTTAAGACTTGTTCTATTCGCTTTATCAAATGAAGTTTTATAAATAAATCCTACACCAAATTTCTTGGTAATATCTTGTATTTTTCCTGCCATATCCATCGCATGTTGCTCAGTCTCAAGCTGACATGGGCCTGCAATAATACATATTTTATTATCGTTAGAGATCTCTATTTTATTACAATTTACCTTTATATTACTCATTTATGGTTTTTTGATGCCTGAATGAATGAAGAGAATAAAGGATGAGGGGCCAAAGGTCTAGATTTAAATTCTGGATGAAATTGAACACCTATAAACCATGGATGATTTTTAAGCTCTATTATTTCTGGTAATTTATTATCTGGTGACATTCCTGAAAAAATTAATCCTTTGTTTTCAAATTCAGCTTTAAGGCTATTATTAACTTCATATCTATGTCTATGTCTTTCTATTATATTTTTAGATTTATATATTTTATTTATGGCAGAATTATTTCTTAATTTGGCCTCATATAATCCTAATCTCATTGTTCCACCTAAATTTTTATCTGTGCCTTTAATAATTTTTCCATTTTTATCCCATTCATTGATTAAACCAATTACTGGATAGCATTTTTTATCTAATTCACTTGACCCAGCATTTTTAATTTTTAGTTTATTTCGCGCAAATTCGACTATAGCCATTTGCATTCCAAAACAAATACCAAGAAATGGTATCTTTTTTTCTCTAGCATATTTAATTGCTGAAATTTTTCCCTCTGTTCCTCTTTTACCAAAACCCCCTGGTATCAATAATCCAGAAACATTTTTGAGTTTTGTTTTGATTTCACTATTTTTTAAATTATCAGACTCTATTCTTATAAGATTTACTTTTACATTGTTTGCAATTCCACCATGAACTAAGGCTTCATCTAGAGATTTGTAAGCATCTTTTAAATTTACATATTTTCCAATTATCGCAATATTTACTGATTTTTTTGTATTTAAAACAATTTTAGTTATTTTTTTCCATGGGTTTAGGTTAGCTCTTTTTTTTGGTTTAAGTTTAAAGAATTTTAAAACTTGTTTATCAAGTTTTTGATTATAAAAACTAATTGGTGCCTCATAAATGGTTCTTACATCTACCGTTTCGATAACGTTTTCAATTGGAACATTACAAAATAATGATATTTTTTTTCTTTGGTCTAATGGTATAGATTGTTGAGATCTACAAATAATAATATCTGGTTGAACACCTATACTTCTTAATTCTTTTACTGAATGTTGAGTAGGTTTGGTCTTTATTTCATCAGATGATTTCAAAAACGGAACAAAAGTTAAATGAATAAATAATGTTTTTGATTTACCATATTCATTTGAAAATTGTCTTATAGCTTCAACAAATGGTAAACTTTCAATATCTCCAACTGTTCCACCAATTTCACATATTACAAAATCTTCATTTGTAATATCTTTTTTTATAAATTCTTTTATTCGGTTTGTGATATGAGGTATAACTTGAACAGTTTTTCCAAGATATCCTCCCTTTCTTTCTTTTTTAATAACATCACTATAAATACGACCAGTTGTGATGTTATCTGACTGTTTAGATGAAATATTTGTAAATCTCTCATAATGACCTAGATCTAGATCAGTTTCAGCACCATCATCGGTGACGAAAACTTCTCCATGTTGAAATGGACTCATTGTTCCAGGATCTACATTCAAGTACGGATCCATTTTTCTTAACCTAACTTTGTAACCCTGTGATTTTAACAAATAGGCTAGTGAAGCTGATGAAAGACCTTTTCCTAATGATGATACCACGCCGCCAGTGACAAATATATATCGCGCCATGGAAGTATGTTATAGCTAATAAAAAAGTAAATTAAAAGTATTAATTATTATTTTCTGGAATTGAGGGTGTGTCCTCTTCGACTTGATCTAAAACTGAGCTAGATGGTGTCAAATCACCCCTAGATACTATCGTTAGAGCTAAACTACAAATGATAAACAAAGTTGCAACAACACCAGTTGCTTTTGTCATAAAATTTCCTGCTGTCTTTGAAAACATCATATTTTCCTGGGAAACTCCAATTCCAAGTGCTCCTCCCTCAGATTTTTGCATTAAAACTAATAAAACTAAAATTAATGCAAGAATGATATTCAGTACTAACAATATATTTTCCATGCAGGTTAATTATACGTTTTTTTGATTATATCAATGAATTTTTTGGGATCTTGAGAGGCACCTCCAATTAGAAATCCATCAATATTTTTTATTAACTTTAATTTATTTATATTTTTTGGATTTACCGAACCTCCATATAAAACTTTGATATTTCTAACTTTTTTTTTTATAAAATTAATAGTGTTAAATAAGTCATCTGCTTTAGGAATTAGACCTGTCCCAATTGACCACACAGGTTCATAAGCAATTACAACATTTTTTCTTTTCTTAATTTTTTGTAAACCTACAATAATCTGTTTAGATAAAATTTTTTTAGTAATTTTTTTTCGTTTTTGACCTAAGGTTTCACCTATACAAAAAATGACCTTTAAACCTGCTTGAGTTGCTGCTTTAATTTTGGCATTAATTAATTTATCCGTTTCACCAGATTCACGGTTTTCTGAATGACCTAAAATAACATATTTGGCCCCAACATTTTTTAGCATCGTAGGATTTATGGAACCAGTTGAAGCGCCATAAGTAGGGCTTTCATGACAATTCTGAGCACCAACTTGAATTTTAGAATTTATAACTTTTTTAGACATTGAACAGATTAATGTATTGGGCGGGCAATAAATAATTTTAATTTTTTTTGATTTTTTAAAAATTTTTAGAAATTTGATTACTTTTTTTAGTGAATTCAATGTACTCAATCCACCGAACATTTTCCAATTAGCAATAAAATACATATATTTATTTGTCTTATACTAAAATTTAATCTATAGGTTTGCTTTTTATAGATCAATAAATTTATATAGTATGATAGGTACATTTAGAAATTTTGCCAAAACAAAGTTCGCTGGAATATTAGTTTTTATAATGATTATTCCATTTGTATTTTGGGGTATGGGGAGCATGTTCAGTAGCGGAAATACAAATTCAATTGTAAAAATAAATGAGACTAATATTTCTACAGAAGAATTTATTGATTACTTAAATAATTCTGGAATTCCTCAGGATACAATAAGAGAAAATTTAAATGATAATATTATTGAAGAATTATTATCCGGATTAATTTCGACAAAAATTTTAGATTTAGAAATTGAGGAATACAATTTAATTATTTCAAAAGAAACACTACTCAAAATGATAAAAAAAAATAAAAATTTTTTAGACGAACAAGGACGATTTCAAAGACTTAAATACGAAAAATTTTTACTTGAAAATAATCAATCTGCACCTCAGTTTGAATTACGATTAAAAAATCGTGAATTACAAAAAAACTTGTTCAGCTTTGTGGGTGCTGGAACTGTTTCTCCAAAATTTTTAGTAAAAAAACTCTATCAGGATGAAAATAGAAAATTAGAGATAGATTATATAAATTTAAATCAATTTTATAAAAAGAAAGATAGTTTTACAGATAACGATATAAAAAAATTTCTAGATGAAAATAAGAGTGACTTAAAAGTAGAATATATTGATTTTGATTATTCCATAATAAATCCCAAAAATTTAGTTGGTGTAGATGAATTTAATCAGACTTTTTTTGATAAAATTGACCAAATAGAAATTGATATCTCGAATGAACTTCCTTTTGAAAACATCGTTACGAACTTTAATTTAAAGTCTAAGAAAATCAAAGATTTCAGATTTACTTATGATAAAAGCGAAATAGAAAAAAAGATATTTGAAGCTAGAAATAATGAATTTGATATCATTGAATTTAAAGATGATTATATTCTTTACAAAATAATTAAGTCAGAACAACGTTCTCCTAACGTAAATGATCCTGTCCTCAGAGGAGAGATCTTGGGACTTATGTTTGAAAAAAATAAGTATGAATATAACAAGAATTTAATAAAAAAAATTGATGAAAAAAATTTCAACAATGAAAGTTTTTTAAAGATGGGAAATAAGAAAATCGAAAATTTATTATTAAATTCTATCAAAGATAACAAAAAATTTGATATTAAAGCTGTTGAACTTCTTTACTCGTTACCCATAAATTCTTTTACTCTTATAAATGATGAGATGAGCAATATTTATTTAGCTAAAATAAACAACTTTCAAAATCAGACAATGGAAAATGACGATAAGATAAATGAATATATGAATAAACAAAATTCAAATCTAAAAAATAATATGTTAAAATCATATGATCTATATCTTAACAGCAGATATGATGTTAATTTGAATCAAAAAACAATAGAACGAGTTAAAAATTTCTTTCAATGAACATAAATCGAAGCTTCAAAGATTTTAAGTTTCGACATAGAAGCAATAAAAATCAAATTATATATACTTCAAAAAAAATTCAAGAAGATGAAGAGATTTTAAATTTAATAGATAATTTTTTAATTGAAAAAAATAGCTTTATATTTGAGTCGGTAGAGAAAGGAAAAATCAAAGGAAGATACACTATATTTGGCAAAAATCCTGACAAGATATGGGAATTCAAAAATAAAATTTCTTATTTAATTCAAAATGAAAAGAAAATTAAGCTTAAAGATAAACCTGAAAACTTGATTGAGAAAATTATTGAAGAATTTAAATTTGAAACTCCCAAAAATTTACCAAAACTGTGCTCTTTAATTTCAGGATATTTCTCATATGACTCTATAAGATATATAGAGAAAATCCCTAATAATTGTAAGGATGATCTAAATATACCTGATGTAAGACTTCTGAGACCAAGAACACTTATTATTCACGATAATTTAAAAAAAGAGATTTTCTATATTAGGAATATCTATAAAGACGAAAAAATCAAAGATTATCAAAAAAAATTTGATGAGATAAAATCAGATCTTTTTAGATTACTTATTCAATCATCAATTAAGAATATAGATAATAAGACTCCATTAAAATCAAAAAATATAAAAGTCAAATCTAATACTTCTAAAAATAGATTCTTGCAAATGATCAATACAGCCAAAAAATATATAAAAATAGGAGATATATTCCAGGTAGTTTTAAGTCAAAGATTTGAAGCTAAATTAACAAAAAAACCGATTGATATTTATAAAAAACTTAGAGTGACTAACCCATCACCTTTTATGTTTTTTTTTAATTTCAATGACTTCCAAATTATTGGTGCGAGTCCAGAAATTTTAGTGAGACTAAGAGATAATAAAATTACTGTAAGACCAATAGCTGGAACGAGACCAAGAGGTAAAACATTGAGGGAGGATCGTTTTTATGAAAAAGATCTTCTTAATGATAAGAAGGAACTTTCAGAGCACTTAATGTTATTAGATTTAGGGAGAAATGATGCTGGTAAAGTTTCAAAGATAAATACGGTAAAAGTAACTGAGAGCTTTATTATTGAGAGATATTCTCATGTAATGCATATAGTATCAAACGTTATCGGTGAATATAATAAGAAATTTTCAAAGTTTAAATCACTTCTTGCTGGTTTCCCAGCAGGAACTGTTTCTGGAGCACCAAAAATTAGAGCTATGGAAATAATTGATGAATTAGAAACAACTAAGAGAAAAGTTTATGCGGGTGGTATCGGCTATTTTTCAGCAAATGGTGAATTTGATACATGCATAGCTTTAAGAACGGCTGTGGCAAAAAAAGATAAATTCTATGTTCAAGCTGGCGCTGGAATTGTTGCTGATAGCAAACCTTTAAAAGAGTATGAAGAAACCGTAAATAAAGCAAAAGCTTTAATTAATGCTTTAAAATGAAAAAATTAATTCTTATAGATAATTACGATAGTTTCACTTTTAATCTTTATCATTACTTATCATCATTAAAAATTAAAGTGGATGTAGTAAGAAATGATCAGATCACATCTAATCAAATATTAAAAAGGAAATATAATAAAATTGTAATCTCACCAGGCCCAGGCAACCCTAATCAATCAGGTAATTGTTTAAAAATAGTTAAATCTTTGTATAAAAAGATTCCAATACTTGGGGTTTGTCTTGGTCATCAAATTATAGGACAGGTATTTGGCTCTAAAATTGTCCAAGCTAAAAAACTAATGCATGGTAAAACAAGTAGAATTATCTCAAAAAAAGTAGGAATTTTAAAAAATCTTCCAAAATCATTTGAGGCAACACGGTATCACAGCTTAATTATTGACAAAAAATCACTATCAAAACATCTTGAAATCACGGCTGAGAGTAAAGATGGTTTGGTTATGGGTGTTCAACATAAAAAATATGATGTTCATGGAGTGCAATTTCACCCTGAAAGTATTAAAACAAAATTAGGTATTAAAATTTTAAAAAATTTTATTAAAATTTAAAATCAATGAAACAATTTATAGACAAAATTAAAAATAAAAAAGATTTAACTTTTGAAGAAAGCAAGGCAGCTTTTGAGTTATTAATGGACGGTAAAGTAAATGAACAGGAGATATTTGATTTTTTGACACTTTTATCTGCTAAAGGTGAGTCTTCAGGTGAAATAGCGGGTGGTGTCTTTGTGCTTAGAAATAAGTCTAAAAGAGTAAATGTAGAAGATTGTGTTGATACATGTGGCACTGGTGGAGATGGAATGAATACACTTAATATATCTACAGCATCTGCACTATTACTTGCAAGTATGAATGTTAAAGTGGCTAAACATGGGAATAAAGCTGTATCATCTAAGTGTGGATCAGGTGATGTCTTAGAGGCTTTGAAAATAAAAATAAATCTGGAACCAAAAGAAATCGAAGATCAAATAAATAAAAATAATTTTGGTTTCATGTTTGCTCCTAATTATCATAGTGCTATGAGGTTTGTTGGTCCAACGAGAAAAAAAATTGGAAAGAGAACAATATTTAATATGATCGGACCGTTAAGTAGCCCTGCTTTAGTAAAAAGACAGGTAGTTGGTGTCTTTGATAAAAAACTTTTAAGAATATTTGCAAATGCTTTAAATAACTTAGACATAAAATTCGCATGGATTATAAATAGCGAGGATGGCTTAGATGAAATTTCGCCGTATGCTAAAACAAATGTTATTCAATTAAAAGATAATAAGATTTCTGAAATTGTTATTGATCCAAAAGAATTAAAGATTAATGCAGATAAATTTGAAAATCTTGTTGGAGATGACGCAAAATACAATGCAGAAAAAATGATTAACATATTTAAAGGTGAGGATAATGATTTTTCCAAAGCAGTATGTCTAAATGCTGCAGCTGGATTAATTGTAAATGAAAACCATAAAGAATTTACAGAAGCGTATAAAAACGCAAGAGAGCATATTTTATCTAATAAAGTTATCAAACATTTGGAAACAATTCAAAATGCCTGAAAATGTTCTTGAAAAAATAATTAAAAAGAAAATAGAAAAAATTGAGGATTCTAAAAAAAGTATTTCAATAGATTCATTAAATGAATTAATAGAGAAAAATAAAACTTTTATTAATTTTAAAGAAAATATTGAAAAAAATATTAAAGAAAATAAATTTTCTATTATTGCTGAGATCAAAAAAGCAAGTCCTTCTGCAGGTGTAATCATAGATGATTATGACCCTGTTAAAATAGCTAGTATATATCATGATAATAATGCTACTTGTTTATCGGTTTTGACTGAGGAAGATTTTTTTTTAGGAGATTTAAAACATATAAATCAAATTAAACAAAATATTAATTTACCAATTCTTTGTAAGGACTTTTTTGTAGATAAATTTCAAATTCCATTAGCAAAAAGTCATGGAGCAGATGCAATATTAATTATATTAGCTGGTGTAAGTGAAGGCCTTGCGAATGAGTTATATGAAGAAGCACTTAAATTAAATATGTCTGTGATAGTTGAAGTGCATACAGTTGAGGAAGCAAAACAAGCTTTAAAGTTTAAAGAATCATTAATTGGAATCAATAATAGGAACTTAAAAACTCTTAAAACTGATATAAATACAACTTTTGATATTCATGATGTTTTGGTTAATCATAAAGGTCCTTTAATTTCTGAGAGTGGAATAAAATCAAAGGAAGAACTATTAGAACTCTCAAATAAAACCTCTATTAAAACTTTTCTAATTGGTGAATCACTTTTGAAAAATTTGAAAAATAATTCCATTTTCACCGTTATTTAATCAAATAGTTCTCTATTTTATTGACTTTTTTACTATTGTGAATTGAAGAGAACTTTTGTAGAACAGATTTTGTACGATATTTGTTCTTATGCTAACAAAAAAACAAAAAAACCTACTTTTATTTATCAACAAGAAGTTGAGAAGCTCTGGTGTTTCTCCATCTTATGAGGAAATGAAAGCTTCTTTAAACCTTAAATCTAAGTCTGGAATTCATAGACTTATAAGTGCTTTAGAGGAAAGAGGTTTTATTAAAAGACTTGCTCATAAAGCTAGAGCTTTAGAAGTAATTAAATTGCCAGAAACGGCTTCTGCAAATGATATTTATAATAGTTTTTCACCAAGCGTGATCAAAGGTGGTTTAGATGAGGAAAATTTATCCTCAGATGATGCTGAGGTGCCAGTTTTAGGAAAAATTGCTGCGGGGACACCTGTTGAAGCTATTCAAAATGAGGTTTCAAGAATACCTTTGCCAAGCAATTTAGAGAAAAATGGAGATTATTTCGGTTTGAAAGTTCAAGGGGACTCAATGATTGAAGCTGGAATTCACGAAGGCGATACAGTAATTATTAAAAGAACAGATACAGCTGATAATGGAAAAATTGTTGTTGCTCTAATTGATGAACATGAAGCAATGTTAAAAAGAATTAGAAGAAAAGGTAAAGTTGTTGCGCTTGAAAGTGCCAATAAAAATTACGAAACTAAAATATTTGGTCCTGATAGAGTAAAAGTTCAGGGTGTATTAGTATCTTTATATAGAAACTTCTAAAAAAATAGTCTAAACCATTTTAATGAAAAAAGTAGCAACTAGATTTGCTCCCTCACCTACTGGTGCATTGCATATTGGTGGTGTTAGAACAGCTTTATTTAATTGGTTATACTCCAAAAATCACAATGGTAAATTTTATTTAAGGGTGGAAGATACAGATAAAGAAAGATCTAAAGATGAATTCAGAGATCAAATAATACAATCGCTTAAATGGATCGGTATCAACTATGATGGAGAAGAATATATTCAATCAAAAAAAGTAGACGATCACATAAAAGTTGCAAATGAGCTACTTAAAAATGGTAATGCATATAAATGTTATTGTTCAAGTGAAGAAATAGAAGAACAAAAAAAAAGAGCTAGACAAAAAAAGATTCCTTATATTTACGATAGAAAATGGAGAGATAAAAAAGAATCTGATGCACCTAAAGATATTAAACCTGTTATTAGATTTAAAAGTAAGATTGATGGAACATCAATATTGAAAGACTTAGTTCAAGGTGATGTTGAGATTGACAATAATACAATAGAAGACTTTATAATCTTGAGAAATGATGGGACTCCTACATATAATTTATCAGCATCCGTGGACGATCACCAAATGAACATGACACATATTATTAGAGGTGACGATCATAAAATAAACACCTTCAAACAAATACAAATTTATCAAGCTATGAAATGGGAATTACCATCATTTGCTCACATACCATTGATACATACAATAGAAGGTAAGAAACTATCAAAACGAGATCAGGCGTCTACATTAGATGATTATTCCAAAATAGGCATAATGCCAGATGCCCTTCGAAATTACCTTTTAAGACTAGGCTGGTCTTACAAAGATAAAGAAATATTTACATTGGAGGAAAGCATAAAATTTTTTAATTTAGAAGGTATCGGAAAATCTCCCTCTAAACTTGATATGAGTAGAATTTTATCAATGAACGAACATTATATTAAGAATATTAATGAAAATGATTTATTCACTCAATTAACTGAATATTGCAAATTATATAAAAGTGAAATTCAATCAGATAAAAAAGATAAGATTAAAAAATCTCTTACTTTCTTGAAAAATAAAGCAAAAACTTTAGAGGATATATTTAATAATGGTCAATATATTATAAAAGATAAGGTTGATTTTAATAAGGATGATCTTAAATTAATTGATGATAAAGCAAGAAAAGTAATTTCTGACTTTAATGATCGACTTGAAAAAATAGATCAGCCTTCTCGAGAAATTTTAGAACCAATAGTAAATGAGCTTATAAAATCTCATGACACAAATTTTAAGGGAGTTGGACAACCATTAAGGATTGCTTTAACAGGCTCGAAGTTCGGACCTGGTATTTATGATATAATTTTATCATTAGGAAAAGAGGAAGTTCAAAAACGACTAAGAGCTAAGATAGCTTGAAACTATCTCTGTGGCTTCTGATGATGAAGAAGTTTTAGATTTGATCTCATTTAAAGTCTTATCCACATCAAGAGTTTGTTTTTTCATAAGTTCAGGGTTTTTTAAAAAATATACTACAGATCTAAAAATTTCTTTTGAATTACATTCTTTTTGAATTAATTCTGGAATTATTTCTTTTTGGTTAATTATATTAATTATATTTGCAAATTTTGTCTTAACTAAAAATTTTACAATAAAAAAATTAATAAAATTCATTTTATAAATTACGATAGACGGAACTTTTGCATTGCAGATTTCAAGAGAAACAGTTCCAGATTTTGCCACAGCAAATATTGAGTTTGATAAAATTTGTGATTTTATGTTTTCTTCTGATATCACATCAACATTATCAAAATTTGATTTTTTAATCTCATCTTTTATCAAATCTTTATTTTGATCAGTCGCATGAAAAATAAAATTATATTCATTAAATTTTTTATTCATTAATTTAATAAAATCTATTAAGATTGGTAAAAGAATGTTTGTTTCAGATGTTCGACTTCCAGCAAATAAAGATATAATTTTTTTATTTTCATTAATTATATTTGATAAATTTGTTTTAACATTTTTTTTATTTTCAAGTAAAGGATGACCAACAAAAGTATTCTTAATATTTTCTTTATCAAAATATTTTTTTTCAAAATTAAATAATAATAAAACATGGTCTAAAAACTTTTTAAAATTCTTAACCCTACCCTCTCTCCATACCCATACTTGTGGTGCAACATAATGTATTGTTTTAATATTAGGATTGATACTTTTTACTTTTTCAGCAACTCTTAAAGTAAAATCTGGACTATCTACACTAAATAGAATATCGGGATTAAATTCAATTATCTTTTTTACAGTTTCATTTATTTTGTTTCTGATTTTAAACAAATTTAAGATAACGCTCGTAAATCCAATATAAGTTACCTCTTTAAGATCATATATTGATTTAACCCCAAGTTTATTTAAATGAGATCCTCCAACACTTAAATATTCTATGTCAGAATGATTTTTTTGAAGTTTATCTATTACGGTTGATGCTAATTTATCTCCTGAAGGTTCACCTGTTAATATAAAAATTTTTTTCATTTAACTGAGATAAACATCTTATTTTTATTAGCAAAACTAATACATTTATTTTTATCTAAAAATACATGTTGATTACCTTTTACCACAATGCCTTTTAATCCAGCTGTCTTACTTTGTTTTAACGTTTTTAAACCAATGGTAGGTAAATCAACCCTAAGATCCTGTTTCTTTTTCGGAAACTTAACTAAAACACCATGGTTTCGAAATTTTTTACTTTTACTTTTTTCAAGCATTTTTTTAGTTCCACCTTTTGACTCTATTGAAATTACTTTTTTATTTCTGACTACTACAGCTTGGCTGTAATTATATTCTTTTAAATTATTTAGCGTTTTAATAGCCTTCTTAATATCTAATTGATCAGCATTGTTTGGCTTGATCTTTGAATAATTCCCCTTTTTAAGTGTAAGCTCTGGATTAAATTTAAGAGAATTCTCTGTTTTTATATTATTTTGAGCTAATATCTTTATAATTTCTTTCAAAATTGCAGCATCACCAAGCTTCGATGCTTTAATAATTCTTGGAATATAATAAATCCCTTTAAAATCTAGTTTTAACTTAGAAAAGTTTGGTTTGTTAACTTTTCCAGCAAATAAGACTTTTTTACAGCTGTTTTCCTTTAGTATATTAATTATTTTACCAAATTGACCTATAGAAACTGAATAAGATTTACTATTTTTTTTAAATTTCTTGGACTTAGATAAATCTATTATTATGTACTTTATTTTTCTTCTTTTGATTGTCTTAAGTATTATATTTGGAAAATCTGTATCACCAAAAATTAATCCTATCATTTTACGAAAATGGGGTGCAAATAGACCTTTTTTTATCCTTTGTAATAAATTCTATTACTTCTTTAACTAATGGATTTTCCTGATATGTGCCATTTAATTTACTTATATTTTCATTAATATTATTAGTAGCAAAAATTTCCTTATACGCTTCACTTAATTCTAAGATATCCTTATTTTCAAATTTAGCTCTTCTCAAACCTATTAGATTTAATCCTTGTAATGAATTTCTATTTCCTGTTGATAATCCATAGGGAATAACATCGTGTAGCACTCCAGTCATTCCTCCAATCATTGCCATTTTACCAATTCTTGTAAACTGTTGAACAGCTGAATTTCCACCTATGACTACATTATCTTCAATAATAGCGTGACCTCCTAAAGGAACATTGTTTGCTATAATGACATTGTTACCAACATGACAATCATGAGCTATGTGAGATGAAATCATAAATAAACAATTATTTCCAATTATGGTCTTACCTCCGCCACCAATTGTTCCAGGATTTATTGTTACATATTCTCTTATTCTATTATTATCCCCAATAACTAAACTTGTTTCTTCACCATTATATTTTAAGTCTTGAGGATCGTTAATTGAGACGAATGGATAAATCTTATTTCCTTTTCCAATTTTAGTATTTCCTGTAATGCTTACATGTGATTGAACTTCTGTATTCTCCTCAATTTCTACATTAGGACCTATGATAGTATATGGCCCGATCTTAACACTCGTATGAATTTTCGCATTTTTATTTATTATAGCTGTTTTATCTATCATTTATTTTCTCTAATAAAATTTTTTAAATCTTTTGCTGGATAACCCATCACTTTAGAATTGTCAGGGATATTCTTTATAACTCCACTACCACCACCGATCTGCACATTATTACCAATCTTAAGATGACCTGAAATACCTGCCTGACCTCCAATCATAACATTGTTACCTAAAGTCGAACTTCCTGCAAAACCTACTTGTCCAGCAATAATACAATTCTCACCAATTTTAACGTTGTGAGCTATATGTATTTGATTATCTAAATATGTATTTTTTCCTATAATTGTATTCGAAAGAGAACCCCTATCTATTGTAGAACCGCAGCCTATTTCAACATTATCTTCAATTATTACAATACCTATCTGAGGGTACCTAAAATTTAAGTCCTTGTTTGGGAAGAAACCAAATCCTTTTTTTCCAATAACACAACCATCTAATATGTGAACATTGTTTTTAATTAATGAATTTCTGATAATTACATTTGATCCTATAGAGCAATCATCTCCAATATTCACATTTTTTTCTATGATTGAATTATGACCAATTAAACAATTTGTACCAATTTTTACATTTTCACCTATAAGAACATTTTTTCCAAATTTAACTTTATCTTTGAATTCAGTTTCGTTTACATCTTTAACAGAGTTATCAAAATCATCAGTAATAGAATCTGGATAAAAAATTTTTGTAATTTGAGCGGTATGCAACAAAACTTTATCAGAAATGATTACTTTACAAGAGTTTGGTAAAAATGATTTAAAATTTTTAGATGTTATACAATATGAAGCTTTTGTATTTTTTGCGAATTCAACGTATTTTTTTGAGTGAAAAAAAGTTATTTCGTTTTTTTGTGATGAATTTAAGTCTTTAATATCTTTAATTTTATCATCAGATAAACCATCAATTTTTAAATTAATCGCTTTAAGCAAATAATTTATATCATAAGGTCCAGTATTTTTAAAAAAAGGGTTCACCATTAATAAGTTTAATATCAAAACTTATTTTAAATGCTTATCAAGATTTATTGCTAATTATTTCCTATCAACAATTGTAGCTGACCATTGAGCATCAGACATTTTTTTATCCTCTACAAAAGCCTCACCTTTATATTTCCAGACTCTCCCATGAGATCTTATAGCCTCAATCTTTAATTCTAATTTACAATCGGGAATAACAGGACTCCTAAATCTAGCTTTTTCAACACTCATTAAAAAAACGAGTTTATTTTCGTATTCTTTTTTATCAATACCATGAGCTGTGAGAGCTGCAGCAGCTTGACCAAAAGCTTCGACAATCAAGACGCCAGGTAAAACAGGATTTCCAGGAAAATGTCCATCTACGTAAAAAGAGTCTTTTCTAACATTCATAATAGCAGTCGCTGAGTGAAGATGTTTTATATCAATTAATTCATCAATAAGAAGCATTGGCTCCCTGTGAGGTAATAATTCAATTATATCTTTTTTTGTCAATTTATCTTTAGTCATCTAAATTATAATTACTCAAATTTTACTTTACTATGTTTTTCGTCAAATATCTTTAAAATTTCTTTTGTAATATCAAGCTTGTCATCACCAAAAATAATTTTATCTTTTTGCAGTAATATTTGAATAGACTCTTTTTTTAGATAGTTTGTAATTAATGGATTCAACAAATCAATAA
>CACMXJ010000013.1 GCA_902617625.1 uncultured Pelagibacteraceae bacterium | reverse complement strand
GTTTGTCACCTGAGAATTTATTTTTTGAAATCTAAAATTAAATAAATCTTTTTTAAGTTTATCAATATTCTTTAGAACTTCATCTTTTGTCAATTTTTTAATCTCTTGCTTTTTCATATTATAAAAATCTCTTAATCGTTTTTGTTTTTATTGGAAGCTTAGCAGAAGCTTTATAAAGAGCCTCCTTAGCAATTTGTTCTGACACACCATCAACCTCAAAAAGTATTCTTCCAGGTTTTACTCTGCAAGCATAATATTCTGGCGAACCCTTTCCTTTTCCCATACGTACTTCAATCGGTTTTTTTGAGACTGGTATATTTGGAAATACTCTCGTCCAAACTCTTCCTTGTCTTTTCATATGTCTCGTCAATGCTACTCTAGCAGCCTCAATTTGTTTGCCAGTCACACGATCAGGAGTTAAAGCCTTAAGAGCGTAAGCACCGTAATTTATAAAGTTTGCTCTTGAAGCATTACCATGAATTCTACCTTTATGTGCTTTTCTCCATTTTGTTCTTACCGGTTGTAGCATTTTAATCCTTACCTTCTTTTGTAATTACTTTATTAGTTTCCTGACTAAATTCTTTTGCAAAAACTTCACCTTTATAAATCCAAACTTTAATTCCAATTATGCCATATGTAGTTAACGCCTCAGCTTCAGCATAGTCAATATCTGCTCTCAATGTGTGAGATGGAATGCTACCATCTCTTAGCCATTCTGTTCGTGCAATTTCATTTCCACCCAATCTACCACTAATTGATACTTTTATTCCCTTAGCGCCTAATCTTAGACACGACTGCATCGCTCTTTTCATTGCACGTCTATAAGAAATTCTCTTTACTAATTGTTGAGCAATATTTTCTGCAACTAAATAAGCATTTGTCTCAGGTTTTTTAACTTCTTTTATATTTAAATTAACTTCGTTTTTCGTAAATTTCGATAAATTATTCTTTATTTTATCAATATCACTCCCTTTTTTTCCAATAACGAATCCTGGTCTGGAAGTGTATATAGTTACGTAACATTTATTTGATGTTCTTTCGATCATAACTTTTGATACGCCAGAATTGATTACATTTTTTTTAATGTATTCTCTAATTTTAAAATCCTCGATAAGATAATTTCCAAAATCTTTTTTCTTAGCATACCAGACAGAGTCCCAGCCTCTGTTCACACCTAATCTAAAACCAACTGGATTAACTTTTTGCCCCATGACCCTCCGTTTTTTTCATCTCAGATAATATAATTGTTACACTTGAATAAGGTTTAAGTATTGGAGCTGCCCTTCCTTTAGCCCTTGGTCTAAATCTTTTCATAGTAATTTTCTTTCCACAATAAGCTTCTTTTACAACTAATTTATCAATGTCATATTGAAAGTTGTTTTCTGCGTTTGCAACAGCTGAGCTTATTGTTTTTCTAATATCTCTTGTTATTCTTTTCTCCGAAAATTCTAAATCTCTAATAGCAACATCAACTTTTTTTCCCACAATTCCTCTTAGAATTGGATTAAGCTTCCTTACACTTGATCTAATATTATTATTTATTGATCGCACAAGTTTATCTTTACTATTTTGTGTTTTCTTTTTTTTACTCATAAATTACTTTTTAGCCTCTGCTTCAGCGGGTTTGGCTTTTTTATCTGCTGGAGTATGCCCAAAAAAGCTTCTCGTTGGTGCAAATTCACCTAATTTATGTCCAACCATATCCTCTGATACTGTTATTGGTATAAATTTTTTTCCATTATAAATTAAAAAACTTACTCCAACGAAATCTGGAAGAATCGTGGATTTTCTTGACCAAGTTTTAATTGGAATTTTTTTAGGATCTGTTTTGTATTTATCTACTTTTTTCATTAAACTTTCTTCAACAAAAGGACCTTTCCAAACCGCTCTAGCCATTATTTAGTATCCTTTCTTTTATTTCTTCTCTTAACAATAAATTTATCTGTTCTTTTATTATCTCTAGTTTTTAATCCTTTTGCTGATTGACCTTTTGGAGAAACTGGATGTCTTCCGCCTGCGCTTTTTCCTTCTCCACCTCCATGTGGGTGATCAACAGGATTTTTAACAACTCCTCGTGTGTGTGGTCTTCTTCCTAGCCATCTTGATCTACCAGCCTTTCCTATTTTAATATTTTTCTGGTCTGGATTACTTAAAACACCAATCGTCGCTAGAGATCTTGAGTCAATTTTTCTTACTTCACCAGAAGCCAATTTTATCAGACTGTAGTTGCCATCTAAACCACTAATAGTAACAGATGCACCAGCTGACCTTGCAATTTTACCACCTCCACCTGGCTGTATTTCAACGTTATGAATATCTATGCCGACAGGTATATCTTGTAAAGGCATGCAATTACCAATTTTTATCTCTTTTTTTGAACCGTTTTCAATTTTGTCACCGACTTTTATTTTTTGTGGAGCTAGATAGTAAGCGTGAGTGTTATCTTCAAATTTTACTAACATAATATAACAAGATCTATTTGGATCATATTCAATTCTCTCAACTGTGGCAGTGGCATCAAATTTTCTTCTGTAAAAATCAACATGCCTATACATCTTTTTATGACCACCAGCTCTATTAATCGAAGTTATATGACCATTGTTATTTCTTCCTTTCATCGCATTTTTAGGAGAAACTAAAGTTTTAAATGGTTTGCCTTTCCATAAACCAGATCTATCAACAAGAATTGTTCCTCGAGTAGATTTTGTGTAAGGTTTAAAAGTTTTTAATGCCATATTAAATTCCTGTAGTTAGATCAATAGTCTGACCTTTTTTTAGTGTTATGATTGCTTTTTTAAATCCAGAAACTTTTACTTTTCTGCCCCTGGTCAGTTTTGTCCTATTTTGTTTATTTATAATATTGATCTTAGTCACATTAACTTTAAAAATTTTTTCAATATTTGATTTTAAATTTTTTTTGTTTGCATTTTTATGAACCTTGAAAACAATTTTGTTTTGTTCTGACAAATTTGTAGATTTTTCAGTGAGTAGCGGTGATATGATTTTATCGTATAAATGTATTTTTTCCATTTTATGCGTACCTTTTTTCTAATTCTTTTACTGAACTTTCAGTAAAAACAATTTTTTTAAACTTAATAATATCAAATGCACTAAAATGATTGATATCTGTAACTTTGATATTTGGAATATTTCTTATTGATTTTTCAATTTTTTCTTTTGAGGTTTTATCTAAAATTATTAATGAATTAAGAATTTCAAATTTTTTTAAAATTAAACTCATTTCTTTTGTTTTTTTAATTTCATTATCAAAATCATTTAAAACTAATAAATTTTTATTAAGTGTTTTTTCAGTAATCAACGATGCAATACTTTGTTTTTTTTCACTTTTATTCAATTTTCTAGTTTTGTAAGCCAATTGTCCCTTAGGGCCATGTGCAATACCTCCACCGACAAATATAGGTGCTTTTTTACTAGCATGTCTAGCATTACCAGTTCCTTTTTGAGCATAAATTTTAGATGTTGGCCCAGTTACCTCATTTTGTTGTTTTGTTTTAGCATGTCTGCCTTTGTAATTGGCATTTGTTTTATATAATACGCTACTTACAAGTTTATGATTTATTTTTGCTGAAAAAATCTTATCTAAAACTTCAATTGAGCTTTTTTTTCCATCTAAATTTAATTTATCTAATTTCATTATTTCTTCTTTTTCTCCGGTGTTTTTTTGGCTTCTTCTGCAGCTTTTATCTTCTCACTAATTGTTAATTTTTTTATATTTTTTACAGACTCTTTAACTAAAACTTCAGAATTTTTTGCACCTGGAATAGAACCTTTTAAGTAAAGTAACTCATTTTCCAAATCAGTTCTTATAATCTCAATATTTTGCATTGTTCTCAATTTATCTCCCATATGACCTGCCATTTTTTTTCCTTTAAAGACTTTTCCTGGATCTTGTCTTTGACCAGTTGATCCGTGAGATCTGTGAGATATTGAGACACCATGAGTGGCTCTTAAACCACCAAAATTATGTCTTTTCATAGCTCCAGCAAATCCTTTACCAATAGTTTTTGATTTTGTGTCGACGAATTTCGTATCTTTAAAGATTTCAAGGCCAAACTCATTTCCTTCTTTTAAATTGTCTAAGTTTTCAACCCTAAATTCTTTTAATTTCTTTTTAGCTTCAGTATTTTTTTTTGAAAAATAACCCTTCATTGACTTGCTTAGTTTAGAATTCTTTATTTTACCAAAACCTAATTGAACAGCTTTATAGCCTCTTTTTTCAATATCAATGACATTAATTACTCGTGCTTTTTCCATTTTTAAAACAGTCACTGGAACTAATTGACCAGTTTTATAAAACTCTCTAGTCATACCAATTTTTTTACCCAATAAAGCTATTTCTCTCATAATTAAATTTTTATCTCCACATCTACACCTGAAGCTAAGTCTAACTTCATTAATGCTTCTACTGTTTGTGGGGTTGGTTCTATTATATCTATTAATCTTTTATGTGTTCTAGACTCAAATTGTTCTCTGCTTTTCTTATCTATATGTGGTGATCTTAAAACTGTATATCTTTCTATCTTAGTTGGCAAAGGCACAGGACCTTTAATAGTAGCACCAGTTCTTTTTACGGTATTTACTATTTCTTCAGTTGATGCATCTAAAACCTTATTATCATAAGCTCTTAATTTTATTCTAATATTTTGTTTTTCCATTTTAGCCTGCAATCTTTTTGGTTACTTCATCTTGAACATTTTGTGGAACTTTTGAATAATGATCAAAAAACATCGAGTATTGTGCTCTACCTTGTGACATAGATCTTAAGCTATTAATATATCCAAACATATTTGCTAAAGGCACCATTGCAGTAATCACAGTTGCGTTACCTCTTTGCTCTTGAGTACTTATTTGACCTCTTCTACTATTTAAATCACCTATAACATCACCCATATAATCTTCCGGGGTTACAACTTCAACTCTCATGACTGGTTCTAAAAGTTTTAAACCACCTTTTGTACAAGCCTCTTTGAAACAAGCTCTACTTGCTAATTCGAAAGCTAATACACTTGAGTCAACATCATGGTGTAATCCATCAAGAATTGTTACTTTATAATCAATCATTGGGAAGCCCGCTAAAATACCACCATCGGATACTGTCTCTATTCCTTTTTCAACACCCGGAATAAACTCTTTAGGTATAGCTCCCCCTTTTATTTTACTTTCAACCTCTCTACCTTTTCCAGCCTCTTGTGGCTCTACTAACAATTTAACTTTTGCAAATTGGCCTGCGCCACCACTTTGTTTTTTGTGTGTATATTCAACCTCAGAGGAATTCTCTATTGTTTCTCTATAAGCAACTTGTGGCGCACCAACATTAGCTTCTACTTTAAACTCTCTTTTCATTCTATCGACAATTATATCTAGATGAAGTTCACCCATACCTTTTATAATTGTCTGGCCTGACTCCTCATCTGATGTAACTCTAAATGAAGGATCCTCTTTGGCTAATCTGCCCAAAGCCTCACCCATTTTTTCTTGGTCTGCTTTTGTTTTAGGCTCAACAGCGATTTCGATTACTGGATCAGGGAATTCCATAGGCTCTAAAAGCACTGCATTATCTTTGTCACACAAAGTATGACCTGTTATTGTATTTTTAAGGCCAGCTAATGCAACTATATCTCCAGCATTCGCTTCTTTAATATCCTCTCTTGAATTCGCGTGCATTAAAAGCATTCTTCCAACTCTTTCCTCTTTTTCTTTTGAAGAGTTATAAACAGCAGTACCTGTTTTAATAGTACCTGAATAAATTCTTATAAAAGTTAATGATCCTACAAATGGGTCATTAGCAACCTTAAATGCGAGAGCAGAAAAAGGTGCATTATCCTCGAATTTCATTTCCATTTCATCTTCACTTCCAAGTTTAGTGCCTATTATGGAACCAATATCAACAGGACTTGGTAAATAATTTACGACTGCATCCAACAATGGCTGTACACCTTTATTTTTAAATGCCGACCCAGTCATTACTGGAACAAAACTAAAATCTAATGTTCCTTTTCTGATACATCTTATTAAGTCTTCCTCTTTAATTTCTTCACCATTTAAATAAGATTCCATTAATTTTTCATCCTGTTCAACAGCAGCTTCAACCAACTCAGTTCTGTATTTTTGTGAAATTTCTTTTAAATCATCTGGGATTTCCTTATATTCCCACTCTGCTCCTAAAGCCTCATTTTTCCAAACCTGAGCTTTCATTTTAACAAGATCAACAACACCTGTTAATGAGGCTTCAATGCCAATTGGAACTTGTATGACTAATGGTTTCGCACCTAATCTCTCTTTTATCATATCAACACATCGAAAGAAATCAGCACCAGTTCTGTCTAATTTATTTACAAAACAAATTCGTGGCACTTTATATTTATCTGCTTGTCTCCATACGGTCTCAGATTGTGGTTCAACACCAGCAACTCCATCAAAAACTGCTACTGCACCATCTAAAACTTTTAATGATCTTTCTACTTCAATTGTAAAATCAACATGGCCAGGTGTATCTATAATGTTTATCCTATGATCTTGCCAAAAACATGTAGTTGCAGCTGAGGTAATTGTTATACCTCTTTCCTGTTCTTGCTCCATCCAATCCATTGTTGCGGCTCCATCATGTACCTCACCAATTTTATGACTTTTACCAGTGTAATATAAGATTCTTTCAGTTGTAGTTGTCTTCCCGGCATCAATATGGGCCATGATACCTATATTTCTATACTTATCTAATGTATGCGTTCTAGCCATGATTTTCTACCATCTAAAGTGTGCAAAAGCTTTATTTGACTCTGCCATCTTATGAACATCCTCTTTTTTTTTAACTGCAGCACCTTTTTTTTCATATGCATCATAAAGTTCATTAAAGATTTTATCTGACATATGTTTGTCTTTTCTTTTTCTCGCTGAATCTACAAGCCATCTAATAGCTAATGCTTGTGCTCGTTTACTTTTTACTTCGACTGGTACCTGATAAGTAGCACCACCAACTCTTCTTGATCTTACTTCAACAGTAGGCTTTATATTATTTATAGCCTCATTAAAAATGTTAATCGGCTTATCTTTTGATTTAGTTTTAATCTTATCTATAGCGTCGTAAACTATTTTAGCAGCTGTTCCTCTTTTGCCATCATACATTATATTGTTAATTAATTTTGGAATAATTGTTGAATTAAACTTTGGATCAGGAACAACATTTTTTTTTGGTTGAGATTTTTTCCTAGACATAACTACTTACCTTTTTTGGTTCCATATAAAGATCTTCTTTTTTTTCTATTAGCAACCCCTTGAGTATCCAAGTTTCCTCTAAGAATATGATATCTAACACCTGGCAAATCTTTTACTCTGCCACCTCTAATTAAAACTACAGAGTGTTCTTGTAAATTGTGTCCTTCTCCAGGAATGTATGCTGTTACTTCAAAACCATTGGATAATCTAACTCTTGCAACTTTTCTAAGAGCAGAGTTTGGTTTTTTTGGAGTGGTTGTGTATACCTTAACACATACACCTCTCTTTAAAGGTTGTTTTTGCAATGCAGGAACTTTGTTCCTTTTAGTTTGCTTAACTCTTTTCTTTCTCAACAACTGGTTAATTGTAGGCATAAAATTTAAATAATTATATTTTTGATGAAATAACTGACAGATCAATTATGGCAGCGTTTAGCACATACAATAAGTACTACTTCCAACCAAAAACAACGACAAATTACTTATTAATTACGCTTTGTCAAACTAAAACCTATGGTTTAAGTTAGCTTTTTTTATTGATTTGCTTGGGTTTCTGAAGCCTCAATTTTTTCTTGTTCAGACAAGAATTTGTTATCATCCTCTAGGGCTTTTTTGTTCCATCTATTCTTTATATTACCTGTTCCTGCTGGAACCAATCTGCCAACAATCACATTCTCTTTTAATCCATTCAATGGATCGACTTTACCTTTAATTGCAGCATCAGTTAAAACTCTTGTAGTTTCTTGGAACGAAGCTGCTGAGATAAATGACTCTGTCTGCAGTGAGGCCTTAGTAATACCCATCAAAACTCTTTCCCCAATTGCAGGAGTTTTATTTTCTGCTTTCAATTTTTCGTTCATATTATCAAACTTAATTCTATCAACAATTTCTCCTGGTAAGTAAGTTGAATCTCCAGATAACTTGATTTCAACTTTTTTCAACATTTGTCTCAATATAGTCTCAATATGTTTATCATTAATAATTACACCTTGAAGTCTATAAACTTCTTGAACTTGATTTACAAAATACTCAGTTAAATCTTTAATACCCATTATTCTTAAAATATCATGAGGCAAAGGTTGACCATCTAATAAATATTCACCTTTTTTAATTTTTTCACCCTGATTAAAATTAATGTGTTTACCTTTTGGAATTAAATAATTTGATGGTTCACTACCATCTTCAGGAACTATAGAAATTCTTTGTTTTCCTCTTACTTCTTTACCAAAAATAACTTGACCATCGTTTTCTGCGATAATCGCGCTATCTTTTGCTTTTCTAGCTTCAAATAATTCAGCAACTCTTGGGAGACCACCTGTTATATCTTTTGTTTTAGTTGTCTCTTTTGGAAGTCTTGCAATAACATCGCCTGCAGATACTTTTTGACCATCTTTAACTGATAAAATTGAATCTGGAACTAAATAATATCTTGCTTCATTATCATCAGCTTTTTTAATTACATTTCCTTTTTCATCTCTTAGAGTAATTCTTGGTTTTAGGTCTGTGCTTTTTGACTGTGATCTCCAATCTACAACTGATTTAGATGAAATTCCAGTTGCATCATCAGTTGTTTCTTGAATTGAAACTCCATCTATCAAGTCAACATAACTAGCAATACCACTTTTCTCAGCAATGACTGGCGTTGTGTAAGGATCCCATTCACAAATTTTTGTATTTGATTTTACTTTATCTCCATTTTTAAAAAATAATTTAGAACCGTAAGCAACTTTATATACTGCGATTTGAACTCCATTATCATCCTCTATTGATAATTGAGTATTTCTTCCCATTACAATCAGATTTTTTTTCGAGTCCTCTAAAATGTTAGAATTAATTATTTTCAAAATTCCCTCTTTTTTAGTTACAATCTGAGAATCTTGTTTTACGGAAGCAGTACCACCTACGTGGAAAGTTCTCATAGTTAATTGTGTACCTGGTTCACCAATTGATTGAGCGGAAATCATTCCTATTGCTTCACCTACGTGAACCATTTTTCCTCTTGATAGATCTCTTCCATAAGATATTGCACATACCCCTTCTTTAGATCCACAAGTCATAACAGAATATACTTTTACAGATTTTATGCCAGCGGCATCAATTTGATCACATCCTGTCTCATCAATCATTGATAACTTTTTAATAATTACTTCACCGGTGATTGGATGTTTAACATCATCAAAAGCAACTCTCCCTAAAGCTCTTTCAGATAAACTAACAACTACATTACCACCTTCTAAAATTTCTGACAGTTCGATAAATCCAGGTTTTTTACAGTCACATTCTTTTTTTGTTACTGTTAAATCTTGAGCAACATCACATAATCTTCGAGTTAAGTAACCAGAACTTGCTGTTTTTAAAGCAGTATCAGCTAAACCTTTTCTAGCTCCATGAGTAGAGTTGAAGTATTCTAGTGCAGTTAATCCTTCTTTAAAATTAGATGTGATTGGACTTTCAATAATTTCTCCAGATGGTTTCGCAATTAATCCTCTCATCCCAGCTAACTGCTTCATCTGTGCTGCAGAGCCTCTTGCTCCACTATCTGCCATCATGAATACTGAATTTATTTTTAATCCCTCAGGTGTTTTTTCTGTTGCTGAAATACCTTTCATCATTTCTCCAGCAACTTTATCAGTACACTTCGACCAAGCATCAACAACTTTGTTGTATTTTTCTCCTCTTGTAATTAAACCCTCAGCATATTGTGTTTCATAGTCAGCAATTAATTTTTTAGTATCATTTATTAATTGAGTTTTGTTTTGTGGTATTACTAAATCATCTTTTCCAAAGGATATTCCAGCCTTAAATGCATGTTTAAATCCTAAATCTTTTAATCTATCACAGAAAATTACAGTTGTTTTTTGACCACAAAATCTAAATACAATATCAATTACTTCAGACACAACTTTTTTCGGCAATAATCTATCTATTAAAGAAAATTTTATATCTTTATTTTTTGGTAATAAATTAGCTAACAAAAACCTTCCAGCAGTTGAAGTATATTTTTCAAATTTTTTATTACCTTTTTCATCTATTGTCTCAAATCTTGAAATAATAGTACTATGAACTTTAATTTCACCTGAAGACAATGCAAATTCAATTTGATCTGCATTAACAAAATATCCTGAAGGTTTGTCTGTCAAAGGTTCTTGAGATAAATAATAAATACCTAATATCATATCCTGACTTGGTACTATGATTGGCTTACCATTAGACGGTGATAGAATATTGTTAGTTGATAACATTAAAATCCTAGCCTCTAATTGAGCCTCTAAACTTAAAGGAACATGCACTGCCATTTGATC
Source organism: uncultured Pelagibacteraceae bacterium (assembly GCA_902617625.1). Lineage (GTDB taxonomy): Bacteria > Pseudomonadota > Alphaproteobacteria > Pelagibacterales > Pelagibacteraceae > Pelagibacter. The sequence continues at coordinate 9,619 of CACMXJ010000013.1, read as the reverse complement.
CCCATCAAAATCAGCATTGAAAGCCGCACAAGTTAATGGATGTAATTCAATAGCGTCTCCCTCTATTAATTTAGGTTCAAAAGCTTGGACACCTAATCTATGAAGTGTAGGTGCTCTGTTAAGTAAAACTGGATGCTCTCTTACTATAAGCTCTAAAGCATCCCATACAGCATTGGTCTCTTTTTCTACTAATTTTTTTGCTTGTTTGATTGTTGAAGCTAAACCAAGCTTGTTCAATCTTGCATACAAAAATGGTTTAAATAATTCTAAAGCCATTTTTTTTGGTAAACCGCATTCGTGAAGCTTCAAATCAGGGCCAACAACAATTACTGATCTTCCTGAATAATCAACACGTTTACCTAATAAATTTTGTCTAAACCTTCCTTGTTTTCCTTTTAGCATTTCAGCTAAAGATTTAAGAGGTCTTTTACCAGTTCCAGTTATAACTCTTCCTCTTCTTCCATTATCAAATAAAGCATCAACAGACTCTTGTAACATTCTTTTCTCATTTCTTACGATTATGTCTGGAGCTTTAAGATCCATTAATCTTTTCAATCTATTATTTCTATTTATTACTCTTCTATAAAGGTCATTTAAATCTGAAGTAGCAAATCTTCCTCCATCTAAAGGAACTAAAGGTCTCAATTCAGGTGGAATTACTGGAACAACCGTCATTATCATCCATTCAGGTTTTTGACCCGTTTCAATAAATGACTCTATCAATTTTAATCTTTTAATAGCTCTCTCTTCATTAACTTTAGATTTCGTCTCTTTTATGTAATTAACTAGATTTTTTCTCTCTAATTCTAGATCTAAATTTTTCAACATTTCTAGAACTGCCTCAGCTCCAATTCCAGCTGTAAATGCTTCTTCACCAAATTCGTCTTGATATTTTGCCAATTCCTCTTCATTTAGAAGTTGGTTTTTTTGTAAACCTGTTAAACCAGGTTCAATTACGATAAAGTTCTCGAAATATAATACTCGTTCTATTTCTTTCAATTTCATATCGACAGCTAAAGCAATTCTGCTAGGCAAAGATTTTAGAAACCAAATATGAGCAACTGGAGTTGCTAAATTGATATGACCCATTCGTTCTCTACGAACATTAGATTTTGTTACCTCAACTCCACATTTCTCACAAATTATTCCTCTAAATTTCATACGTTTATATTTTCCACACAAACATTCATAATCTTTAATTGGTCCGAATATTCTCGCACAAAACAATCCATCTTTTTCAGGCCTAAAAGTACGATAATTTATTGTTTCAGGTTTTTTTATTTCTCCATATGTCCATGATTTAATTTTTTCAGGACTTGCCAACGAAATCTTTATACTATTAAAATTTTGAGTTTCTAAAATCTCAGAATTTTTAAATAAATCTGTTAATTCTTTACTCATATTTAGTTTAACTCCACATTTAACGCTAATGATTTAATTTCTTTAACTAAAACATTGAAGGACTCTGGAATTCCAGACTCAAAATTTTCCTCACCTTTAACAATAGTTTCATAAACTTTAACACGCCCTGCTACATCATCAGATTTGACTGTTAAAATTTCTTGTAAAGTATAAGATGCCCCATAAGCTTCTAGTGCCCATACTTCCATTTCACCAAACCTTTGACCACCAAGTTGTGCTTTACCCCCTAATGGCTGCTGTGTGACTAAACTATATGGACCTGTAGATCTGGCATGAATTTTATCCTCTACTAAATGATGAAGCTTAAGCATATAAATTATTCCAACAGTAACCGGTCTGTCAAATTTTTCACCTGTCCGTCCATCCCACAAGAAAGTTTGACCTGATCCAGGTAGATTCGCTAATTCCAACATTTCAGTTACATCTTTTTCTTTAGCGCCATCAAATACTGGAGTTGATATTGCTATACCATTTTTAAGATTTTCACATAGATCCTCAAATTCTGTTTTGTTTAATTTATCAACTTTTTGACCATATATTTCATCACCATAAACAGATTTTAAAAATTTAGATATTTTCTCATTTTTTTCTATTTTCTTTTGGTTTTCATTAACAAGATTTTTCATTCTTTCTCCAAATTCTTTACATGCCCAACCTAAATGAGTTTCCAAGATTTGACCAACATTCATACGACTTGGAACACCTAAAGGATTTAAAACAATATCTACCGGTCTACCATCTTCTCTGTAGGGCATGTCTTCAACTGGAACAATTTTACTAACCACACCCTTGTTTCCATGTCTTCCTGACATTTTATCACCTGGTCTTAATCTTCTTTTTATAGCAACAAAAACTTTTACCATCTTCATAACGCTTGGTAGAAGATCATCACCACTTCTGATCTTTAAAACTTTATCTTCAAATCTTTCAATAATATCTTGTTCAGCTTTACTGTATTGATCTTTTAATTGAGCAATTGCATTGTCATTTTTAGCGTTACCATCAGTAATTTTAAAAACTTCATTAATGGATAAATTATTAATGATTTCAAAGTCGAGCTTGGTACCAGCATCAAGATTCTTTATTTTTTTTGCTAATGATGAACCAGATAATATTTGGGAAGCTCTTTGTTTAATACTTCTTTCTAAAATTTCTTCTTCAACAATTTTGTCTTGTTGAACTTGGTCAATTTCAGCTCTTTCTATTGTAATTGATCTTTCATCTTTTTCTATACCATGTCTATTAAAAACTTTTACATCTACAACTGTTCCGCTGCTTCCTCTAGACATTCGTAAAGATGTATCTGTTACATCTATTGCTTTTTCACCAAATATCGATCTTAAAAGTTTTTCCTCAGGTCCTGATGCAGAATCACCTTTTGGAGTTACTTTTCCAACTAAAATATCACCAGCATTTACTTCAGCTCCAATATAAACAATTCCTGACTCATCTAAATTTTTAAGAGCTTCTTCATTTACATTTGGAATATCTCTTGTAATTTCTTCTTCACCTAATTTTGTGTCTCTAGCCATTATTTCATATTCTACTATGTGAACTGATGTAAAGACATCATCAGTTACACATCTTTCAGAAATTAAAATAGAGTCTTCAAAATTATAACCCTGCCATGGCATGAAAGCTACGGTAACATTTTTTCCTAAAGCTAATTCTCCTAATCTTGTTGATGGACCATCTGCAATGATATCACCACTTTTAACTTTATCGCCAACTCTTACTAGTGGTCTTTGATTAATACATGTATTTTGGTTAGATCTTTTAAATTTTTGTAAATTATAAATATCAACACTAGATTTGCTAAAATCAGTTTCCTCTGTGACTTTAACAACAATTCTTTTACCATCAATTTTATCAACTATACCATCTCTTTTTGCAACAATTGTTACTCCTGAATCTAAAGCTACATCGCTTTCTATTCCAGTTCCAACTAAAGGTGCTTCTGGCTTCAATAAAGGCACTGCTTGTCTCATCATGTTAGAGCCCATTAAAGCTCTGTTAGCATCATCATTTTCCAAAAAAGGAATTAGAGAAGCTGCAACTGATACTAATTGTTTTGGTGATACATCGATGTAATCAATTGTTTCAGGTTTGGATAATAAGAAATTTAAATTTTGCCTACAAGAAACAAGTTCCTCTATAATCTTATTATTTTTATCTAATTTAGTATTTGCCTGTGCAATAGTATATTTTGTTTCTTCCATTGCAGATAAATATTCAACGTCTCCCTGAACAACTCCATCTACAACTCTTTTGTATGGACTTTCTATAAAGCCATACTTATTTATTTTTGCGTAAGTGGATAAACTATTGATTAAACCAATGTTTGGTCCCTCGGGTGTTTCTATTGGACAAATTCTTCCATAATGAGTTGGATGAACATCTCGCACTTCGAATCCTGCTCTTTCTCGCGTTAATCCTCCAGGACCTAAAGCTGAAACTCTTCTTTTGTGTGTAATCTCTGACAAAGGATTTGTTTGATCCATAAATTGAGATAACTGCGAGCTCGCAAAAAAATCTTTAAGTGAAACAGTTAATGGTTTGGCGTTAATTAAATCTTGTGGCATAGCTGACTCGATATCTAAAGTTGTCATTTTCTCTTTAATCGCCCTTTCCATTCTATAAACACCAATTCGGGCTTGATTTTCAACTAGCTCTCCTACAGATCTAACTCGTCTATTTCCTAGATGATCAATATCATCTACATCGTCTTTACCATCTCTGAGATCTAACATTTTATGAATGATAGCTAAAATGTCATCGTTTCTTAAAATTGTAATTTTGTCAGAGCATTCAAGATTCAATCTAGAATTCATTTTTACTCTTCCTACATCAGAAAGGTCATATCTATCAGAACTAAAAAATAAATTATTGAAAATTTGTGTAGCAATTTCAATTGTTGGGGGTTCACCAGGTCTAAGCATTTTATAAATTTCTGTAATAGCTTCATCTTTAGTATTATTTTTATCATTAAAAATTGTAGTCAATAAATAACCTCCTTTATTTATTGAATTTGTTACAGAAATTTCTAGCAAATTGATTTTTGCTTCAAGAATTTGATCTATAATAGTTTCATTTAATTCAGTACCGATCCTTAAGACACCATTTTCCTCATCATTTATCTTCACCTCACTGTGAAGAAATTTTCCATATAAAGACTCTTTTGAAACTAAAATGTCTTTTAATCCGTTATTAGAAAGTTTTTTTGCATTAAGATAATTTATTTTATCACCTAATTTAATTACAACTTTACCATTTTTTGCATCTACAACTTCTTCAGAAAAATTTTTTGCTCTGTAATTTTCCGGATTAAATTTCGTTTTCCATTTTTGGGATTGAACATCAAAAATATATTTTTCACTCTCGTAAAATTCATTAACTATATCTTTTTTAGTATAACCAAGAGCAAGTAGTAAAGTTGATGCAAAAATTTTCTTTTTCCTATCTATCTTAAAATACAAAAAGTCTTTCACATCGTATTCAAAATCTAACCATGAGCCCCTATTTGGTATTACTCTGCAATTAAATAATAATTTTCCACTAGCATGAGTTTTTCCTTTATCATGATCAAAAAATACCCCTGGACTTCTATGCATTTGGTTCACTACAACTCTTTGAACTCCATTAGTTATAAATGTTCCGCTGTCAGTCATCATTGGAACTTCACCCATATATACTTCTTGTTCTTTTGCAGACAATATGTCTTTAGTATTGTTCTCTTGATCAATTTCATAAACAACTAATCTAAGAGTACATTTTAAAGCAGAGGAGTAAGTAAGTCCTCTTGCAATACATTCTTCAACATCAAATTTAGGTTTTTCTAATCTATATGAAACATACTCTAAAGTTGCTTTGTCATTTAAATCTTCAATTGGAAAAATACTTTTAAAAACTCTGTCAAAGCCTTTGGTTAATTCTAAGTTATCAACGTTGTAATGAGTTAATTCATTATACGAATTTTTTTGTACCTCTATAAGATTTGGAATTGATAAACTTTCTTTTAGTTTACCAAAACTTTTTCTAATATTTTTCTTTTCAGTAAAAGATATTTGCATCTATATGAAACTGATTAATAAAATTAATCAGTTTCTTTAAAATCCTTTTATAAATTACTTTAATTCTACTTTTGCGCCTGCAGCTTCTAGTTTAGCTTTAATCTCTTCAGCCTCTTTTTTTGGAACACCAGTTTTTACCTCTTTCGGTGCACCTTCAACTAAGTCCTTAGCTTCTTTAAGTCCAAGAGATGTTGCTGCTCTTACTTCTTTGATAACATTAATTTTTTTATCGCCAGAAGATACTAACATGATTGTAAAATCATCTTTATCTTCGGCTGCTGCTGCTGCTCCAGCCGCTGCTGGGGCTGCTGCTGCCATTGGAGTTACACCCCATTTTTCTTCCAATTGTTTTGAAAGATCGGCTGCCTCTGCAACAGTCAGATTTGATAAATCTTCTATAATTTTGTTTAGGTCAGGCATAATTTTACTCTTTAGGTTGTTTTTTCAGAATTTTCTGCAGGTAAATTACTCATTTTTTCTGAACGTGCAAGTAAAATACTTACCAATTTTGAAGCAGAAGCATTTAAAATTCCCACAATATTAGCCCTCGCCTCATCTAAGGTCGGCAAACTAGCCACATTTAACACCCCTGCTTGATCTAAAATCTCGTCATTCATAAGACCACCTATTAATTTTAGGTTTTCATTATCTTTTGCAAATTTAGACAAGATTCTTGCTGACATAATAGGATCCTCCCCAAAAGCCACAGCTGTTGGACCAGTGAAATATTTTGAAAGGTCTTTACATTTGGTTTTCTCTAAAGCTAATTTTGTAATTCTATTTTTTGTAATTTTAAAAACGATCCCATGTTCTCTCATTTTAGATCTTAATTCATCTAATTGAGGCATTGTTAATCCTTGGTAATGTGTAACCATTACAGCTTTACTATTTTCAAACTGTGAAGTCATTTCACTAATATAATTTTTTTTTTGTTCTTTATTCATCATAAGATTAAATATTTTTACCTAATTTAAGTTTATAGGAAACACCCATTGAAGATGTTATAAAAGCAGATTTTATTAAATCTCCTTTTAAAGTATTGTTAGTCTTCTCTTTCTCAAGAGTTTCAATTATTGCATTATAATTTTTTAATAATTTATCATCACTGAAAGATTTTTTACCAATACTAACACCAATATTTCCATCTTTATCGTTCCTAATCTCCGCTTGACCAGATTTGGCATCTGATACAGCTTGTTTTAAATTTTCTGTAACTGAACCAAGTTTTGGATTTGGCATTAAACCCTTCGGACCCAGAACTTTACCTAATTTAGAAAGTTTAATCATCATTCCAGGAGTACAAATTAGCTTTTCAAAATTCATTTCTCCACCTTTAATTTTTTCAATGAAGTCATCACTGCCAACAATGTCTGCTCCAGCTGCTTTGGCATCTGAAGCTTTAGCATCTTCGCAGACAATAGCGACTTTTACTTTTTTTCCTGTACCACCTGGCAGGTTAACCACTGTTCTAATATTAACCTCACCTTTTTTTTGTTTATTATTAATTTGAATACTTAAATCAACTGATTCATCAAACTTAGTTGTACAATTCTTTTTTATGTTTGGTAATAACTTCTCTATTACTTCAGCTGTCAAACTAGTAGTATTTTCTGATAATTTTTTATATCTTTTTGATGACATTATTCTTTTACCTCTATACCCATGGATCTAGCTGATCCTGCTATTATTTTTACTGCTTGTTCTAAATCTACAGCATTTAAATCATTCATCTTTTGTTTGGCAATTTCCTCAGCTTGTTTTTTAGTGATTGATGCAACTATATTTCTACCAGGCTCTTGAGAACCACTTTTTAACTTTGCAGCTTCTCTTATAAAAAATGATGCTGGAGGTGACTTTATTTTAAAATCAAATTTTTTATCTTTATAGACTGTAATTTCTACAGGCACAGGTTTGCCTGCCATTGATTTAGTTTTATCATTAAATGCTTTACAAAATTCCATAATGTTAACTCCACGTTGACCTAACGCTGGGCCTACCGGAGGAGCAGGATTAGCTTGTCCACCTTTTATTTGTAATTTTATAAATCCACTTATTTCTTTTTTAGCAGCCATTAACTTGTCTTTTCCACTTGGTTATATTCTAATTCAACTGGTGTTGGACGTCCAAATATAGAGACTGAAACCTTTAGTCTAGATTTTTCTTCATCAATTCCTTCAACCATTCCGCTGAATGACGCAAAAGGCCCATCAACTACCTGTACTTTTTCACCAACGCTGTATTCTATACCAGATTTTGGTTGAGCCACACCATCTTTTATTTGACCCAAAATCTTCTCAATCTCTTTATCAGAAACTGGGACTGGAATTCCTTTTGAGCCTAAAAAACCGCTTACTTTCTTAATATTTTTAATCATATGGTAAATACTATTATCCATTTCACTCTTAATTAATACGTAACCAGGAAAATATTTTTTTTTTCTTTGAACTCTTTTTCCCCTTTTAACTTCAGTTACGTCATGAGTTGGAACAATAATTTCATCAAATTTATCAGAAATTTTAGCCTTTTCAGCCTCTTCTTTAATTAATCCAGCGACTTTATTCTCAAAACTTGAGTGTGATTGAACAATGTACCAATTTTTCATTATAAGCTCACTTTAAGTAATAATTCTAAAAAAAATTTTAATACCTGATCAAGAAGTAAAAAAAATATTGACATTACGACTGCCATGGCAAAAACCATAAGTGCACCCTGAAGAGTTTCTTTACCAGTTGGCCAAGTAACTTTAAACGCCTCTTGTTTTACCTCTTGTATAAATTTAATCGGGTTTTTCATAATTTTATTTATTTTATTGGCAGGAGCGGAGGGACTCGAACCCTCAGCCTCCGGTTTTGGAGACCGGCGCTCTACCAATTGAGCTACACTCCTATAGAGAGTTTACTCTATAATTTTTGTTACAACTCCTGCTCCTACAGTTCTACCACCTTCTCTAATCGCAAAATTTAATTTTTCTGACATTGCAATTGGAGTAATTAGTTTAACCGTAAACTTAGCATCATCCCCTGGCATTACCATTTCAGTACCGGCTGGTAATTCAACTTCACCAGTAACATCTGTAGTTCTAAAATAAAATTGTGGTCTGTATTTTGTAAAGAATGGTGTGTGCCTTCCACCTTCTTCTTTCTTTAATACATATGCTTGTGCCTCAAATTTAGTGTGTGGTGTTACAGAACCAGGCTTACAAAGAACTTGTCCTCTTTCAATATCAGTTCTTTCAACACCTCTTAATAAAACACCAACGTTATCACCAGCCTCTCCAGAATCTAATAATTTCCTAAACATCTCTACACCAGTGCAAACAGATTTTTTAGTTTCTCTAATACCAACTATTTCTAACTCATCCCCAGTTTTAAGAACACCAGACTCTACTCTTCCAGTTGCAACCGTTCCTCTTCCAGAAATTGAGAAAACATCCTCTACTGGCATTAGAAAGTCTTTGTCTTTTGGTCTATCTGGTTGAGGAATAAATTCATCAACATTTTTCATCAATTCTAAAATTGATTTTTTACCAATTTCCTCATCTCTTCCTTCAACAGCAGCGAGTGCAGAACCTTTTGCTATTGGAGTTTTATCACCTGGGAACTTGTATGATGTTAATAACTCTCTTATTTCCTCTTCAACAAGGTCTATCATTTCTTTATCATCAACTTGATCTACTTTATTCAGGTAAACACAAATTGCTGGGACACCAACTTGTCTTGCCAAAAGAATGTGCTCTCTTGTTTGAGGCATAGGTCCGTCGGCAGCATTTACTACTAAGATAGCACCATCCATTTGTGCGGCACCAGTAATCATATTTTTTACATAGTCAGCATGTCCTGGGCAATCTACGTGAGCATAATGTCTTTTTTCTGTTTCATACTCGACGTGAGCAGTAGAGATAGTAATTCCTCTTTCTTTTTCCTCAGGAGCTTTATCAATTTGATCATAGGCTACAGCTTGTGCTCCACCAGTTTCTGATAGAACTTTGGTTATAGCTGCAGTTAATGTTGTTTTACCATGATCGACATGACCAATTGTACCAATGTTACAATGTGGTTTATTTCTTACAAATTTCTCTTTTGACATTACTTTTTTTTCCTCACTTTTAAATTTTAATTTATTTTCTT
>CACMXJ010000012.1 GCA_902617625.1 uncultured Pelagibacteraceae bacterium | reverse complement strand
ACCGGATCAACTAGAGCAGGAGCATTAATTTCCCAAAATGCTGCGAAAGATTTTAAAAGAGTAAGTTTAGAACTTGGTGGTAAAGGTGCAAATATAATATTTAAAGATGCTGATCCAGATGCAATAGAAAGAGGTGCTTTGAGATGTTTCAGAAACTCAGGCCAGTCATGTAATGCACCCACAAGAATGCTAGTTGAAAAATCAATGTATAATGAAGCTGTGGAAAGATTAAAGAAGTATACAGAAAATTTCGAGGTTGGTGATCCAAAAAAAGAGGGAGAACATATAGGCCCAGTTATTTCTGAAACTCAATACAACAAAATACAAACTTTAATCAAGAAGGGTATTGATGAGGGGGCTAAATTAGTAGCTGGAGGCCCGGGCAAACCAGATGGATTAAAAAAAGGTTATTTTGTAAAGCCTACTGTATTTGCTGATGTTAATAACAAAATGGAAATAGCAAGAACAGAAATATTTGGTCCAGTTTTATCTGTAATGCCTTTTGAAACGGAGGAAGAAGCTATTGAAATTGCAAACGATACTCCCTACGGATTAACAAACTACATTCAAACTAAAGATAAAGAAAAAGTAAAGAGAGTTGCTAGAAAACTTAGATCCGGGATGGTTGATGTTAATGGTGCTGGTATTGCTGTTGATGCGCCTTTTGGTGGATTTAAACATTCGGGGATTGGTAGAGAAGCTGGTGAACATGGTCTAGAAGAGTTTCTAGAGGTTAAATCTGTAGGTGGGTGGAGTTAATTAAGAGTGGATTTTTTCTTAATTCCTTCAAGAAATTTTAAACATTTTTTAAGTTCATTAAGTTCAATGAACTCATCAACTTTGTGAGCTTGTTCAATAGAGCCTGGTCCGCAAACAACTGTGCTGATACCAATTTCTTGAAACAATCCAGCTTCAGTTCCAAAGGATACAACTTCTCTAGAATTATCACCGGTCAAACTTGAGACTAATTCACATGCCTCTGAATTATCTATACGATCAAAACCTGTGACTTCACCTATTATTTCCTTGGTTATCTTTGAATTAGGAAAAACTTTTCTCATCTCTGGTAATAAAACTTCATTTGCATATTCATCTATTTTTTGATTTAGAAAAACACCATCTTCTTTAACTACTGGTCTTGTCTCCCATTCGACCCGACATTTGTCAGCTATTACATTGTGAGCTATACCTCCAAATATTCCTCCAACTTGCAATGTTGAAAAAGGAGGATCAAATATGGAGTCCTTCGGAGCTCTTTTTTTTAATTCTTCCCTAAGCTCGATTAATTTATTTGCATATTTTGATGCAAATTCAACGGCACTAACACCTTTGTGGGGCATTGAGCTATGTCCAGCTAATCCCTCAAAATAAGTAGTATATTCATAACAACCTTTATGTGCATCTATGATTTTCATTTTTGTAGGTTCACCCACAATACAAATTCCATCTTGGATATTTCTTTTTTTAAGTTCTTTAATTAATATTGGAGCCCCTAAGCATGCTGTTTCCTCATCAAAAGTAAAAGAAAAATGAATATCTCTATTTAGATCAACTTTAGAAAAAACTGGAGCAAACGCTAAAGTACATGCAATAAAGCCTTTCATGTCACAGGAACCTCTTCCATAAAGTTTATCTTCTTTAATTGTTGCTTTGAAAGGATCTGTACTCCAGCTCTTTGAAACAGGGACTGTATCAGTATGACCAGATAAAATTATTGGTTTTACTCCATTTGATTTTTTTGCTTTAATAGTTGCAAAAAGATTTACTCTTTTTTTTTCATCATCATACGTTTTGAATGAAGTTGCACCCAAGTCATTGAGATATTTTTCACAATAATTAATTAAATCATTGTTATCCTCTCCTGAAATAGTTTTAAATCCAATTAAATCAGATAAAATTTTAATAGAATTCTCGTATAATTTATCTAAATTTACTTCTGTACTCATTAGTAATAATTAATATAAATACCTCATTTATGAAAGAACAAATTACATACGACATATTTGAGAAAATAGACATTAGACTTGGGACAGTACTCTCAGTCAAAAAAAATGAAAAAGCTAGAAAACCATCTTTAGTTGTTGAAGTCGATTTTGGAAAAGAAATAGGTGTTAAAACATCTTCCGCTCAAATTACTCATTTTTATAATGAGGAAAATTTAGTTGGTAAACAAGTGATTGGTGTTTGTAATTTTCCAGAAAAAAATATTGCAGGTGTAAAATCTCAATTTCTACTTTTAGGCTCAATAGACTCTGAAGGAAAGGTAACATTAGTACATCCCTCACAAAAAGCAGAGAATGGTTTACCTATAGCATAAATATGCATCCAGAATTTTTATCTATGGCACTATTTTGGATTGTAGCCGCTTATACACCAGGACCAAATAACGTAGTCGCATCTTATTCAGGTTTTAATTTTGGAATAAGAAAAACAATTCCACATATTTTTGGAGTTACTTTTGGATTTACTTCAGTGGTATTTGCTTTGACAATTGGCTTGGTTAATGTTTTTAAAATATTTCCGATTATTCAAACTATTTTGAAATATCTGGGAAGTTTATTTTTAGTATACCTAGCCTATAAAATTAGTTTCTCAAAACCTTCTGATGAGAACAAAAACGAAAATCCAATTTCTTTTTTAGATACTTTTATTTTTCAATTTTTAAATCCAAAAGGCGTTTTGATTGGAATTATCATAGTTTCTACTTATGTTGAATATGGAGAAAACTATCTTAATTATGCGACTCAAGTTATTTTATTTGCCTTTGCAGTATCTCTATCAAGCATTACCTTTTGGACATTTGTTGGCAAATATCTTAGAAAATTTGCGACAAATGAGAAATTTATTAAATGCATTAATTATGTTATGTCAGTGCTTCTTCTTTTGAGCATAATTACATTTTATATATAAGATATGAAACCAGGAAATAAAAATTCTTACAAATCTTTATCTGACCTAGAGGTTAATGGTAAAAATTATAAATATTATTCATTAAAAAAAGCTGAATTAAATGGTTTAGAGGGTATTTCAAAATTACCAAAGTCGTTAAAAGTTTTATTGGAAAATCTACTTAGATATGAGGATGATATATCAGTTAATAAAAAACAAATAGAAGCAGTCAAAAACTGGCTTGAGACCAAAAAATCAAAAACTGAAATAGCCTACAGACCAGCTAGGGTTTTACTTCAAGATTATACAGGTATACCAGCAGTAGCCGATCTAGCTGCTATGAGAGAAGCTGTAAAAGAAAAAAATAAAGATCCGAATACAATTAACCCACTGTCTGCGGTTGATTTAGTTATTGATCACTCTGTTCAAGTTGATCAATCAGCAAAAAAAGATTCATTTGAAAAGAATGTAGATATTGAATTTAAAAGAAATGGTGAAAGATATTCATTTTTAAAATGGGGTCAAAGCGCTTTTGACAATTTTAGAATTGTTCCTCCAGGAACTGGCATCTGTCACCAAGTTAATTTGGAGTATTTATCAAAAGTAGTTTGGTCAGAAGAATTCAAAGGAGATAAATATTTATTCCCTGACACTCTTGTTGGAACGGACAGTCATACAACCATGGTCAATGGTTTATCAGTCTTAGGATGGGGTGTTGGTGGAATTGAAGCTGAAGCAGGTATGTTGGGGCAACCTATTTCAATGTTAATCCCTGAAGTCATTGGATTTGAAGTAACAAAAAAAATGCCAGAGGGTACAACTGCTACAGACTTAGTTTTAACAGTTGTTAAAATGCTAAGAGATAAAGGAGTAGTTGGGAAATTTGTTGAATTTTATGGTGAGGGATTAAAAAATTTAACTTTAGCAGATAGAGCAACAATTGCTAACATGGCCCCTGAGTATGGAGCTACATGTGGATTCTTTCCAATAGATGAAGAAACTTTAAAATATTTAGAATTTTCTGGAAGAGATAAAGAAACAGTGGCGATTGTCGAAAAGTATGCGAAGGAACAAGGTTTGTGGGCAAGTGATGAAATTGAATTTACTGATAAAATCTCTTTAGATATGTCCACTGTAGTTCCAACAATTTCGGGCCCTAAAAGACCACAAGATAAAGTTCTTTTAACTGATGCATCAAACAATTTTAAAAAAGTCTTTAAAGAAGCTACAGATAAAAATGATTATAAAATTTCTAAGGTAAAGGATACAGATTATGAGATTAAAGATGGTTCAATACTTATTGCAGCAATTACATCATGCACGAACACTTCTAATCCAAATGTTCTAATTGGTGCAGGACTACTTGCAAAAAAAGCTATAGAATTAGGATTGAATGTAAAACCATGGGTTAAAACATCTTTAGCTCCTGGGTCCCAAGTAGTAACTGATTATTTAGAGAAAGCAGGTCTAAATACTTACTTAGATCAACTGGGATTTAATTTAGTTGGTTATGGTTGTACAACTTGCATTGGGAATTCAGGTCCATTAGCAGAAAATATAGTTGATGCTATTCAAAAGGAAAATTTATATGCAGTCTCTGTTTTATCAGGTAATAGAAATTTTGAGGGGAGAATTTCACCTCACATTAAAGCAAATTATCTAGCTTCTCCACCGCTTGTTGTAGCCTATGCTCTTGCAGGTCATATGGAATTTGATTTAATTAAGGACTCATTTGGAAAAGATAAAAACGGCAAAGATATTTTTTTAAAAGATATTTGGCCTTCAAATAAAGAAATAGAGGATACATTGAAGATTTCTCTTAATGCAGATATGTTTGTTAAACGATATTCAAATGTTTCAGATGGACCAAAACAATGGCAAGAAATAAAAACAGAAAAAAGTAGTATTTATAATTGGGATGAAAATTCCACTTATGTAAAAAAACCTCCATTTTTTGAAAATCTTAGCGATGAGCCAGAGGGGTTTAAAGAGATTAAAAATGCAAGACCATTGTTGATATTGGGAGACATGGTAACTACAGATCATATTTCTCCCGCTGGTAATATTCAAAAAGATAGCCCAACAGGAGAATATTTTATGAATTATCAAATTCTTCCTAAAGACTATAACTCATATGGCTCAAGACGTGGAAATCACGAAGTAATGATGAGAGGCACATTTGCAAATATAAGAATCAAAAATGAAATGGCCCCAGGGACCGAAGGTGGTTTTACAAAATTATATCCTGAGGAAAAAGTTATGTCAGTTTATGATGCAGTAGTGGAGTATAAAAAAAGGGGAACTGACTTAGTTGTAATTGGTGGTAAAGAATATGGAACAGGCTCCTCTCGTGATTGGGCTGCAAAAGGAACTAAATTATTGGGTGTTAAGGTAGTAATTGCTGAGAGTTTTGAGAGAATACACAGATCTAATTTAATTGGGATGGGAATATTGCCATTGCAATTTACGGAAAATATGAACAGAAAAAATCTTAATTTATTAGGTTCTGAATTGATTAGTGTAGTAGATATTGAAAAGGGAATTAATCCCTCTGACAAAGTAAAAGTTGAGATTAAATATGGATCGGGTGATGTAAAAATAATAGATACCCTATGCAGAATTGATACTAAAAATGAATTGGAATACTATAAAAATGGTGGAATACTTCAATATGTTTTAAGAAATATGATTTAAATATGGATGAAGATATATCAATAATAAATACAAACACGAGAAATGAAAAAATAAAAAATTTTTTTATCCAAAATAAAAAAAAAATAATTTTAGTTTTAGGTGTTATCGTTATACTTTTAATTGGTTATTTTGCTTTTGGGGAATATCAGGATAGTAAAAAAATAAAGATTTCAGACTCTTTTAATGCAATAACTATAAACTATTCTGAGAGTAATAAGGAAAAAACAGCTAAAGATTTAATACAAATAATTAATGAAAAAAATTCAACCTATTCACCATTATCTTTATATTTCATAATAGATAATGAATTAATTAGTGAAAAAAACAAAATCAATGAATTATTTGATGTTATCATTTATGAAACATCTTTGGATAAAGAAATAAAGAATTTAAATATTTACAAAAAAGCGCTTTATAATGCTGATGATGTTAATGAGAGCGACCTTTTAAATATTTTAAAACCTTTGATAAATTCAGAAAGTATCTGGAAATCACACGCGTTATATTTGATGGCGGAATATTTTTATTCAAAAAATGAAAAACAAAAATCAAAAGAATTTTTTAATCAAATTATTAGCTTAGAAAATGCGAACAAAGAGATAAAATTAGAGTCTCAAAAAAGACTCAATAGAGATTTAAGTGAATAAAATTTTTAATTTATTACTGATTACTTTATTTTTGTCAGCATGCTCTTTAAATAAAAATTCTAAGTTTTGGACCTCAGACAAACTAGAGGAATTAGAGAAAAAAGAGTTTCAAAAAATTTTTGATGATGAGAAACCTTTAATTCAAGAATTCAATACTAATATAAATTTAAATTTAGGTTCAAAATTTACTAATGCTAGTTTAGTAAATACATTAACCAATAACGACGGTAGAGTTAATTTTGATGGGTTATTAAAAAGATCTTCTAAATATAAGTTTTCAAAAATTAAAAATTTCTATCAATTTGAGCCAGTGATATCGTTCAATAAGAACAACATTATTTTTTTTGATAATAAAGGAACAATTTTACAATTTGATGAGCGTTCTAAATTGATATGGAAAAAAAATTATTATTCTAAAGCTGAAAAAAAATTAAACCCGATTTTACAGTTTGCAAATAATGATAGGTCTTTAGTAGTTGCTGATAATTTAGCAAATTACTATGTTATTAATTTGAATAATGGTGAGTTATTATGGTCAAAAAGTAATTCTGCTCCATTTAATTCACAAATAAAGATTTTTAAAGACAGATTTTTTATAATAGATTTTACAAACACTTTAAGATGTTTCTCTCTTAAAAATGGTGAGGAGCTCTGGAGTTTTCAAACAGAAAAACCTTTAATTAGATCTCAAAAAAAACTATCTATAGTTATAGTTAAAGATACAGTTTATTTTAATAATTCCCTTGGAGATATTAGCGCATTAAATGTTAATGATGGAAGTTTAATCTGGCAGTTACCTACTCAAAAAAGCACACTTTATGAGTCATCTTTTTCTCTTGAAACATCAGATATAATTGCAGATGAAAATAATTTATTTTTTTCAAATAATAATAATCAATTTTTTTCCATAGATGTGAATTCAGGAAGTTTTAGTTGGGAAAATAAAGTTAATTCAAATTTAAGACCGACTTTAATTGGAAATTTTTTGATTTCAGTCTCAATAGAAGGATATTTAATTATTATTGATAAAATTACAGGCAACATCATTAAGATCACAGACATATTCAAAAATTTTAATCCAAAGAAAAGAGATGAAATATCACCAACGGGGTTTATTGTTGGCTCAAAAAATATTTACCTTTCTACAAACATTGGAAGATTATTAGTAATTGACATTAAATCAGGAAAAACGATTTCAACTTTAAAAGTTGATAATGATATAATATCACGACCATTTATAATGGATAAAAATTTATATTTAGTTAAAGACAACGCAATTATAAAACTTAACTAATGTTTTTAAAATTATTAGATAGATTAGGAAGAAAAAAAGTAGTTTTAGATAGGGGACCATCACATCCAAGATTTGATTTAGCTAAACCATGGATGAATAGATATTATCTAATTTTTAGACATAGACCAAAATGGTTTCCATTTAATATACTTATTCATGAAATGTTAGCAGATGATCATGGTGATGGAGTCCATAATCATCTTTTTCCATATATTACGATAGTGATTAGAGGTGGTTATTGGGAAACAACTAAGAAAGGAAAATTTTGGAGGAGACCAGGTTATATTGGATTTAGATCTGCTAATGCATATCACAGAGTAGATTTAGAGCCTGGAACTAAACCAATGACAATTTTTATTTCTGGTCCATTTGGTTTAAGGAAAGGTCCAAGATCAGAATATGGTATTGATTTTAAATCAAAAAAAAATTGATGTCCAAAAATCTTGAGGAAAAATTTAGATCATTTTGTAATTCAAAAAATTTAGAAATTAATCAAAACCAAATTATAACAATTAAATTACTACAAGATTTTTATAATAAAAATTTCCATTCTTCGATCTTTAATTTTTTTAAAAAAGAAAATTATAAAAAAGGTTTTTATCTTCATGGGGGTGTTGGTGTCGGAAAAACAATGATATTAGATTTTTTTTATGATCTTATTTCTAAAAAAAAACTAAGACTTCACTTTAATGAGTTTATGTTAAATTTTCATGATTTTGTCCATGAAAATAAGAATATGGGAGACGAAAATATAATTAATTTATTTGTAAAAGACATAAAATCAAAAGCTTTGTTAATTTATTTTGATGAGTTTCAAGTTACCAACATAGTAGATGCTATGATACTAGGTAAATTATTTGATAAAATATTTAGTGAGAATATAAAAATAATTGTCACCTCTAATATTAAAATTTCTGATTTATATAAGGATGGTCTCCAACGAGATCAATTCAAACCTTTTATTGAGATCATGAAAAAAAAGACTGTCGAATATGAGCTTATAATTGAAGATGATTATAGAAAATTAAAAGAAAACCAAAATGATAGATATTTTTTCCCACTTAACCAAGAAAGTAATTTTAAAATGAATAAATTCTTTAGAATTATTTCAAAGGATAGAAAAAAAACTATTCAAAATCTTGATGTTAAAGGTAGGGAATTTATCATTAAAGAATTCTATGAGGGAGTTGTAAGATTTACATTCGATGAGTTATGTGACAAAAACTTGGGAGCCGAGGATTATCTTGAAATAGCTAAAGTATCTAAATTTATGGTTATTGATAAAATACCAAATTTTGATGACATAAACTCTAATCAACAACAGCGTTTCATAACCTTAATTGATATAGTTTATGACAAGAAAATACCAATTGCCGTCACCGCTGAAAAAAATCTAGATGAATTGACGTCATCTAAATCATTAAAAGAGCCTTTTAATCGTACAATTAGCCGTCTTTATGAGCTAACATCCTCAAACTTTAATTTATGATACAAAAATTTAATAACTTTAAAGTGAATACTAATGGACAAAAATTATATGAATTCACTGATGAAACAATTAATTGGATTAAGAAAAATAAATTTAAAAATGGTATACTTAATTTAAGTATTCAACACACTAGTGCCTCTTTAATTATACAAGAAAATGCAGACCCTGATGTCCAAACTGACTTAATCAACTATTTTAATAAAATCGCACCAATGGATAACAAATTATATATTCATACAACTGAAGGTAAAGACGATATGCCTGCTCACATAAAATCCAGCTTAACTAATAATCAAATTTCTCTTAGTGTTGAAAATGGAGAATTATTACTTGGAACTTGGCAGGGTATATATTTATTTGAGCACAGATTAAACCCACAAACAAGAACCATTATTCATCATTTTTTAGGAGAAGTTTAATTTTTTTTTAAACTTTGAAAAGCTTTTAATGCAGAAGCTCTCGCTTCTTCATGTATCACTATCGGTTTTGGATAATTTTTTCCTATAATAGTATTTATTGCTTGTTGATATTTCGTTTCCATTTCCCAAGGTTTGTGAATAAATTTTTGAGGAACCTTGTTTAATTCTGGGATCCATTTTTTTACGTATTTTCCCTCTTTATCAAACTTTTCACCTTGAAGAATAGGATTAAAAATTCTGAAGTATGGAGCTGCGTCAGCTCCACAACCTGCCACCCATTGCCATTGAGCTACGTTATTAGCTTTATTAAAATCAAGCAAACAATTTCTAAAATACTTTTCACCCTCGGTCCAATTAATTCTCAAATGTTTTACTAAAAAAGAACCAACCACCATTCTAATCCTATTATGCATCCAACCAGTTTCATATAACTCTCTCATTCCAGCATCAACAATCGGATAACCAGTCATCCCCGATTTCCATGCTTTTAAAAATTTTTCATTTTTTACCCAAGGAAATTTATCAAATTCTTTTCTGTAATTTCCTTTTAAAAACTCTGGAAAATAATTAATCAAACTATGAGAGAACTCACGCCAACCAAGTTCATTAATATATTTTCTATAACCAATGCCTTTAGATTTAATTTCGTTACATTTTTTCCAAATCGTGCTTACATGTATTTGTCCGTGCTTTATATAAGGAGATAACTTTGATGTGCCCTCTATAGAAGGAAAATCTCTAGCCGAACCGTATTCTTTAATTTTATCATTAATTAAACTGCTAAGAACTTTTTTTGAATCATTTTCTGATACTTTCCAATAATTCTCAAATTTCTTATACCAATTTTTTTTTGGTAAAATACTTTTTGGTTCAACACAATTTTTGAAGAAAGATATTACTTTCGTTTTTTTCTTTACAATATAATTTTTACTTGGTGGTAAACCTAAATATTTTTGTTCAGCATTTCTCCAGAAAGGGGTGAATACTTTAAAGGGTGTTCCATCATTTTTAGTAACTTCTTGAAACTCATTTAGAATATTTCCTTTAAAATATTTAAATTCAACTTCATTTTTTAAGAAAACATCTCTAATTTTTTTTCCTTTTGCAATTACATCAGGTTCGTAAATTTTATTCCAATATATTGAAACATCATCTTTTTTTTTAATTTTAGAAAATATATCTAGTTCATCACCTGCTAATACTTGGAGATTTATTTTGTATTTAGATAATTCAGATTTAAATATTTCTAAAGATTTAAATAACCACCACTTTTGTGCTTCTCTTTTGTTATCAAAATCGGCTTTGTTATAAATAAATAAAGCAATAACATTTTCATGATTTTGTGTGGCATATGATAGAGCAGGATTATGTTCGACTCTAAAGTCTTCCCTTATCCAAGCTATTGCATTTTTTGTCATATAAATATTATTTTCTACCTTTAGATAGCAGCTGTTTGTAAAGTTTAACATCTGCATTTCCTTCGCATCCAATGAGAAGAATGTTAGAGTCTTCGTTTAAATTCAGTGATTTTCGTGCTTTAAAATTGTTAGCTAAACCTATTAGAGCAATAACTCCAGGGGTTGCACATTCACCCCCTATGATTGAAACTCTACTTAGTTTTCTATCTTTTAACATCGCGGTCGTTTTAGCAACATTATTATCAGCAACAGATACACAATAGTCAGAAGTTTTTTTAAGTATTTGCCATGGGACAAGTGACATTTCATTACATGACATCCCACCCATAATACTTTCCTTTTTTATTCTTATTTTTTTCATTTTATTTGCTTTAACACTTTGAAGAACACAATCAGCTCTATTAGGTTCAACAACAATTATTCTTGGAATTCTTTTAAAATATTTTGCAACCCCAGCAACTACACCCGCTGCTAATCCTCCAACACCAGCTTGAACAAATATGTGAGTTATATAATGGTTTGTTTGTTTAGATATTTCTTTTATCATAATAGAATATCCAGCCATTGTAAGTTGAGGAACATATTTATAGTTTTTGGTAGAGACATCCTGAACAATTTGCCATTTATTCTTTTTTGAAAGTCTTTTACATTCCTCCAAAGAATTTTCATAATTTCCTTTAACCCTTATTACCTCGGCGCCAAATTTCTCAATTTCACGAACTCTTGTTTGGCTTACATATTGACTTACAAAAATTTTACACTTTAAATTTAATCTCTTTGCTCCCCAAGCAACAGACCTACCATGATTACCGGCTGTTGCTGATGAAATAACAATATTTTTTTTTCCTTTAGATATTCTCTCTACTGCGTATGCTCCACCCAATGCTTTAAACGATTTTAAATGGAATCTTTTAGACTCATCCTTATAAAATATATTATTTAATTTCAAATTTTTCTTTAATTTATCAAGTGATAATAGGGGGGTTGTTTTATAATTTTTCCAACCGGAAATTGATTTATAAGCATTAGTGATTAATGAAGAGGGAAGATGTTTTAAAACATAACTTCTTTTAAAATTATAACGATTATTTTTTAATAATTTTTTATATTTCCAGCTTTTAAGATTTTTTAAGCTTTTCACTTTAACAATCTAGAGTATTTTGTCTTTCCCATTTGGTTATAGGTTTTGATTTATCAAATCTTTCTATATTGTTAAATTCTTTTATTTCTGTACTTCTAAGTTTTATATAGCTATTGATTACATCAGCACCAAAAGCATCATTCATCTCTTTATTTTGTTTTAATTGTTTCAATGATTGATCTAACTCATCAGGAAGTTTTGGAAGATTTGGATATTTTGCAAAATCTTCATACATATTACAATTAAGAGGCTTTCCAGGATCTATTTTGTTTTTAATACCATTTATTCCAGCTGCGAGAACACTTGCTTGAAGTAAATAAGGGTTGGCTGATCCATCCATTAATCTCAATTCAAACCTTCCTGGATCGGGAATTCTAATCATATGAGTTCTGTTATTACCAGTGTAAGAAATGCTACTCGGTGACCATGATGCACCTGACTTTGTTGGCGGTGCATTAATTCGTCTGTAACTATTTATTGTAGGATTAAAAAAAGCAGATAAAGATGAAGCGTGTTTTATTACTCCGCCTAAAAAATTATACGCCATTTTACTAAGACCTAAGTTATTAGACTTGTCCAAAAATTTATTTTTCTTTCCATCCCAAACTGAAATATGGGCATGACAACCATTTCCAGTTAAATTCTCAAATGGTTTGGGCATAAACGTAGCTCTTAAACCATGTTTTTCGGCAATAGTTTTTACCATATACTTAAAAAACGTATGTCTGTCCGCTGTCTTTAAACAATCTGAGTAATCCCAATTCATTTCAAATTGACCATTAGCGTCCTCGTGATCATTTTGATAAGGACCCCATCCCATTTCAATCATACAGTCACAAATTTCTTTAATTAAATCATACCTTCTCATTAAAGCTGATTGATCATAGCAAGGTTTTGATTGTGTATCTCTTGGATCAGCAATGGAGTCTCCGTCAGGTGATATTAAAAAATACTCACACTCCACGCCAGATTTCATAGTCAATCCTTGTTTTGAGAGTTTTTTAATTTGTTTCTTCAACATTATTCTTGGAGAGGCATCTACAGGTTTTTCATTCATCCAAAGATCTGATGCAAGCCAACCAACTTCTTTGTTCCAAGGTAATTGGATTAAACTATCTGGATCTGGAATTCCAAACATGTCTGAGTCTGCAGGTGTCATATCTAACCAAGCAGCAAACCCTGCAAATCCTGCGCCGGTTTCTTGCATATCTTTTATTGCATGTGCTGGTACTAGTTTTGATCTAAGCACTCCAAATAAATCAACAAAACTTATCAAAAAATATTTAATTTTTTTTTCTTTAGCAATTTTGAATAAATTTTTTGGCATAACTTAAGTTAACACAATTATTTTAAAAAAGATAAAATTGTTTCTTTATAAAAAATTAAATTTACAACAATAATTATAATTACGGCTAATATTGCTCCATACTTTGCTTTTGGAAAAGCAACGCCTCGCATCTTACTTGGTCTAAGTTCCTCGTTATCTTTGTTCTCTTCTGACATATGACAAAAAAAGGGCGCCACAAAAGTTGTAGCGCCCAAATTTTTTAATTTAATTACCAATCAGTAATATTGCTTTTATGGTCATTTGGACCATGTCTTTTCCTTGCTAATCTTTCGAGCTCATCACTCTCAGATTTAGCAGTTAAAACATGCCAACCAATCCATATAATTATAGCAAGTATTACCAACAAGCCTTCACTAGATCCAGCACCAGGATAAATAGCACCAGCAACTTCCTCTGCTGGTTTATTCAGGTGATCAATCCAATTTGTAACTGTCGCCATATTATTCCTCCTTTACCTGGTTGCTGATGCAACTGCTTTCTCGTCTGATTTAGCAGTTTCCATCATTTCATAGTCTAGTCCAGCTATTTCAGCTTCACGCGGAATTCTTAATTTACCCATTCCGTGTAATACTTTTGCGATGATATAGCCTGGTATTAATCCTAGAACAAAGAACATAATTATTGCTCCTAAGAACATACCTAAAGGATTTATTGATGCGTAAGTAGTTCCGTCCCACATAGCTCCAACACTGTAACCAGATGATGGATAACCATTTAAAACAAAACCACAAATTACAAGACCTATAAATCCTGCATAACCGTGTACTGCTACAGCACCAACTGCATCATCAATCTTGAACTTACGTTCAACCCAATAATGTAATTTGTACGATAGCACAACTCCGATCATACCTATGATCATTGATTGAATCGGATGATATAAATCATTTCCGGCTGAAGCACATATAATGCCCGCTAGTCCACTAGAGTAAGTCCAGAATGGATCACCTTTTGCAATCCAGTATCCAGCTAATAATCCTCCTGATAGTGACATCAAGAAGTTAAAAGTAATACCGCTAAGTGTAGTAGGCGTTACATAAATGTTTGTAGCCGTCCAATAAGATATACCTTCCATGCCGTACTCCGGGCCAAGATCAAATATTGGAATGTTACATGCCGCATAGAATCCCCAGAAACCAGTATAAATTAGAAATAATCCAATTGTTACTAGCCAAGGATTTCTTGGTCCAATATTTCTTGGTTCACCACTTGATGAGAATTTTCCAATTCTTGGACCTAAAACCATTAGTACACCTAAAGCAAATCCACCCGCAATCGCGTGAATTACTCCTGATGCATAAGCATCATGGTATCCTAAAATTTTAAGCATCCAACCATCAAAATGCCATCCCCAAGCAGCATCAATTGTCCAGAAAACCGAGCCGATTGCTATTGCTAAAATTCCAAAAGCAAAAGTAGTTATTCTTTCAATTATTGCTCCAGAAACGATAGATGCAGCAGTCCAAGAAAATAATAAAAAAGCAGCCCAGAAAACACCATTAATGTGATCTCCAAGGTTAACTGCCATTATACTACTTGTTGCCACCTGAAATTTTGCACTAAACAAACTATCATCGGTGATTAAAGCTGTACTTTCGT
Organism: uncultured Pelagibacteraceae bacterium; assembly: GCA_902617625.1. Classification (GTDB taxonomy): domain Bacteria; phylum Pseudomonadota; class Alphaproteobacteria; order Pelagibacterales; family Pelagibacteraceae; genus Pelagibacter. Next base: position 8,973 of record CACMXJ010000012.1, on the reverse strand, counting down.
TCATAATTGAAGGTGCTATCCCAGGTCCTGTTGGGAAAGCCCAGTAAATCCACCAACCAAATAAAAACCAAGTCACTGTTACCAGTGGTATCAGCATTGTGTTTTTCATAAGAGTATGTTGATGGTGTTTGTATCGAGAAGCTCCAACTTCATACATACAGAAACCGACGTGAATTAAAAACATCAGCACCACTGTTATCCAGTAGTAAAATTCTGTAAATATAGTAGTAAGAGCACCTAACTGATCAGTCATATTCTCTCTCCATATTAGTTTTTTAAACCCTATAAAATTTCGAAAGTTGTTACAAACGAAACAATCTAATAAAACCTAATATTGACAATAGGTTTTAAAAAATAATCAACTTTAGATTGTGTAATTAAAATTTAAGGTAAGCTTTTTTTAAATCAACAAGAGGGTGTTTTGGTGACATTTGAAATTTTACTAAAAGTTCTCTTGCTATCATATCTCTGTCTTGTTGGTTATCAGGTAATTTAATTGATGATGGAATTGTAACCCAACCATTTGCATTTCTACAAAATACAGCTGGTCTTCCTTCTTCGTAACCCATGTGAACGTCCTCCAACCAATTAAGATCATCCCAACCCATTGCCTCAACATATTTTTTTAAAAATGGTGTCATTTTCTTGTAATCTGGAAGTAGATTAACGTCATATCGATAACCGATTGACTGACCAATCATTTTTTCTCTAGCAGTTTCTTTCTTTTTACCCAGTTGGAGAGAAACTGCTTTTGATTTTGTTTTTTTCTTTTTAGCCATTAATACCTTTAAATTTTATGAAAGTTATCAACACCAACAGTGTAATTAGTACCCGCCAAAGGAACTTTCGCTAAAGCTGAAGCCTCGGAGGTAAGCGCTGCTAAATCTTCAGGTTCTAAAGAGTGTATATTTGTTTTTCCACACGCTCTAGCTAATAACTGGGCTTCAAGTGTCATTGAATGTAAATAATTATAAACTCTTAAAGCTGCATCATCAGGGTTTAATCTTGCTCTTAATTTTGGATCTTGTGTAGCAACTCCCACAGGACATCTTCCAGTATGACAGTGATAACACTCACCAGCTTTCACACCCATTTCTTTTTCAAAATTTGCCTCTGGAATATCTTTGTTACAGTTTAGCGCAATCATAGAACCTGTACCAATAGCTATTGCATCTGCACCTAAAGCTAACGCTTTTGCCATGTCAGCACCATCTCTAACACCACCAGCATAAATTAAAGTAACTTTTCCAGTTTTTCCAACATCGTCCAAAGCTCTTCTTGCTTCTCTAATAGCTGCGATACCAGGTATACCAGTGTTTGCAGCAGCAATGTGTGGACCTGCTCCTGTAGATCCTTCCATTCCATCTAAATAAATAGAGTCAGGATCACATTTTGCAGCCATACGAACATCGTCATAAACCTTTGATGCACCTAATTTCAATTGAATTGGAACTTTATTTTTTGTTAGCTGTCTTAGTTCCTCTACCTTTAATGCTAAATCATCTGGACCTAACCAGTCAGGATGTCTTGCAGGAGACCTTTGATCAATACCTGAAGGCAATGATCTCATTTCAGCAACTTGGTCAGTTACTTTTTGACCCATTAAGTGACCACCCATACCAACTTTTTGTCCTTGTCCGATAAAAACTTCTATTCCATCAGCCAATTGTGCGTGATGTGGGTTAAACCCATATCTTGATTGAATACATTGATAAAACCATTTTTCAGAATATCTTCTTTCATCAGGTATCATTCCACCTTCACCTGAACATGTTGCGCTACCTGCCATTGTAGCTCCTCTTGCTAATGCAGTTTTTGCCTCATAAGATAAAGCACCAAAACTCATACCAGTAATGTAAACTGGAATATCTAATTCGATTGGATTTTCACATCTTGGTCCAATAACAGTTTTAGTTTCACATTTTTCTCTATAACCTTCAATTACGAACCTAGTAAGAGTTCCTGGTAAGAAAACTAAATCATCAAATGTTGGAATTTTTTTCATCAATGCCATTCCACGCATTCTGTATCTTCCTAATTGAGATTTAATATGAATATCATCAATTACTTCTGGTGTGAAAATAGCATTATGACCTAATAAACTTTTATTTCTGCCACCATTAGAACTTAAATGGACGTCAGCTTTTCCACCTACGTTACCATTAGTTTTTAATTTACCATTTTTTTTCTTTTTTTTCTTAGCCATTAAATCGCTCCTTTTTTCTCAGTAGGTTCTAAGTTATCGTAATTCCAAAGTTTTTTACCCGCTACAATTTTTTTCATTTTACTTACGTCAAAATTTTCGCCGATTTCAGCAACCTTTAATTTTCTCTTTAACCAGTCTTGATCACTCTTAGTCAACTCGGCATCTACAGCATCACTACCATAAGAGCCGATTTCTCCACCTACGAAAATTGTCCCATCATACATCGAATCGCCTAAATTTATACCGACATCACCTAGGATGATGATTCTCCCTCTTTGCATCATAAATCCAGTAAATGCACCCGCATCACCACCTATAATTATTGTACCACCTTTCATATCAATACCTGTTCTAGCACCAACACTACCTTTACAGATTAAATCACCACCTCTTATAGCAGCTCCAAAACAGGATCCAGCATTTTTCTCAATTACAACTTTTCCAGCCATCAAATTTTCTGCACAAGACCATCCAACTCTTCCATTGATTCGAACTATTGGACCATCACATGAACCCATTCCAAAATATCCTAAACTTCCTTCAAAAATTAAATTTAATTTATTTAAAATACCAACACCTAAACTATGTTTTCCTTGTGGGTTTTTAATTACAATTGTCCCATAACCTTGTCCCATTAAATTATCTATTTCTTTATTTGCTTCTGCAGCTGTCATATCTTTCACATCAAGGTCAGTTCTCTTGTTAAAGTCAACATCATGAGTTCCAAAATAATAGAAATTTTCTGCTTCATCAGGATTAAAGAATTTTTGTTGTGTTCGTCCTGTTAAAACTTCAGTGTGCATACCCATAGCTTGAGCTTTAGTTTTTTTAGAAACACTTTTTATATTTGCCATACTTTAACCTCCCCATCGAATGGGTCATAAGTATCAATTTCTTGTGGTAAAATTGATCGAATTGCTATTTCCTCTGAACCCATTGCTACTAAATCATCAGACTCATATAAAACTAAAGGTTTAGCAGCCATAGTGTCTTTCGCCATACCTAAAGAATCTTTTGTAGCTACAAAATAAGTAAAGACACCATCTAATCCAGTTAGAGACTCTTTCATGCCTTCTTCTAAAGATGCTCCATCTCTCATTTTTTCCGCTAAATAAACAGCAATAAGTTCCGAGTCACACTCAGACATAAATCTCATTCCTTTATTTTCTAGAGCTCTTCTATTATTCCAATAATTTGTAAGCTGGCCATTATGAACAACTGATACATCGCTAAACGGATAACCCCAAAACGGGTGAGCAGATTTGATATCTACACCAGACTCAGTTGCCATTCTCGCATGTCCAATTGCGTGAGTGCCAACAAGTTTATCTAAATTATATCTATCACAAACCATCTTAGCATTTCCAAGATCTTTAATTACCTCTAATGATTTACCCATAGAAAGTATTTCTACTCCAGGAATACTCTCAATCTTTTGTGAAAATTCTAATAAATCTTTTTTATTATATTCTATTTCATATCTTAATGAGTAGGGGAGTATTCTTTCCTCTTTGATAATTTTTGCTCCCATTTCATTAAGATAACTATCAACAATTTTTTTTCTTTCATCATAAACAGAAACATCTTCAGCAACCGATGTACTACCTTCACCAACGTTTTCTCCAACTTTAAAACGCATGATAAAATTTTTTCCATCAGTATCTCCGTATAAAGCATAACCCGTAGAGTCTTCTCCTCTATGTTTCAGAGCTTGCAACATACCTTGAAGCTCATGACCAACTTTCGAAGATTTCCCTCTATGAATTAATCCCGCAATTCCGCACATATACTTTTCCTCTTTCCGTATTTTTTATGGTAAGCAATCTAGATAAGTGTCTAGATCCCATTGAGTTGTTGCTCCTAAAAATCTTTCCCATTCATCATTTTTATACCAATGAAAAACTTTATACATTTCATCAGGCATAGCTGATTTAATTACCTCATCTTCTGATAACCTTTCCAAAGCTTCTCCTAAACTTAAAGGAAGTTTTTTTACATCCTTACCAGCTTTTTGAGCCTCATAAATATTTCTAGATTCAGGATCAGCTGGTTTCATTTTATTACTTATTCCATGATCACAAGCTTTTAATAATGCAGCACCTAATAAGTAAGGATTATGCATTGAGTCAACAGATCTGTATTCAAATCTTCCCGGCGCGGACACTCTTAATCCACAAGTTCTATTTTGATAACCCCAGTCAGCATAAACAGGTGCCCAAAAACCTTGATCCCATAATCTTCTATAAGAATTTACTGTTGAAGATCCTAAGGCTGTTAGAGCAGGAAGGTGTTCCATAATACCTGCTATTGATTGTAAACCAATTTTACCTGGCAATTGCATATCTTTCGTATCAGGCATAAATGTATTAGTTCCACCTTCAACATAACCAAAAACTTCCTCAACTCCTGGTAAAGATTTGTGTCCAAGTTTATTTGTTTTAATTTTTCCACCTTTCCATAAAGACATGTTCGTATGACAACCACTTGCAGAAACTCCCATAAATGGTTTAGTCATAAAACATGCAATTAGATTATGTTCCCTAGCGACTTGAGCACAGATTTGTCTATAAGTTGATAATCTGTCTGCATTTCGAAGAACGTTGTCGTATGTCCAGTTTAATTCTAATTGACCTGGAGCATCTTCATGGTCACCTTGAATCATATCTAAACCCATAGCTTTTGCATATTCAATAACTTTCATGAAAACTGGTCTCAATGACTCAAATTGATCTATGTGGTAACAGAATGGTTTTGAAAACCCTTTTCCAGTAGGAGTACCGTCATCATTTTTTGTGAGCCACATCATTTCAGGCTCTGTTCCAACTCTCAACTCTAAACCATGCTTCTTCTGGAATTCATCCATAAAAATTCTTAAATTTCCTCTACAGTCAGAAGTTAAATGTCCGCCAGGATTATTTCTCTCTTCTCTGTTTCTGAAACATGTTACAAAAACTCTTCCTACTCTTTTATCCCATGGTAATTGACAAAAAGTTTCTGGATCAGGGATACCAACTAATTCCATTGCTTCAGGTCCATAACCTATATAATTATTATGACGATCTAAAAATAAGTTTGCTGTAGCTCCGTATACTAATTGAAAACCTTTTTCTGCTGTTCTTTCCCAATGATCTGCAGGTATTCCCTTACCTACAACTCTTCCTGTTACAGAAATAAATTGATAATAAATATAAGTAATTCCTAATTCGTTAATTTTTTCTCTAACTTTTTTAACTTGTTTGTCTCTACCAGGTCGGTTTACATGCTTTTCTAGATCCGTCATTTTTCCCCTCAATGAATTATAAATTTATTCAAGCGTAACTGAAAAATTTATTAGTGTCTAGGCTAAGAGTTTAACTCCAAGGAAACGGACTGTTCGAAGTAGGGTGAAGTTCGCCCTTCTCGTAACGGTTGAATCTAAACGGTTTTAATAAATCACTTTCGGTACCAAGAATTTCTTTGGCTACAAGTTCACCAACACCAATCATTTTATATCCGTGGTTAGCATCAGCAATCATGTATACGTTTTCAAAAAATCTATCAAAGATTGGAAATGAGTCCGGTGTCATACATCCAAGACCACCTGATGGACCTTTTCTATATAAATCAGATTTTCCCTCAAATCTTTTTTGGCAATGAGCTAAAGCAGAGCACCACATATCACTAAATGCATCAGTAGTTTGATACTCTGGAGACTCAATTCCATAAGGATCAACATTTACTTGATCAAAATGTTTTTTAACAATGTAAGGAGATGTTCCACCTTGAACTCCTAAACCCTCAATATCAGGTTTATAATAAATTCCCCAAATTTTTTCTGTAATTAATTTTTTTGTTTTGTCAGAATATAGTGGTGCAGTTGAGTCTACGTGAACCACAGGTGGCTGTTTTCCATCATTTGTTTTTAAGTAATCTGGTTCAACACCAATAACCCCTTCTTGGAGCATCCAGTAAGTCCACATGTCAGTTACATGCATTTTACCATCTTTACCTTTGATGTTTGCTGTTTTAGGAAGTTCAAGCATATTCCAAAAATCTCTAGCCCATGGTCCTGCTCCGATTACTACTTGCTCACAATCAATTGTTCCTTTATCTGTTTCAACTCCTGTAACCGCCTTGCTGTTACTTCCTCTTTTAAATCCTGTAACTTTCACACCTTTCATCACTTGAACACCATTAGAAGTAGACTTATTTTCTAGAGCTTTAATAGAGTCTTTATTAAATGCGTATCCGCCCTTTTTTTCATGAAGAATTGAAGTTATGCCTTTAGCTTGCCAATCATCAAACATTACCTTCATGTATTTCATGCAATCCTTTTCACCTTCTATAAAATCAGATTCATATCCAATTGCTTTTTGTTGCTCATAAATACTTGCTACGTCTTCATGCATAACCTCAGGTGATATTTGTAAATAACCAACTGGATTATATTTAAATGCTTTTGGATCGCTTTCCCAAACAGACACTGAGTGGGCCATCAATTCTCTCATTGCTGGTTGAAAATAATTATTTCTAACTACTCCACATGCAATTCCACTTGCTCCAGCAGCAGTGTCTTTTTTTTCAAGAACTACAATGTCACCAGGATTTTTATAAGTTTCAGATAATTTCCAAGCAGTGCTTAAACCGTGGATACCCCCACCGATTATTACTACTTTTGCTTTTGTCGGTAATGACATATGCAAACTTTATTTTTCGTGCGACTTAAATATATAGTTTTTTATATATATAAAAAATATAAGTAAAACTTGTATAAATATTAAAAACTTAGATGTTTTAGTGTTTCTATATAATTATTGAACTCGTTAATAAAACTCTCACTTGGTTTAATGTACTTTTTTCTTTGATCATTTGAGGTTTTCTCTAAAAAGAAAAAACCTTTTTCACAAGCCTCATTTATCATCAAAGCTGACTTTGGACGTGAAGTTTTAAACAGTTTAGTCTTAAGTTCCTCAACAGTAAGATTTTCTTTATATTTATACGCATGCATCACCAAAAGCATCATATGATAATGTGAAGGCGATTTTCTAAAAAAGTAATTACTAGAAGTATGAGAAAGTTTCATCTGATCTTCCCAAAATTCCAATAAATCCTTCGCTGATTTTGGCATTAGGATCTGACTCTTGTTTTCTTCGGATCGAAATGCGGAAACCCAACTACTTTTGCAGCAATTCTTTTTTGATGACCATCAATTTTACCAACCTCAACTTCAGTCCCTTCACTTGAGTACTGAGTATCGATTCTACATAAAGCTATATTTTTATTTAAAGTCGTGGATAAACAACCACTAGTTATCACGCCTACTTGAGATCTTCCAACGTGCACACAATCACCATGTCCAGCCGCCTCTTTTCCAATAAGTTCTAATCCCACAAGTTTTTTTTGAGGATTTGCTTTTCTTTCTTTCAAAACCTCTTTACCAATAAAATCTTCCTCTTTAGTTTTTAATGGAACAGCAAAACCTATTCCAGCCTCGAAAGGATCTTGTTGACCATCAAATTCATTACCAAATAAAATTAAACCAGCTTCAATTCTAAGTTTGTCTAAAGCTGCAAATCCAGCAGGAATTAAGCCTTCATTTTTTCCAGCTTCCATAAGTTTATCCCAAACGTCAGAGGCATGACTCGGATGACACCAGACTTCGTAACCAAGTTCGCCAGTATATCCTGTTCTCGAAACAATCAATGGAATACCTTGAAGGTTTTCAATTCTACAAATAGTAAATCTGAACCATTCCAGTTCATCTATAGACGGTTGTGTTGGTGGAGTAAAAATCATTTTTTTTAATATCTCTCTACTTTTTGGACCTTGTATTGATACGTTACTAATTTGATCAGTTGAATTTTTTACATTGACCTTAAAGTTTTTCTTTTTAGCTATTTCTTTGAGCCATTCACCACCATATTCGTCTCCACAAATCCATCTAAAACCAGTTTCACTTAATCTCAATAATGTACCATCATCAAACATCATTCCGTTTTCATAACACATCGCAGAGTAAACAACTTGACCAACAGCAAGCTTTTTAATATTTCTAGTTAATGTATAATTCATCAATTCCTCAGCATCAGGACCTATAATTTCAAATTTTCTTAAAGCAGATAAATCAATCAATACCGCTTTTTCTCTACAAGCATTGTACTCCTCAACAACTCCATGCTTGGTATAATCATTAGGTAGCCAAAAACCTCTAGCATCAATAAAATTTCTAGTAAGCTTAGAGGTTTTTTCGTGAAAGCCAGAGTTTCTAGTAAGTTTTTTTTCAGAGTCTGTTTTCATTCTAAATGCAAAAGATTTTGAAAATTCTTTTTTTTTGTCATAGGTTCTAACAAAAATATCTGTTGGATTCCATGAATTACATGCATCGATATCACTAGGACAAGCGGTTGTCCCAATTGTTAAATCTTTTAAAGCTCTGAACATTACATAATCCCCAGGTCTTGCATATGACTCGTCTGAAATTACTGAATTTAAACCTGTTGCTGAAGTATTAAAAAATAAATTGATAGCCTGCCATCCTTTTTGTTTTTGAACACCATATTTTGCCATTGCATTATTTAAGTTTTCAGAGCAATTAGGATGACCAAAATAGCCAGCGTCCTCATAATATTTTGAAGTACAAGCAAGATTAAATGTATCATGTTTTCCAACAGTATCTCTTATGACTTCAACCAATGGTTCATGATCGGTGTCATAAAATTTTGAAAATAAACCAGGACCTGGAAAAGTATTTCCCATAAAAGTTCTCGTTGTTTGCCAATCAAGACCTT
>CACMXJ010000011.1 GCA_902617625.1 uncultured Pelagibacteraceae bacterium | reverse complement strand
AAAGACCTCAAATCTTGAGATTTAGGCTTATTTAAATAATTATAACTAATTATTATATCTCCCAAATATGTGTTTTTTAAAATTTTAATTTTTTTATTAAATCGAAAAGATAAAATATCAGTAGATTTATTTTTATTTCTAAATTGTTTATTTAATTTTTTAATATTCTTATTATTAGAAAGTAAAAGGCTCAATGATATTTTTTTATTCGGAAATTTATATTTTTTTGGAAAAGCCTTACATATTCTTTTAAAAAAAATATCTTTGTTTTTAAGTTTTTTTGCCCAGGCCTTCTCTTCGGAGAAGACGCTAACTTTTATCATTATTTGAGTAAGCTTTTACTATTTTTGATACAAGTGGATGTCTAACAACATCTGAGTGATCAAAATCAACAATTGATATCTCTTTTAAATGCCCGAGTAATTCTTTTGATCGAAGTAATCCCGACATATTTTTGTTAGGTAAATCAATTTGAGTTGGATCTCCATTAACCACAATTTTTGAATTTTCACCAATACGAGTTAGAAACATTTTAATTTGAGTATCTGTTGCATTTTGTGCTTCATCTAAAATTGCAAATGAATTTTTAAGAGTTCGACCTCTCATAAAGGCCAATGGTGCTATTTCTATATCTCCTATTTCAATCATTCTTTGAATTTTTTCAAAATCAAAAAGATCATATAAAGAATCGTATAACGGTCTTAAATAAGGGTCTACCTTCTCTTTCATGTCACCAGGCAAAAATCCTAAACGTTCCCCTGCTTCAACTGCAGGTCTTGATAAAATTATTCTCTCAATTTTTTTCTCTAAAAGCATAGTTAAACCTACTGCAACAGCCAAAAAAGTCTTGCCTGTTCCTGCTGGTCCAGCAGAAATTATAATATCACTATGTCTTAAAGCCCTTACATAGTTCTTTTGTTTCTCCGATCTAGGTATTATAGATTTTTTAGGAGTTTTAATTATATCGGTTACATTGTTATTTTTTATCTTTTCTTTAATCATAAATTTATCTACAGAGGAAAGTATATCTTTATTTTCGATATTTCCATTATTAATAAATTGATTAACTAAAAATTGGATTGCATTTTTTAATTTTTCATTTGTATCAGGATCTGATTTTATCATAATAGAATTTCCTCTTGAATATAAATTACATTTTGTAATTTTTTCAAGTTCCTGTAAATTTTTATTAAATTCACCTACAATGCCCATTAACAAATCGTTATCGTGAAATATAACGCTTAAAGAGTTGTTATCTGAGTAAACAAATTTTAATGCTTGATCAATATTTTTTTTTGTTATTCTGCTCAAATTTATGCAACTTTCTGATTTGAATTATTTACAATTTCTCCAAATAAAGTAGTTCTATTACTTTTATAAATTTTTACCTGCACGATTTTACCAATATCACTTGTCTTGCCATCAAAAATTACTGATGTCATATACTTAGATCTTCCAAATGTTTTTGTTTTATCTTCTGTAAAATTTTCAACTAAAACTTCCACAATACTGTTTTCTAAAGATTTGTTCTTTTGAGTCTGATTTAAAAATAACTCATTTTGAATTCTTTCTAATCTTTCGAATGAAATTTTCTTATCAATTAAATTTAAATTTTCAGAAACAGTTCCAGGTCTGGGGCTAAAAATATATGAATAAGAATTTATAAACTTTATTTTTTTAATGAGATTTAAGGTCTCCTCAAAGTCCTGATTTTCCTCCCCAGGATAAGCTATTATAAAATCACTTGAAAATTCTATCTTTGAATTAATTTCTTTTAGCTTTTTAAATGTTTCAAGGTAATTCTCAATAGAATGATTTCTATTCATTAGTTTTAATATTTTATTTGATCCACTTTGAACTGGTAAATGCACTAGTGGTGTTAGTTTGTTTGAATATTTATAAACCTCAATCAGGTCATCGGTCATATCTTTTGGATGAGATGTTGTATATCTTAATCTTTTAATCCCATTTAGTTTTTCAATACCTAAGATTAAATCAGACAAACGAAAACCATTGCTTTCATAGGCGTTTACATTTTGACCTAGTAAAGTTATCTCTCTTACACCGTTGTCGGCTAAATATTTTGCCTCATCTAAAATTTGACTAGGTGGTCTTGAGTACTCTGGTCCTCTAGTGTAAGGAACTACGCAAAAATGACAGAATTTATCACAGCCTTCTTGAATAGTTAAAAAAGATGAAACTTTTTCAGCTTTGTTTTTTATTTTACTCAAATATTCAAATTTTGAAACTGCCTCAAACTCTGTTTCTTCAAGTTTTCTTTTTTTTTCAACGTAGTTTAAAATTGTATCATTAATTTTATGATAAGCTTGTGGACCTATTACTAAATCAATAAAAGGCTCTCTTCTCAACATTTCTTGATTTTCTGCTTGAGCAACACAACCTGCAATAATCACTAATGGTTTTTTTTTATTTCTAAAGATTTTTTTTACTCTGCCTATCTCAGAATAAACTTTTTCTTTAGCTTTGTCCCTTATGTGACATGTGTTTAATAGATAACAATTAGTATCCTCATATTTTTCTGTTTTTTCATAACCAATTTTTTTAACGGTATCTAATATTCTATTAGAGTCATACTCATTCATTTGACACCCAAAAGTTTTAATGAAAATTTTTTGATTCATTTATTGAGGCTTTTTTTTGACCCCATATAATTCTAATTTATGATCTACTAATTTATAACCGTATTTTTCTGCAACTTTTTTTTGAAGTTTTTCTATCTCATCATCCACGAATTCTATGATCTCGCCTGTTTTAATATCTATCAAATGATCATGATGGCTTTCGATCATTGCCTCATATCTTGCCTTTCCACCTTTAAAATCATGTTTTGTCAAAATCCCAGCTTCTTCGAATAATTTCACTGTCCTATAAACTGTAGCTATACTAATTTTTGGATCAACCTTCGAAACACGGTTATAAAGCTCATCAACATCTGGGTGATCTGACTCTCCATACTCAGATTTTGACTCCGAAATTATTTTTGCAATAATTCTTCTTTGCTCTGTAAGTTTAACACCTTTGGCTAAACACTTTTGTTCAATTGTGTCTACTGTATCTGACATAACTAATTTTAACTTATATAATAAGGTTTAATCAAATTTTTTTTAAGGTTAAATTTGCTGCAAAGATGCGGTATATTCTCGTATTTAATATCAATTTCATTCCCAAAATCTTTAAAACTAAAGCAGTAATAATCAATTTTTTTAATCATATGAATTGCTTTAATTGTTGATAAAGAATTTCGAATACCTGCAAAACTACCAGGACCTCTATTTATATAAATTGATCCAATATCATTAATCTCTAAATTATTATTTCTTAAAAAATCAATAATTAAAACAATTAGTTTTTCATAATTATTTTTGCTATTTTCATGAGTAACACTATAAGTATTATTATTATTAATGATCATAAAAAAAATATTATCCTTTGCAGCATCAATAATTAATTTTTTCATTTTTTTAATTATATTGACTTTTAACTCAAACGCACAAGAAAATAATGTTAGGTATTTTTCCAATGATGAAGGTGTGCTATCTATTATGTACCATCGATTTAATGAATTTAAATATCCATCAACAAATATATCAATGGATATTTTCAAGGAACATGTTGATCTTATTTTAGATGCTAACTTAACCTTTTACCATCCAAAAGATTTTGTAGACAATTTTGATATTCCAAAAAAAGAAAAAAAGATTCTTCTTACTGTTGATGATGCATTTCAATCCTTTTATGATAATGCCTGGCCTTACCTAAAAAAAAATCAAATTCCATTTATATTATTTGTCTCCACCGAACCTGTTGGTAACAATGGATACATGAACTGGGATCAAATTAAAGAAATTGAAAGTAGTGGATTTGGGGTTATTGGGCATCACTCACACTCACATGATTATTTAATTGATAAATCAGAGGAAGTTTTTTTAAATGACATAAAAACATCAAATCTAATTTTTAAAGAAAAATTAGGATACGTACCAACTTTATTTTCTTACCCATTTGGAGAGTATTCAGGGTTTATGAGAGATTATATATCTCAAAATTTTAAAATTGCATTTGGACAACATTCTGGAATTATTGATGTTAATAAAAATAAATTTGAACTACCAAGATTTCCGATTAATGAAAAATACGGAGAAATTAAAAGATTTAAATCAATAATAAGCTATTATCCCCTTGAATATAAAAACTTAGAACCTGAAGAAAAAAAATTATCAGAAGAAAATAATCCACCAAAATTTAAAGTAACATTTTTTGATAATCAAAAAAATATTGAAAATATTAACTGCTATTCCAATGAAGGAGGTAAATGGATGAAATCAAATATTAAACTTGTTAAAAAAGAACTAACAATACAATTTAGAGAACCATTCTTACCGAGAAGAGGCCGAATTAATTGCTCTGTAAACGACAATGGTAAATGGAGATGGTTTGGAACACAATTTATTATTAGATAATAACTTTTAAATTAAACTTTCTAATTCAATACTTGAAGGTAATAGTTTTGCATCATCAAAATCTTTTAAATTATTTTGTTGAATAATCTTTTGCAAAACTTTCACATACTCATTTCCTGTTTCAGCATATTTGTCTAAATAGTTTGACAAAATCATACTGTCTAATGGCTCACCCAAATCTCTTAATTTTGCTCTAGCTAATCTGAATTCTTCGTAACTTGAATGTGTATTTATATTTCTTTGGTAAGCCCTTACTGAAGCTTGCAAAACATTAAATTTCATTACCTTGTGACCTTCATTCTTTTCAGCATCTTTTGGTTTTAATCCTTCACCTGACCAAGTCCATTGTCCGAATAATGCGTTTCCTTGTTGTGCAAATCTTGACGTTCCCCATCCTGTTTCCTTAGCAGCCTGAGCAAGTGCTAATGAAACTGGAACTATGTCCATTCTTCTTTTTAAAGTTGACAAATCTCTTGAGGGTATACCATATTGTTTATATTTTTTTTCCAACCATTGTTTCTCAGATTTCGAATTATTGCTCTTATTAATGATGCTGAATAATCTATTTCTATCCAATTTAATATTTTTATTTTCCTCTAAAATTAAGGGCAATACGATTTGTATAAAAAATTCTTTTCTTTTTTTTACGCTCTCAATCATTTTAATTTCTGCTGGAAGCAAAGTTAAAGCTATCGGCTTAACTAATTTTTTTTTTCTAACATCGTCAAGCTTATAATCTGTATCTTCAAAAAGCTGTTTAATGGTTGAGGCATCTAATCTTACGGTATCTGTCTCCTGATCATTTAAACTATAAATATCGATTAACAGATCATCTTCATTAAGTGTTTGGGAATTTCTTGAATTTGAAGATTTTTTATTAAGAGTGTATGCAAGTATTGCTTTTGAATTGTTTTGAATTCCAGCTGAGCTTTCAATTTTATTGCTGGTAAAATTAATAATAATTGGCAAAGAATAAAAAAATAAGATAACAAACACACTGCTTAAAATAATTCTTGGTAGTGAACTTAAACCATTTTCATCAAAAACTCTAAAAGGTTTGATCTTATTTCTTTTAAGAATTTTTCTCATTTATTAAACAGCCTCGACTTTTTTTACCTCTGGCAAGTAATGACATAAAAGATTTTGTACACCTTGTTTTAGAGTCATTGTAGAACTAGGGCAGCCAGAACAGCTCCCTTGTAGTTGAACTTTAACTACTCCATCTTTAAACTCTTTAAATTTAATATCTCCTCCATCTCTAGCTATTGCAGGACGAATTTTCTGTTCAAGTAATTGTACTATTTGTTTCTCAATCTCATCTAGGCTTTCACTTTTTTCATTTAAATTATTATTAATGACAAATTTTTTTCCTGATGCATAAAATTCATTAATATGTGAGATTACAATATGCTTGATTTCCTCCCAAGAGTTTTCATCATTTTTATTAACTGAAATAAAATCTTTACCTAAAAAAATTCCCTCAACACCATTTACTGAAAGTATATTTCTTATTAGCTCATTATTTACTTCGTCATTTTTAGTTACTTCAAACGATCCCATGCTAGAAACGACCTTACCAGGTATAAATTTTAACGAATTAGGATTAGGTGTTATTTCGGTCTGAACAAACATAATTTATATATAAGCAATATTTAAAAAAATGGTACTGCTTTATATAAATATCATCAAAAACCTACAATTTCGTGAATTTTTTTTATTTTTTCTGAAGCAATTTCATTCGCTTTCTCGTATCCATCTTTAAGTATTTTTTCTAAAAAGACTTTGTCATCTAATAGCTCTTTAATTTTTAATGAAATTGGATTGATTTCTTTAACAACTAAATCTGATAATTTTTCTTTAAATTCCGAAAAATTTTTTCCTGCAAATTCATCAATTGATTTTTGAAGAGTGTCATTCATCAAACTTGAGTAAATACCAATCAAATTTTTAGCCTCGGGTCTTTTTTCTAATTCTTCAATTGTAGATGGCAAAGGTAGAGTATCAGTTTTTGCTTTTTTAATTTTATTTATTATTTGATCTTTATCATCAGTTAAATTTATTCTGCTCAGATCTGATACCTCAGATTTACTCATCTTTTTGAGACCGTCTTTAAGACTCATAATTCTAGAAAATTCTTTTTTAATTAAAGGTTCGGGAACTACAAAAAAATTTTCAATTTTATAATCATTATTAAATTTTTGAGCTATATCACGACAAAGCTCCAAATGTTGTTTTTGATCATCTCCAACGGGTACATGAGTTGTGTCATATAATAAAATGTCAGCTGCCATTAAAACAGGATATGAATAAAGACCGATACTTGCTTTCTCTTTATCTTTCCCAGCTTTTTCCTTAAATTGGGTCATCCTATTTAACCATCCCATTCTAGCAACACAGCTTAAAATCCACGCTACTTCTGAGTGAGCACTAACCTTAGACTGATTAAAAATTATACTTTTTTTAGGATCTATTCCACATGCAATAAATGTGGCGACTGTCTCATGTATATTTGATTTTAGATCTTTTGGATTTTGGCTTACAGTTATTGCATGAAGATCAACTACACAAAAAATACATTCATTTTGAGTATCGTTGTTTAAATCAACAAAATTTTTTATCGCTCCTAAATAATTTCCTAAATGAAGATTTCCAGTAGGTTGAACACCTGAGAAAATTTTTTTTTTCATATTCTAATACTTTAATTTAATATCTTGATAATTAAAAGCTTTGATAAAATATGACAGTGCTAAATAAAAAATTATTGTAAATAAAACACATAACAATAAATAAGCAAACTTAAAGAAATAAGTATAACTTAATTGATTTTCAAATAACAAGATCAAGTATTGAAAAAAAATACCCATCATAATCGATGCAAAAATTATCTTAACAAATTGTTTAAAAAAAGTTTTGTTAAATTCAAATAAGTTATTATTTTTTAAATAAATGAATAACATTAAGGAGTTAAACCATGAGGATATTGTCGTTGCTATAGGAATAATTATAAAACCAATATCTTTAAAAAAATAAACACTTATCAAAATATTTAGCAAAACAGAAACTAAGGAAATGTAAAATGGAGTTTTAGTATCATGATTTGCAAAAAAAAATGTCGAAAAAACTTTTATTAATGCAAATGCTGGGAGTCCTAAGCCAAAATAATAAAGAGCACTCGAGGAATTATAAACTGAGTTTTCTGTAAAAGAACCATATCCGAATAGAGCTGAGACAATTTTCTCAGATCCTATAACTAACGCTACTGAGGCAGGTATGCTTAAAAACATACTTAGCTCTAATGCTTTATTTTGAATTAATGATATTTTCTTTTTCTTTTTTTGGTGAACATGTTTTGAGAGTTGGGGCAGAATAACAACACCAATAGCTATACCAGCTATTGCTAAATTAATTTGGTATATTCTATCAGCGTAGTATAGGTATGACACAGCACTTGCCTGGAATGAAGCTATAATTGTTCCAACCAAAATATTTATTTGAGTAACTCCTGAGGAAAAAATACTTGGTAATAATCTTTTAAAAAAAAATTTTACTTTATTGGTAATTTTGAATCTAAAATCAAAATTTAAAGCATAATATTTTTTTACAAATTTAAATAAAAAAATTAATTGTAGTAATCCTGCGATAGATACTCCGTACGAAAGGTAGTAAATTAATTCATCACCTAAATATCTTCCAAAAAATAAAATAATAACTAGAACTATATTTAAAATAATTGGCGCTGCTGAAGCAGCAGCAAATCTATTATGTGAGTTTAAAATTGCACCAAAAAAGGAAGATAGACTTACAAACATTAAAAAAGGGAAGGTAATTCTTGTTAAAGTAGTTGCTAATTCAAATTTTTTAATATCTTCAACAAAACCTGGTGCTATGAGTCCCACAAAAATTGGCATAAAAATTTCAATTATTAGAACTAAAAAAAATAAAGCCAAGAATAATAAATTAAAAACATCATTAGCAAATTTATTTGATCTAGATTTATTTTTAACTAATTCAGAGGTGTAGCTTGGTACAAAGGCTGAGTTAAAAGTTCCCTCAGCAAAAAGTCTTCTAAAGGTGTTTGGTATTCTAAATGCTACAAAAAAAGCATCAGCTAAAAAACTCGTTCCAAGAAAAATTGCTATCAAAACATCTCTCAAATATCCAAGTAATCTGCTAATAATAGTATAGAAACCAAAAGTCCCTGTTGACTTAACTAAATTCATAAATCATATTAGTCTTAAATTTACCTCATTTGTACACCTAATTAAGCTAAATGAAAAAAACAAAAATTGATCATTATACAGATAAAGAAGCTTTAGATTATCATCGTCATAATAAACCAGGCAAGATCGAAATCTCATCTTCAAAGAATATGACCACAAAAAGAGATCTCGCATTAGCCTATTCACCAGGTGTGGCAGCACCAGTAAAAGCCATAAGCGAAAATCCAGAAACTGCATTTGATTATACAAGTAAGGGAAATCTTGTAGCAGTAATTAGTAACGGTTCTGCTATTTTAGGTATGGGTAACTTAGGAGCTTTAGCCTCAAAACCTGTTATGGAAGGAAAAGCAGTTTTATTTAAAAGGTTTGCTGATATTGACTCAATTGATCTTGAAATAGATTCACAAGATCACAATGAAATAATTAATAGTGTTAAAAATTTTGCTCCAAGTTTTGGAGGTATTAATCTGGAGGATATTGCTGCTCCAGATTGTTTTATTATAGAAGAGAAACTTAAAGAAATCTTAGATATTCCTGTTTTTCATGATGATCAGCATGGTACAGCAATCATAACTTCAGCTGCATTGATCAACGCACTGGATATTACCAAAAAAAAAATTGATGAAGTAAAAATTGTTGTCAACGGCGCAGGAGCATCAGCGATGGCTTGTGCTAATTTATTTAAGAAAAGTGGTGCTCCACAAAAAAACATTACAATGGTTGACAGAACAGGGGTAATCTATAGTGGAAGAGAAAATTTGAATCAGTGGAAATCAGCTCATGCTATTGAAACTAAACATCGAACCTTATCAGATGCGATCAGTAATGCTGACGTATTTTTAGGTTTATCGGCAAAAGGAGCTTTGACAAAAGATATGGTTAAAAAAATGGCCAAGAATCCCATTATATTTGCATGCGCAAATCCTGATCCAGAGATTAAGCCTGAGGAAGTTGCTGAGGTAAGAAGTGATGCAATTATAGCCACTGGAAGATCAGACTATCCAAACCAGGTAAATAATCTAATTGGTTTTCCATATATTTTTAGAGGTGCATTAGATGTAAGATCTAAAACTATAAATGAGGAAATGAAAATTGCTGCTGCTCACGCGATTGCAAACCTAGCTAAAGAGGAAGTTCCTGATGAAGTTGTTGCTGCAATGGGAGGTGAGAGACCACATTATGGAAAAGACTATATAATTCCCTCAACATTTGATCCAAGACTTATAAGTGTAATTCCTGCTGCAGTAGCTAAAGCGGCAATAGACTCTGGTGTTGCTAGAATAGATATAAAAGATTTTGATAATTACAAAGATCAGTTAAGACAAAGATTAGATCCAACGGTTACAATCATGCAAGGTATAAATAACTATATTAAGAAAAAACCAAAAAAAGTAATTTTTGCAGACGGTGAGGATGAAAACATGCTTAAGGCAGCAATAGCGTTTAAAAACTCTAATTTAGGAACACCAATATTAGTTGGAAAAGAGAATCTAATTAAAAATCAATTAAAGAAGATAGGTTACAGTGAAAATTTTGATATAGAAATTACCAATTCAAAAGATGCTAAAAAAAGAGAAAAGTATGTAAAATATCTTTTTGAAAAACTTCAAAGAAATAAAGGCATGCTTGAGCGAGATTGTGATCGTTTAATCAGAAATGATAGGGTTATTTGGGCATCTTGTATGGTAGCATGTAAGGATGCTGATGCGATGGTCACTGGAAATACCAGAAGATATTCTTCATCTTTAGAAAAAATAACTCAAGTTGTAGATCCCAGAGCTGGAGAAATAATGTTTGGCCTAAATTTAATAGTGAATAGAGGAAAAACAATTTTCATTTGCGATACCTCTGTAATTGAATATCCTGATGCAAATCAGCTAGCAGAAATGGCAAAATCAGCAGCTAGAGTAGTTAGATTATTTGGATTTGATCCTAAAGTTGCTTTCTTATCTCATTCAACTTTTGGAGAACCAGCTACTGACAGAACAAAAAGGCTGAGCGATGCAGTTGAAATTTTAAAAAAAGATAAAGTTGATTTTAAATTTGACGGAGAAATGCAGCCAGATGTTGCTCTTGAAGAATTGTATAAAGAGCTTTATCCTTTTTCAGAAATTGTAGGAAATTCAAATGTCTTGATAATGCCTAGCCAACATAGTGCAGCTATTTCTTATAAAATGATAAAATCAATGAGCAGAGCAAAAGTTATTGGACCATTATTAATTGGCTTAGGTCTTCCAATAGAGATTGCTCCTCTAAGAACTTCTACCTCAGAAATTATCAATCTAGCGTCAATTGCAGCGTATTCTTCAGATGTAATTGATTATAAAAAAAATTAATTTTTTTGAATTCTTAAATCATCGACAATCAAAATACTTGCTACAACGTCCTCTACATCTAATATTTCTTTAGCTTCCTCTATAACAAGTGATTTTTCATCTGACGTTAAAGCTATACCGTAAATGTAAATTTTTTTTTTATATGTGTCGATTTGATAATTAGTTGCCTTTATCTGTTTATTAATAATTAAAGCAGTTCTTAATTGTGAAGTAATTAAAACATCTTTTGCAGATTGCTGAAAATTAAATTTCTCTTTAATCTTTATATCATTTCTTACAGATCTGGCCCCCTCAGTTTCCCAGGCCAATTTTGTAATTTTAAGTTTTTCCTCAGGGTTGTCAACTTTGCCTGTTAAGAATATTCTTCCATCCAAGACTTTTGATTTTATAGATAAAAAATATTTTTTGTCCAATAATAATATTCTTGCTGATAAATTTTTTTGCATTATAGAGTCATCAATCTGCGTCCCTAAAGACCTAGGGTCTAAAGCGACTGATACTCCTGTTCCAAAAATTCCCTTTGAAGAAACACCAACACATCCTGATAAGAATAATGTTATGAATATTAATGTTAAAATTTTAAACTTCATTTTTTATCTTTAAACAAAAATTATAAATTTTTTTTTTGGGAACATTATTATTTTGAGAAATAAGATTTACAATTTCTTTGATACTTAATTTTTTAATCATTTTTCTTATATTATTCTTATCTGATTCACTTAATAAAAGAGAACTTTTTTTTATTCTTTTTTTTTCAGATATAACAAGAGTTAATTCACCTCTTAAGTTTTTATCTAATGTTTTTAAATCTTCAACTTTATATCTTAAATATTCTTCATAAATTTTTGTCATTTCTCTACAAATCAAAATTTCTCTATCTGAAAAACTTTCTTTTAGAAATGGAATGGTTTTGTTCATTTTTTTTGATGAAATAAAAAAAACAATGCTAGAGTTCAAGTCGGAAAGTAATTTTAAGTCATTTTTAATATCCTTTAATTTTGATGGAAAAAAACCATAAAAAAAATATTTTTCAGAAAAGCCACTAATTGATACAGCAGTACTAACTGCAGAAGGGCCTGGTAATGGAAAAATATTTATTTTCTCCTTAACACATTCTCTTACTAAGATGGCTCCAGGATCTGATATTCCAGGAGTGCCAGCATCAGAAACTAAAGATATAATTTTATCATTTCTTAAATGATTTATAATTAAAGATAAATTTTTCTTCTCATTGAATTTGTGATTAGATAATAATTTCGATTTTACCTCAAATTTTTCCATCACTTTTCTTGAAATTCTTGTATCTTCACATAGAATTAAATCAGATTTTTTTAAAATTTCTATTGCTCGGTAAGTAATATCGCCTAAATTTCCGATTGGAGTGGGTATTATATATAGACCTTTTTTAATTTCTTTATTTTGAAATTTAGGGTTTAAAGTCATATTTATACAATACTAAAATTATATAAATCATTAAATGAATAAATTTTTTAAAATTCTTTTATCTGTATTTTTTGTTTTTTTATTTGAAACATCCATTTCATATTCTGAAGAAATAAAAATTAAAATAGGAGTACTGGCTCCACTATCAGGGGAAGATGCGTCTTTAGGAAAACAAATACTAAATTCCATTAGGATGGCCTTAATTGATATTAAAAATAATAACATAGAAATATATCCTAAAGACACCAAATCAGATCCCGATGTGACTTTACGTTCAGCTCTAGAATTTGAGAAAATGGGAATATCATTGGTAATCGGTCCAGTTTTTCATAAAAACTTATTATTTTTAGATGAAGTAAAAAATATTACTTTTTTATCTTTAACTAATAAAACTTTAGATCTTCATAAAAATATCATAAGCAGCGGCATTAACTCATCATCACAACTAAATACAATCAAAAAATTTTTAGAAAAAAGTGAAATAAAAAAAACGATTTTTTTAATTCCTAATTTAAATTATGACCTAGAGATCAAAAAGGGAATTAAAGAGTCAAAAATAAAATTTTTTAAAAAATACAATTATGATATTGATCCCACAAAGCTAACCAAACAAATAGAAAAAATCACAAACTATGGAATAAGAAAACAAAACTTATTAGATGAAATATCTCGAGTTGAAAATACTGATGATCCAAATAAGGAAAAAATTATAGAAAATCTTGAGAAAAAATACACTCTTGGAAATGTAAAATTTGATTCTGTTATAATTGCAGATTTTGATGAAAGCTTAAAAAGTGTTATAACTTCATTACTGTATACCGACGTATCACCAAAAAATAAATATATAATTACTTTAAACCAATGGTTTGATGAAAGTTTGTTAAAAGAACAAAATTTACAACCAATTTACTATCCTTCAATTAACAAACAAAATTTGGATGAGTTTACTAATAAATTTTTTAAAAAATTTAGCTATAAGCCAAGCTATCTATCATTACTGAGTTATGATTTAGTTGGATTAATATATTATCTGTCACTTAAAAATGATGCTTTAGAAATAAACAAATCGTTTAAAACTCAAAATACATTTAAAGGGAAAATAGGAGTTTTTGAAATTAAAGATAATAAGATTAATCACCAATTAAATTTTTATGAAATTAATAATGGTAAACTTAAAGAAATTTTTTAATTTTTTTAAATGCGATTGATCTATGATCGATTTTACATTTATTAGAAAACTTCATTTCACCAAAAGTTTGTTTCCTTTTTTTTGGAATAAAAATTGGATCATATCCAAAACCATTTTTTCCCCTAATATCTTTTGAAATATAACCCTCAATTTTTCCTATGACACTTGAAATTATTTTATCAAAATAGCAAATTGAAAGTGCGCATACAAATCTTGCTTTGATCTTTTTAGCTCTCCAGTTCTTATCTCTTTTATCTAACTCTCTATATACTCTTTTAATTGCTTTATTAAAATCTCCTTTAGATCCTGCCCATCTGGCCGAAAAGATTCCAGGCTTTTTATCCAAACAATCTATTTCAAGACCAGAGTCATCAGCAATACAAACTAAATTAGATTTTTTTGAAAAATACTTAGATTTGATTATTGAATTTTCCTTAAATGTTTGCCCATTTTCTGCTGGGCTTTTAAGATTAAAATCTGATGTAGAAAAAGTCTTAATTGATTTTGGCAATAAACCCTTAATTTCTTTAAGTTTTCCTTTGTTATTTGTGCCAACTAATATTTTTGATATTTTTTTTTTTAACATCTGGAAATTCCTAAATTTCTTACCATATAAGCTCTTATGGAAAAAGAGCAAAAAGAAAACTTCCAAAATGAAAATTTAGCTAAGGAAGAAAATAATCAATCTACTAGCTCTCAGGATCAAACTGACGATCATAATAAAAAAGAAGAAGATGACAAAAAAGAATTAACACCAGAAGAAAAGATTTTAGAACTTGAAGATAAACTTGCTAGAGCATTTGCTGAAATGGAAAATCAACGAAGAAGGTTTGAAAAGGAGAAGGAAGATGCTTTTGAATACGGTGGTTTTTCATTTGCTAAAGAAGCGCTTAGCCTTATAGATAATTTTGAAAGATCCAAAAGTATTTTAGAAAGTGATGAAAAGTTGAAAGATTCTGAGGCACTTAAAAAAACTTTAGAACATTTTGATATAATTCATAAAGATTTAATATCCATATTTAACAAAAATGATATTAAACAGATTGATAGTTTGAATAAAAAATTAGATCCAAACTTTCATCAAGCAATGATGGAAATTGAGGATAATACAAAAGAGCCAGGAACTATAATTCAAGAAATTCAAAAAGGTTTCACAATTAAAGATCGATTACTAAGGCCTTCATTGGTTGGTGTAGCTAAGAAAACCCAAGAAAAATCAGCCAAAACAGAGAAAACTAAAGAGAATTCGGAGACTAAATAATGATCGGAACAGCTTGTAGAATCAAAAATAACACATATATGACGAGGAGAATTAATTGTTATGAGTAAAATTATTGGAATAGATTTAGGAACAACTAACTCTTGTGTGGCTATAATGGAGGGAAGCCAAGCAAAAGTTTTGGAAAATGCCGAGGGTGCTAGAACAACACCATCTGTTGTTGCCTTTACCGATGAAAAAGAAAAATTGATAGGTCAACCAGCTAAAAGACAAGCAGTAACCAACCCTGAAAACACTATTTTTGCAGTTAAAAGACTTATTGGAAGAAACTTTGATGACCCAACTGTTAAAAAGGATATAGAAGCGGCTCCATTTAAAATTGTCAATTCAGAAAAGGGAGATGCGTGGATAGAGTCTAAAGGGGAAAAATACTCTCCTTCTCAGATCTCAGCTTTTATTTTACAAAAAATGAAAGAAACAGCAGAAAAATATTTAGGCCAAGCTGTCACAAAAGCTGTAATTACTGTTCCTGCATACTTCAATGATGCGCAAAGACAAGCAACAAAAGATGCTGGAAAAATCGCAGGTCTAGAAGTTTTAAGAATTATAAATGAACCTACTGCTGCATCATTAGCTTATGGTTTAGATAAAAAACAAAATAAGAAAATTGCAGTTTATGACTTGGGTGGTGGAACATTTGATGTTTCAATACTTGAACTTGGTGACGGAGTTTTTGAAGTTAAATCAACCAACGGAGATACATTCCTAGGTGGTGAAGATTTTGATAATTCTGTAGTTGAATATTTAATTGGGGAATTTAAAAAAGATAATGGAATAGATTTGAAATCAGATAAACTTGCTCTTCAGAGATTAAAAGAAGCAGCTGAAAAAGCTAAGATTGAATTATCCTCAGCTGAACAAACTGATATTAATTTACCATTTATTACAGCTGACAAAACTGGTCCAAAACATATTAATTTAAAACTTACAAGAGCAAAACTTGAGGCGCTAGTTGAAGATCTTATAGCTAAAACAATGCCACCATGTAAAACTGCATTGAAAGATGCTGGTATCACTGCCAATGAAATTGATGAAGTTGTAATGGTTGGTGGTATGACTAGAATGCCTAAGGTAATCGAAGAAGTAAAAAATTTCTTTGGGAAAGAACCTAATAAAAGTGTTAACCCTGATGAAGTTGTAGCAATGGGTGCTGCAATACAAGCAGGTGTTCTTCAAGGTGATGTAAAGGATGTATTATTATTAGATGTAACGCCTCTTTCTTTAGGTATTGAGACTTTAGGTGGAGTTTCTACAAAATTAATTGAAAAAAACACAACAATTCCTACTAAAAAAAGTCAAGTATTCTCAACTGCTGAAGATAATCAACCTGCTGTTTCCATTAGAGTGTTGCAAGGTGAAAGAGAGATGGCATCTGATAATAAAATTTTAGGAAACTTCGAACTTGTTGGAATTGCACCTGCACCTAGAGGTGTTCCTCAAATTGAAGTTACATTTGATATTGATGCGAATGGTATTGTTAATGTTTCAGCGAAAGATAAGGGTACTGGAAAAGAACAAAAAATTCAAATTCAAGCTTCAGGTGGGTTAAGTGACGAAGAGATTGAGAAAATGGTAAAAGATGCTGAAGCCAATAAAGAAGCTGATAAAAAGAAAAGAGAGTCTGTAGATGTAAGAAATCAAGCTGATACCTTAATTCACTCTACAGATAAAAATCTTAAAGAGCACGGTTCTAAAGTATCTGAAGCCGACAAAAAAGCTATTGAAGATGCTTCAAGTCAATTAAAAGAGGCTCTCAAAGGTGAAAACACAGATGATATTAAGAAAAAAACTGAGACATTGGTTCAAGCTTCAATGAAACTTGGAGAAGCAATATATAAATCACAACAAAATACAAAACCAGATTCTAACAAAGATGATGGTAAAGATGATAAAGGGAAAAAAGAGGATAATGTTGTTGATGCTGATTTTGAGGAAGTAAAAGACGAGAATAAAGAAAAGAGCGCTTAACATACATTTATCTGTCCGGGGTATCAAATGGCAAAAAGAGATTATTATGACGTCCTCGGTGTAAATAAAAGCGCATCCCCCGAAGAATTAAAATCTGCATATAGAAAGTTAGCTGTAAAATATCATCCAGATAAAAATCCAGGTGATAAGGGAGCTGAAGAAAAGTTTAAAGAAGCAAGTGAAGCTTACGGTATTCTTTCCGATAAATCAAAAAAAGAGAATTACGACAACTTTGGTCACGCTGCCTTTGAAAATGGTGGAGGTAGGCAAGGTGGATTTGGAGGTTTTGGTGGATTCAGCGGCGCGGATTTTTCAGACATATTTGAAGATTTTTTTGGCGATTTTGGAGGTGGAAGAAGAAGCTCTAGAGGAAGAAATTCAAATAATAGAGGATCAGATCTAAGATATGATTTATCGATTACATTAGAAGAAGCTTACGCAGGAAAAAAACAGAATATACAATTTTCGACATCGGAAAAATGTAATACATGCAAGGGAAACGGATCTAAACCTGGGTCTAGTCCTGATAGATGTACTTACTGTGGAGGAAACGGTAGAGTAAGATCTAATCAAGGTTTTTTTACAGTTCAACAAACATGTCCGCAATGTGCTGGGAGTGGAGAAGAAATAACCAATCCTTGCTCAGACTGCAATGGACAAGGAAATACTCAAACTTCAAAAAAAGTATCTGTCACAATACCAAAAGGGGTTGATGAT
This sequence comes from uncultured Pelagibacteraceae bacterium, assembly GCA_902617625.1. GTDB lineage: Bacteria > Pseudomonadota > Alphaproteobacteria > Pelagibacterales > Pelagibacteraceae > Pelagibacter. The sequence goes on along the minus strand of CACMXJ010000011.1, from coordinate 10,737 downwards.
GGTACAAGAATTAGACTTGCTGGAAAAGGTGAGGCGGGGACAAGAGGTGGAGCAAGTGGTGATTTATACTTATTCATTAATGTAAAATCTCATGAATTATTTAAAAGATCAGATGTAAATTTATTCTTTGAGTTTCCAATTTCAATAGCAGATGCGGCGCTTGGTACAACAATAGAAATACCAACGATAGATGGTAAAAAAGCAAAAATAAAGATACCAGATGGAACTCAAGATGGTAAACAATTTAGACTTAAGGGAAAAGGCATGCCTTTTATGCGTAGAGGAGATTTTGGAGATTTATATGTACAAATTAAAACTGAAGTTCCAGTATATTTAAACAAAGAACAAAGAAATCTTTTAGAAAAATTTAGAGAAATAGAAAATGAAAAATCTAATCCGAGTATAAAAAAATTTTTCCAAAAGGCAAAAGATTTTTGGAAAAGTTGATAAATTCAACCTTAGTTCATCAAAAATAATATTTAAGTTGAAATAATTAATACCTAGTTTAAAAAATAAATATGATTATCTGGATTGCCTCATATCCAAAAAGTGGAAATACTTGGGTAAGATCTTTTCTAACTGCTTATTATTTTTGTGATAATGGAATTTTTGACATTAATAAGTTAAACTTGATAGAAGATTACCCAAATAAACAATTCTTTAAAGAAAAGGTTAAACAGGGCGAAATTCATAAACATTGGGAAACCTCACAAAAAGATATTCGTGATCAAAAAAAAGTAAAGTTTTTAAAAACTCATAACTCTCTAATAACCGCGTTTGGAAACGACTTTACAAAACCTGAATATACCTTGGGAGTTATTTATATCATCAGAGATCCAAGGAATGTAATTACTTCAGTTAAAAATCATAATGATTTAGAAAATTATGATGAAGCATTGAAATTCATGCAAGACGAAAATAAAGTATTAGATGATTATCCTCACTTAAAAAACTATGCAAAAACAAATATTGTTAACTCTTGGAGGATTAATTATCGATCTTGGTTAAGCAACAAAACTTTAAGAAAGGTAATAATTAGATACGAAGATATGGTTAAAAATCCAGCTCAAACTTTTGAAAAGCTAGTAGTTTTTGTTAATACCTTAATGAGATTTGACAATAAAATTGATCAAAATAAGCTGAAAAATGCTATCGATACGACTAACTTTAAGAGTCTGCAAAACATAGAAAATGAAGGCAAGTTTGGAGAAAATGTATATTCTTTGAAAGACAATAGAAAAATAAAATTCTTTTATCAAGGACCAGAAAATAACTGGAAAAAAAATCTTGATGAAAGCATGATTAAGAAAATGAACGAATATTATGAAAAAGATTTGAAGTTTTTTCTTTATGAAAGCTAGAAAAATAAATTTAACAATTACAGGATGTCTAGGTAGAATGGGACAACAGCTAATCAAATCTGCCAGCAAAGATAAAAAATTTAAAATAATCAGTCTCACAGAAAATAAGGCTCAAAGAAAAAAAATTTTAGGTATTTTACCAAGGATGAATAATCCAGAGGCCTTTGAAAAGGCAGATATTATAATTGATTTCACAGTTCCAAAATGCACACTTGAAGTTCTCAAGATTGCTGTAAAACAAAAAAAAAGAGTGGTAATTGGAACTACAGGCTTCACGCTAAAAGAGGAAGACGTGATCAAAAAAATCTCAAGAAAAATTCCAATTCTCAAGGCCGGAAATATGAGTCTTGGAATAAATCTTTTGATGTATTTAACTGAAATAGCATCAAAGTCTTTAGGTAATAATTTTCTAAGTAAAGTTTTCGAAACTCATCATAAGTTGAAAAAAGATCATCCCTCAGGAACAGCATTAATGTTAGGTCAAGGCATCGCAACAGGGAAAAATAAAAATTTATATGAAATTATGGGTAAAAAATATTTAAATAAAAAAAATTTTCCTTACGGAAAAAAAATAAATTTTAATTCGGCAAGAAAAGGTAAAATTATTGGTGAACATGAAGTTTTATTTTCCAGTGGAAAAGAAATAATAAGACTTAATCATGAAGCATTTGATAGAGCACTTTATTCTGAGGGTGCCCTTTCAGCTGCTAGTTGGTTAATGAAAAAAAAACCTGGCTTATATTCCATGAGAGACTTAATGAATTTCAAATAATGAATGAAATTCAAAGAGCAAAAATAATACTAAAAATACTTAATAAAACATATCCAAAGATTGAAGTCCCTCTTAAAAGTCGAAATGTGTTTACTCTATTAATATCTGTGCTTCTTTCTGCTCAGTGCACAGATGTAAATGTAAATAATGTCACTAAAAATATTTATCCAAAATATTATAAACCAGAACACTTTGTTAAATTAGGAAGAAAAAAAATAGAAACATTAATTAAAAAAATTGGTATTTTCAGAATTAAAGCAAAGAGTATCTATAATTTGTCAAAAATACTGGTCAAATACTACAATAGCAAAGTACCCAAAACTTTTGATGAACTTGAAAAATTACCAGGCGTAGGACATAAGACTGCTAGCGTTGTAATGTCTCAAGGTTTTGGTCATCCAGCTTTTCCTATAGATACCCACATTCACAGGTTGGCTCAGAGATGGGGATTAACAAATGGAAAAAATGTTGTTCAAACAGAAAATGATTTAAAAAGATTATTCCCAAAAAAATATTGGAACAAATTACATTTACAAATAATCTATTATGGAAGAGAATATTGCAAGGCTAGAAGTTGTTACGGTTTGACTTGTAAAATATGTACTACTTGTTATCCTAATAGAAAAAATCAGATCAAAACAAATAAAGCATAAATGCAAATTATTAATTTATTTCCTTTAAGCATTGTAAAAGAAAAAATTTCTCTAGATCAAAATATAAAAAATCAAATGATTGAAGAAATAAGAATAATGGTAAAAAATTCTAAAAATGAAAAATATAAAAGAGGTATAAGTAGCTGGACTGGAGACACCCAAGGATTTGAATACATCTGCAGAAATGAAAAATTTAAAAAATTATTTATAGAAATCAAAAAAAAAATTTTGAATTATTTAAACCATCTCAAAATAGATGAAAAAGCTATTGAGTTATATATAACAAGGTCTTGGGCTACTGTATCAAATGGTAAAGAAAATATATTAAAACATAAACATCAACAATCTCATATTTCTTTTGCTTATTACCTTAAAAAAAACGTCAATGACTCTAATCTGATTTTTTTTGCTGAAAATTTTCAAAATGAAATCGTTCCTGGATTATTCACAAATCCTACAGTAAGGAGAAAAGGCATAATTAAAGAGAATAATTTATTCAATACTCCAACTATTGATATAAAAACTGAGGAAGATGACATTTTAATTTTTCCCTCAAAAGCAGATCATGGAACTCAACCTAATAAAATTAATAACGAGAGAATCTCCATCTCAGCTGACATCGTTTGTGTTGCAAAAAATAGCGAATTATTAGAGACAATAATGCCTCCTTTGCAAAATTGGGACCAAATGTAATATGAAAATCCTAGGTATTGGAAATGCAATTGTTGATGTACTTTGTAAAGTAACAGATGATTTCTTAACTAAACACTCACTTACTAAAAGTACAATGAAATTAATTGATGAGAAAGAATTTAAAGAATTACTTTCCTCATTAGAAATTGTTGAAACTATCTCAGGTGGCTCAGTTGCAAATTCAATCGTTGGCCTTTCTCAATTAGGAAATAACGTTGGATTTATTGGAAAAGTTAGTAATGATGAGCTAGGGCAAAAATATGAGGAGGGTTTACATAAAGAGAAAGTAAAATATTTATATAAAAAAAAAGAGGAACAAATTCCAACTGGATCTTGCCTAATTTTAATTACACCAGACTCTGAAAGAACAATGTGCACATTCCTTGGCACAGCAGGAAAAATCAATGATAAAGATATTAAAGAAGAAGATATTAAAAATGCAGAAATGATTTTTTTGGAGGGTTATTTATGGGATGAGGGCGATCCTAGAAAAGCTTTTGATAAAGCAATCGTATACTCAAAAAGAGTTGCCATGTCTTTATCAGATTTATTTTGCGTAGAAAGACATAGATCAAATTTTTTAGATTTAGTGAAAAATAGATTGGATATTATCTTTGCAAATGAACAAGAAATTTTATCGTTAATAAATGCCAAAACATTTGATGAAGCTATTTCATTTTCAAAAGAAATAAAAAAAAATATCATAATTACAAGGGGCGAAAAAGGTGCTATTTCAATTAATCGTAATGAAATATCAGAAATAAAAGCTCAGTCTGATTTAAAGATAAAAGATTTAACAGGTGCTGGAGATTTGTTTGCTGCAGGATACTTGCACGGTATAATTAATAATTTTGAGGCAAAAGATTGTTTGATTAAAGGAACAGAATTATCATCTAAAATTATTCAAAAAATTGGAGCAAGGATTTAGTAGTATCAATTGATCGAATAACCATTGTGATTGTTAAAAATAAAATTTTCATCACCAAAAATTTCTTTCATCTTCTTTCTCAACCTATAGATGTGTGTTTCAACGGTATGAGTTTCTAAGTTTGGTGAATAATCCCAAACATTTTTTTGTAAATCTTTTACTGAAACATTTTTTCTGTCATTTATAAAAATAATTAAATTCGTTTCTCTTTCGGTTAAATCTAAATTTTTATCTCTGAAAGATATTTTTCTTGAATTTAGATCTAAATTATATTTTCCAATTTTTATACTCGATTGATTAGCAAATTTATTTTTCAAAAAATTAATGTTTATGATTTCTAAAATTTTTTCTAATTTTAAAGGCAAATTATCTAATATTAAAAGGTTATTAATGCTATCGATTTTTTTTTGAGATATAGTCAAATAATTGTTATTTGGGTCTAATTTGATTTGATCATATTCTTTTTTATCACAATATAAGATTTTAAAATTTAAACTTTCAGCAATTTCGTTTAATATTTCGAATAGGTTTTTATATTCGTAAATTATTAAGATTTTTGAATGCATTTTTTTAAAATATGACAATTATAATCAAAAATAAAGAAACTCTTTTGATTGACGAATTTAAATTTAAATGCTCAGTTGGCAAAAAGGGGTTTAGCAAGAATAAAATAGAGGGTGATTATAAAACACCTAATGGCATTTTTGATCTAGGTAATATTTACTACAGATCAGACCGTATAGAAAAACCTATATCTAAGATTAAAATATGTAAAATTAAAAAAAATATGGGATGGTGTGACGACCCTAACAGCAAACACTATAACAAATTAATTAAAATTAAAAAAAACCTTAAATCAAGCTATGAAAAACTCTTTAGAAAAGACAATAAATATGATTTGTTAATTTTGATAAAATACAACTACAAAAAAGTTAAAAGAAATAAAGGGAGTGCTATTTTTTTACATTTAACAAAAAATTATTCTGCTACTAAGGGATGTGTCGCAATTAAAAAGAAGGATTTTTTTATTTTAATTAAATTGATTAACAAAAAATCAAAAATAAAAATTACTTAGTTCTCTTACCAAAAATCCCTGTACCAATTCTTAAATAAGTTGATTTATACTCTAGGGCATCAAGATAATCATTGGTCATACCCATACTGATTTCAGGAAGATTAATTTTTTTATTTAATTGCATTAGATCTTTAAAAAAATGTCTTGGATCTTTAGTATCTGGAGGAATACACATTGTACCTATAATATCTAATTTTAGTGTTTTGCAATTATTATAAAATTGCTCTAAATCTGATGGTTCAATTCCAGATTTTTGTTTTTCACTTCCTAAATTAATTTGAATAAAAATTTTTATTTTCTTAGATTTTTTATGTATTTCATTTGAAATCTTATTAGCAAGTTTTAAACTATCCAAAGAATGTATGTAATCAAAGATTTCAACTGCATTTTTTACTTTGTTAGTTTGTAACCTGCCTAGCATATGCAGTTTTAAATTTTTATTTAATTCCTTAAGTTTGGGCCATTTTTTTTGAGCTTCCTGGACTTTGTTTTCTCCAAAATCACAATGACCATATTTAATTAATGGCATAATATCCTCTTCTGAAAAGGTTTTTGATACCGCAATAACTTTAGGATTATATTCGGATAAAGATAGATCGTTTATTTTGTTCTTAATTTTTTCGTTTATTTCAATTAAATTACTTTGAGTATGATGCATCTTAAAAATCTAAAACAATATTACTTTATAGACAAGTTTGATTATTCTCATCTAACTAATTTAGATAAAAATATATCTTTAATTTGGAGAAATAAAAATAAAGAAACTCATCTAAAAGACCTAAAAAAATTACGTAATTTCTGCAAAAAATATCAAAAAAAACTTTATGTGAGAAATGATGTTAAATTGGCAAACAAAATTAATGCAGATGGTTTGTATATTTCCTCTCAGAATAAAGAATTAATTATTAAATCATTTTTTAAAAAAAAAAACTTTGAAATTATAGGGTCAGCACATAATTTAAAAGAAATCAAAATTAAAGAGCTTCAAGGTGTTGATAAGATTTTTTTATCTCCTATCTTTAAGAAAAAAATAAATAATCAATTAGGAATATTTAGGTATCTAAGTCTAAGAAAGTTATCATCTATGAAAGATATAGCATTAGGTGGGATTAATAATAAAAATATTAAAAAATTATACTTAATTAAACCATTTGGTTTCGCAGGAATTTCTTACTTCACATAAAAAAAAGGCCCCTAAAAAGGGGCCTCTTTTAAAATCAAATATTATGATTAGAATGCAAATGAAGCTACGAAAATTGAAGCTTCTGCGTCTTTGTTTGCAGTTCCACCAGCACTTTCAACACTGTTGATAGCACCTGTCAATGAGATTGAACCCATAGTATACGATGCTTGTATACCTGTGTTAACTTCATCTTCACCAACACCATCAAATTCAACTTCTTGTCTACCTGCTGATACAGTTAGATCATCGTTGACTGCAAGAGAGATACCCATATGAGTAGCGTCTTGGTCTGTTGAAGTAGTTGCTTCGTAGTCTACGTTAGTTGACTGAATAGCAGCTGTCATGTTACCCATAGTGTATTTCACACCAATAGTATCAGCTTCAGCTGTGTCACCATCATCAAACGCACCATAAACTAGTGTTAAACCATCCATTAAACCACTGTAAGAAACTGAATATCCTGTTTCAGCTTGTGCAGCAGCACCTGGTTTCGGGTTGTAAGATACAGATAAATCAAAACCTGCAGCTGTTACATCGTATCCCCACTGACCAGTTTGAGTGTTACCTGTTGTATCAAGTAAACCATTGTCAGCAGCACCACCAACTTCGTTAGCAGCTTCGTATACTGGTGTATAAGCATTTGGAACGATATCTTTTACAGAGTCTACTCCGCTTCCACTTGATGAAGCACCTGAGAATGACAATGTTCCCATATCACCCATACCTAATTTTAGGTTGTAGTCATCATAAACTTTATGACCAGAACTAGCACCATCTATTTCGTAATAGACAGATACAGTCATACCGTTATCTAGGTCACCACCACCATTAAACTTAATACTGTCACCCATTGCCCACGGATTTGTGTCCGAGTTAGAGTCTAGACCTGTATAAGTTAACGACGCACTACCTGAAACACTTAGCTCACCAGCATAAGATGCTGTTGCAACTAGTGAAGTAGCTAAAGCAGTTAAACCTACTTTTGTTACTTTGTTCATAAATTTACTCCTTTTTATAATTAATTATAAACAGGGTTGTTCTAGCAAAAAATGAGCAGTTTCTTATTAAATTCTAAGAAATTTAACTATAATTTATAATAGTGTTGCATTTTTACATCACTTTTTTCCCATATTTCCATGATAATTTAAATACAAGGATATTCTAATTTGAAACATAATAAATTGTGCTAAAAACTTATATTTTAGTAAAAATCATGTTTTCAAAACGCTTAATAACCACTCTTCTGTTAATTACATTGCTGTTGCCTCAGAGTGCTTGTGGGCCATTTAAACCCAAAAGAGTAAATGCAGAAAAAGATGTTCCTATTAATGTTAGAGAAAGAGTAGCAAAAAATATTGAAGAAGGAAAAGGGTTTAGACTCATGAATAAACTTGAAAAAAGTAACACCTACGATTTTGCTAGCTCCAATCCACTTTGGAGAGCTACATTAGACACCTTGGATTTTATGCCTTTAGTATCTGCAAACTACAGTGGAGGTATAGTCGTTACTGATTGGTATAGTGAAAATAATACGCCAAATGAATCTGTTAAGATTTCAATAAGATTTCTGACTAATGAAATTAGATCTGATGCATTAGATATAAATGTATTTTTAAAAAAATGCTCTGAAAATTTAACTAATTGTTCAATTAGTAAAAATAATACGGATCTCGTTGCTGACCTGAATTTAAATATACTAAAAAAAGCAGCAAAATATCAAAAGCAGAAAATTGAGAAATATAAAAAAGAAAATCCGTACGTAATAAGTGATGGTGATATCAATAGAAAAAGCAGAGAAGAAAAGAAAAAATAAAATAATCCAAAAAAACTGTGGAAAGATATAATTTTAAGTTAGCTGAAAAAAAATGGCAAAATTCTTGGGAAAAAGAAAAAACTTTTAAATCTGAAATTAATAAAAATAAGAAAAAATTTTACTGTTTAGAAATGTTTCCCTATCCATCAGGGAAAATTCATATGGGTCACGTTAGAAATTACACTATAGGGGACGTTCTTTCGCGATTTAAAACTCTTAAAGGATTTAACGTGCTGCATCCAATGGGATGGGACTCCTTTGGTATGCCGGCAGAAAATGCTGCTAGACAAAACAACTTAAACCCAAAAGACTGGACTGAAAACAATATTGATGTAATGAAATCTCAACTAAAAATGCTTGGTCTTTCAATAGATTGGGATAGAGAAATTTCAACATGTTCACCTGATTATTATAAGCATCAACAAAAAATTTTTTTAGATCTTTATGATAAGGGTCTTGTCTATAGAAAAGAAAGTTACGTAAACTGGGATCCAGTAGATAAAACAGTTCTTGCTAATGAACAAGTCATCGATGGAAAAGGTTGGAGATCTGGAGTAGTTGTTGAAAGAAAAAAATTAAACCAATGGTTTTTTAAAATTTCTCACTTTTCTGAAGACCTTCTAAGTGAGCTTAATAAATTGAATTTATGGCCTGAAAAAGTAAAAACAATGCAAAAAAATTGGATAGGAAAATCATTTGGTTGTGAAATAGATTTTCAGATTACCGGCTCGAAAGATATAAAATCAATTAAATGCTACACAACAAGGCCAGATACATTATTTGGATTTTCTTTTTTAGCATTATCTGTAGATCACCCGATATCAAAGTATTATGAAAATGATAAGGATTTTAAAGAATTCAAGAAGGAGTGTTCAAAAACAGGAACAACAGAAGAGTCGATAGCTCAAGCAACAAAAATAGGTTTTAGAACCAAGTTAGAAGCCATTAATCCTTTAGATAATGAGTCAAAAGTCCCAGTTTATTTTGCTAATTTTGTCTTGATGGATTATGGTTTTGGAGCAGTTTTTGGATGCCCTGCCCATGATCAAAGAGATTTTGACTTTGCAAAAAAGTATGATCTTAAAATTAAAACAGTTGTTAAACCTGCAGATGAAGCAGATAATTATCAAGTTCAAAATGAAGCTTATACTGGAGCAGGCGTTATCATAAATTCTAAATTCTTAAATGGTCTTTCAGTACCTGAAAAATCAATAACAGAAACCATTAAAATTTTAGAGAATAAAAATTTAGGTAAGAAAAAAACTAATTATAGGTTAAAGGACTGGGGAATTTCTAGACAAAGGTATTGGGGATGTCCAATTCCAATAGCTTATGATGATAATAACAATGTTATTAAAATACCAAAAGAAGATTTACCAGTTAAGCTTCCAGACTCCATTGATCTAAACACAAATGGTAATCCATTAGACTCTCAAACAACGTGGAAAAAAGTTAAGATTGATGGTAAATTATGTACAAGAGAAACAGATACTTTAGATACTTTTGTAGATTCTTCTTGGTATTTTCTCAGATTCTGCTCGGCTAAAAACAAAGAAAAAGCATTCGATAATAATGAAATAGATTATTGGATGCCAGTAGACCAGTATATTGGTGGTGTTGAGCATGCAATTTTGCACCTTTTATATTCACGTTTTTTTATGAGGGCGATAAGTCTAGATAACAAAGATACAAAACTTAAAGAACCTTTTGAAGGTTTGTTCACTCAAGGTATGGTTTGCCACCAAACTTATAAGGACGAGAAAAATAATTGGATTTATCCTGAGGATGTTTTTAGTGATGATGGAAAAAATTTTTTTCAAAATAAAGATCCATCAAAAAAAGTTATAGTTGGTCCCTCAGAATCCATGTCTAAATCCAAAAAAAATACAATTGATCCAGAAACAATTATAAATCTATATGGAGCAGATTCAGTCAGATTATTTATATTATCTGATAGTCCACCAGAAAAAGATATTCAATGGTCAGATAGTGGAATTTCTGCCTCATTTAAATTTTTGCAAAAATTATGGTCTCTTAATGAAAAAATCATTTCTAATAAAAAAAAATTTTCAAAATTTGATGAAGATTTAGAAAAATTTACTAATCAAATTATAAAAAAAATAGAAGATGATTTGAACAGATTTGGTTTTAATGTGGTGATTGCATCTATTTATAAAATTTACACTTTTTTTAATAAACATACAAATAAACCAGAATGGGGGAGTAATTTTTATGAAAATTACGCAAAAATTCTTAAAA
>CACMXJ010000010.1 GCA_902617625.1 uncultured Pelagibacteraceae bacterium | reverse complement strand
TCTTTTTTTTAGAAATTTTCTTACGTTCATAATTTAAATCTAAATATTGACCTCCTGCTATTCCAAGATGGCCTGAGCTTTCAGAAATTTTATTAATCAAATCAATCTTAATTTTTTCACTAATTCTTAAGTCTTTATGACTTAAAATTTCAAAAGCCATTGTTAAAAGTGAATTTCCAGCTAAAACTGCAGTAGCCTCTCCAAATTTAATATGCGCTGATGGTTTGCCTCTTCTTATAGAGTCATCATCCATACATGGTAAATCATCATGTATTAATGAATACGCATGAATACATTCAACCGCAGCACCAATAACGACAAGAGTTTTATAATCTAACTTAAATAGAGACCCAACATCAATTAAAATTTTAGATCTTATTTTTTTTCCTCCAGAAAAAAGACCGTATTTCATTGCAACTATTAAATTTGATTTTTTTTGTTTGGCAATAAATCTTCTTAAAAAAAAATTTGTATCTTTTGCAATCTTATTTAATTTTTTTTGCATTTTTTTTTTTATTAATCTTGGATATTTTTTCTTTTGTTTTCTCATTTATTTCTTTGGTATTCTTTTGAAATTTTTTCTCAATTATATTATTGAGTTTAATTAAATCTTGATACTTTTCTAAAGAGTTTCCTAAATCCTTTTGATTTTCCAATTCTTCAATCATCTTATTTGCCTCAGTGGTTAATTCTTCAAGAGATAATGAATTATAATCATTTGGTAAATTTTTATCTTTCATATAATACTCTCAAATAATACATGAAAATTAATCTTGCAAATATTAAAAAAGCGAGGAATCTCTTAAATAAAAGAGAGTGTGTTGCTATACCAACCGAAACTGTTTATGGAATAGCTGGGAATGCATATTCTGATACAGCGTGTAAAAAAATATTTAAATTAAAAAAAAGACCAATGAATAACCCTCTGATTATTCATTATTATGATTTAAAAAAATTAAAAGAAGATTGTGATCTAAACGGTGATTTTTTAAAATTATATAAAAGATTCTGTCCTGGGCCAATAACATTTATCTTAAATCAAAGAAAAAAATCAAAAATTTCAAAAGTAGCAACTAATAAAAAAAATACTCTTGCTGTAAGATTTCCAAAACATCCAGTAGCAAGAATTCTGTTGAAATATTTGAAATTTCCTATCGCAGCACCTAGTGCAAATATATCTTCAAGAGTTAGTGCAGTAACTTCTTCAGATGTAAAAAACGATTTTGGAAAAAAAATTAAGTATATACTTGAAGGTGGAAGATCCTCGGTTGGAGTTGAGTCTACAATTATTGATCTAAGAAAAAAACCAAAAATTTTAAGATTTGGTGGTTTAGAAGTTGGAACTATCCAAAAAATATTAAAGAAAAAAATTTCAATAAATACAAAACCTTCCAAGATTTCAGCTCCTGGACAATTAAGAATTCATTATTCACCTGGAATCCCAATCAGACTTAATGTTAAAAAAATAAAAAAAGATGAGGCTTTTTTATTAATTAAGAAAAATAAGATTAACAAAACGAACTATTATTTTTTATCAAAAAATGGGGATTTAAAAGAAGCTGCAAAAAATCTCTACACTATTTTAAGAAAGATAAAAAAAGATAATTACAAATCTATAGCTGTAGACAAAATCCCAAATATAGGAATCGGCAAAACTATTAACGATAGATTATTAAGGGCTTCAAAATTTTAATGACTATTCCTCTTGAAATAATTGATTTATCAAAAACTTATGACACAAAAGAAGCTGTTCGAAATATTTCTTTTAAAGTGAACGAAAATGAAATTATTGGAATTCTTGGACCTAACGGATGTGGTAAAACTACAACAATAGGCATGATTCTTGGTTTACTAAAACCTACTAAAGGGAAGGTTCTTATAAATGGTATTGAAATTGAAAAACAGAGAGTTGAATTATTAAACGAATTAAATTTTATTTCACCATATATTGAACTACCAAAAAAATTAACTGTAAAGCAAAATCTTGAAGTTTATGGAAGACTTTATGATGTTAAAGAACTTGGGATTAAAATTGATTATATTTGTGAAAAATTAAGGCTTAATGAATTTATTAATAAAATAACAGGAGAACTTTCCTCTGGTCAAAAAAATAGGGTCAGTCTAGCTAAATCTATAATTAATGATCCGACAGTTCTTCTTCTTGATGAACCAACTGCATCTTTAGATCCTGAAACAGGAGATTTTGTTAGAAGTTTTTTAGAGGAATATCAAAAAGAAAAAAAAACTTCAATTCTGCTTGCTTCACATAACATGGCAGAAGTTGAGAGATTATGTTCTTCAGTTCTAATGATGAATAAAGGATCTATTATTGATCAAGGAACTCCTGGCGAATTAATTAAAAAACATGGAAGAAGAAATATGGAGGAAGTTTTTTTAAAACTTACAAGAGATTTAATATGAATCTAAATAAAATGTACGGACTTTTTTTGAGACATTTTTATCTCATCAAAAGTTCTTTACCAAGAGTTTTGGATTTAATTTATTGGCCAACAATACAAATTATTCTTTGGGGATTTATTTCTAAATTTTTTTCAATTTATAGTGATTATTACAATAATACACTTGGAATAATTCTTACATGTGCAATTCTTTACGACATTCTTTTTAGATCTAGCATAAGTTTTAATATGCTTTTTTTAGAGGAAATCTGGAGTAGAAATTTTACGAATTTATTTATTGCTCCATTGAAGCTCAAAGAAATAATTATATCTTTAATTTTTACTGCTTTGATAAGGACATTAATCGGTCTGGTACCCGCAATTATTTTAACTTCTCCATTGTTTGGAGTTTCAATTTTAAAGTTAGGTTTTCCTCTCTTTATATTATTTTTAAGTTTATACATATTTGGGATTACACTGGGTTTATTTGTAAGCTCAGGTTTAATGAGATACGGACCATCCTTTGAAAATATAGCTTGGTCATCATTATTTTTACTTGCTCCATTAGGATGTATCTACTATCCAATAGAAATCCTTCCTGAATTTTTCCAGGTAATTGCAAAAGGCTTACCATTAGTTTACATTTTTGATGAAACAAGAAATATTTTAATAAATGGTCTTGTAGATTACGAAAATATAAAACAAGCTTATTTATTAAATTTAGTTTATTTAATTTTTGGAATAGGACTGTTTTATCTATCTTTTTTAAGAGCGAGAATAAAAGGGACGTTAATAAATATGGGTGAATAATTGGTGCGCCTGCTAGGAGTCGAACCCAGAACCTCCTGATCCGAAGTCAGGCGCTCTATCCAGTTGAGCTACAAGCGCATATCATATTAATATATCATTTTATGGAAAAAAAAATAAATTTGACAGTTGATAAGGCCGAAAATGAACTCCGTGTTGATATTTTTATTAAAAAGAGACAAAATATTATCAGTCGAACGAAAATCAAAAATCTTATTCAAGATAATAAGTTAAGAATAAATAACAAGGTAATAACTGATCCATCAAAAAAAATTTTTTTTAATGATGAAATTAAATTAGTCATTCCTGAACCAAAAAAAGCTTCCTTAAAACCTTATGAGTTCAATTTAGATATCGTATTTGAGGATAAAGATTTGATTGTTTTAAACAAACCCTCTGGAATAGTAATGCATCCTGGTGCAGGTAATTTTGATAATACAATCGTAAATGCACTTATGAATTACAGTACAAATTCTTTCTCTAATATTGGAGGTGAACTAAGACCTGGAATAGTACATAGAATTGATAAAAATACATCTGGATTAATTGTTATTGCAAAAAATAATCAAACTCACGAACACCTATCTAATCAGTTCAACAAACACACAATCCAAAGAACTTATCAATTATTAATCTGGGGCAAGATTAGACCATCCAAGGGTAAAATAGAAACCTTTATTACAAGAAGTTCAAAAAATAGGCAAATGATGGAGGTTAGTTACAGTAAAGGAAAAAAAGCAATTACAAATTATAAAACTTTAGAAATTTTTGAAAATAAAAATATTCCAACTTTTAGTTTGTTAGAGTGTAAATTAGAAACAGGTCGAACTCATCAAATAAGAGTTCATATGAATTATTTAGGTAACAGCATAGTTGGTGATGATAAATACAGAAAAAAGTTTAAAAAACTTAAAGATATAGATCCATCATTAGAAAAAATTCTAATGAAATTAAAGAGGCAATTTCTGCATGCTAAAACGCTGGGCTTTATACATCCAAAAAAAAATAAGCATATGATTTTTAACTCAATTTTACCAAATGAACTTGAAAAAATACTTAAAATACTCAGAAATATAGGCAAATAAAACATTGAAAAATTTTAAATATTAATTAGATAAACTGTCTATGAACACAACTATGAATAGCAATTTACCTATTTTAAGTAATGAAGGTGGCCTATCCGCATATCTTGAACAAATAAAGAAATTTCCAATGCTTGATGCAGAAGAAGAATACATGCTTGCTAAAAATTGGAAAACGACTGGAAATATTAAGTCAGCAGAAAAACTTGTAACAAGTCATTTGAGATTGGTTGCAAAAATTGCAATGGGTTATAAAGGTTATGGACTACCGATTAACGAAATGATTTCTGAAGGTAACATTGGACTTATGCAGGCAGTGAAAAAATTTGAACCAGAAAAAGGTTTTAGATTAGCAACTTATGCGATGTGGTGGATAAAAGCTTCTATTCAAGAATATATCTTAAAATCTTGGAGCTTGGTAAAAATTGGTACAACAACTGCGCAAAAAAAATTATTTTTTAATCTTAAAAAATTAAAAAATCAAATTGCACCACAGGCTGAGGGTGATTTAAGAAACGAACATGTAAATGAAATCGCTGAAAAATTAGATGTGAGTAAAGAAGAGGTTGTCTCCATGAATCGTAGATTATCTGGAAAAGAATTTTCTCTTAATGCTCAAGTTGGTGAGGATGGTGATGAATGGCAAGACTGGTTAGTAGATAAAGAATTAGACCATGATCTTAAGTTTGCTCATCAAGAAGAAATGGAACAAAGAAAAGATTTATTGAAAGATTCAATTAAAGTTTTAAATGATAGAGAAAAAGAAATTTTATATTCAAGAAGACTAAATGATGATCCAACTACTTTAGAAGATTTAAGTAAAAAATATAAGATTAGTCGTGAAAGAGTAAGACAAATTGAGAATAAAGCATTTGAGAAATTACAAAAACAAATGCTTTTGCTTGCTAAATCAAAAAATCTTTTACCTGCAAATTAAATTTCAAAAGGGTTTTCTACTAAAATAGTATCATCCCGCTCAGGACTGGTGGATATACTTGATATTTTCGCTCCTATAAAGTCCTCAATTTCAAAAATGTATTTTTTTGCATTCTCAGGAAGATCATTGATATTTTTGATACCATTAGTTGAAGTTTTCCACCCATCAAATGTTTTATAAATAGGTTTGATTTTAAGCTGATCCTCAACTGCAGCAGGAAGGTAGTCTATTTTTTTTCCATTTAAATCATACTCCACGCACATTTTTATTTCATCTAGTTCATCTAAAACATCTAGTTTTGTTAAGGCAATCCCGTCAATTCCAGAGATTTTTATTGTCTGTCTTACCAAAACACCATCAAACCACCCACATCTTCTTTTTCGACTTGTCACAGTTCCAAATTCTTTACCTCTTGTTCCTAGTAACTCACCTACTTTATCTAACAATTCTGTAGGAAAAGGTCCCTCACCTACTCTTGTCGTATAAGCTTTGGTTATTCCCAATACATAATTAATTGAATTGGGTCCACATCCAGTTCCTGTTGCAGCACTTGAGGCCACAGTATTAGAAGAAGTTACAAAAGGATACGTTCCGTGGTCAACATCTAACAGAACTCCTTGTGCACCCTCAAATAATATTTTTTTCTTTTGTTTCTTAAATTGATCAATCTTAAACCACACTGGTGCTGAGAATTTAAGAATATCAGGAGCAATTTTTAAAAGATCATCTTTAAGCTGATTTTTTTCAAATATTTTTTTGCCTAAACCTTTTCTAATAGCGTTATGATGTAGTAAAACTGTTTCTAATCGTTGGTTCAAATTTTTTTCTGATCTAAGATCCATTACTCGAATTGAACGTCTTCCAACTTTATCCTCATAAGCAGGTCCAATACCTCTCCTTGTGGTTCCAATTTTACTTTTACCTGCTGCATCTTCTCTTATTTCATCCATTTCTCGGTGAAATGGTAAAATTAGATTTGCAGCCTCTGAAACCATGAAATTTTCTGAATTTACATCCACACCTTTTTCTCCAATTTCTTTAATTTCATCCAATAATGCCCAAGGGTCGACAACAACACCATTTCCAATAATTGAAACTTTATTTTTTCTAACTATTCCAGAAGGAAGCAATCTAAGTTTATAAGTTACTCCATCTATAACTAAGGTATGTCCAGCATTATGACCACCTTGAAATCTAATTACAACATCAGCTTGTTCTGATAGCCAATCAACAATTTTTCCTTTTCCTTCATCTCCCCACTGCGAACCAACTACTGCAACATTTTTCATTATTTATATATCTTTTTTAACTCAATAGAATTTAAATGATTTATCGGACCATGTCCTATACCAATTTTAGGGTTTGTAAATATTGCAGAATTTACATATTTAACTCCTAACTCACAAGATCTCTTTAGAGTTTTTCCACATGAAAAAAAAGAAGTAATTGCAGTTGACAGCGTGCAACCTGTACCATGAGTATTTTTAGTATTAAATCTTCTATTTGAAAATACTTTAGTTTCTTTTTTGTTAACAAATATATCATTTACTTTTTTTGATTTTAAATGACCTCCTTTTAATAATACATTTGGTACACCCAATTTTATGAATTTATTTGCGGCAAGAATCATATCATTTTGATTTTTTATTTTGATACCGGTTAGGATTTCAGCTTCAGGAATATTAGGTGTAATTAAAGATACTTTGTTTAATAATCTATTTTTCATCAATTGTACAGCTGAGTCAGTAATAAGCTTAGAGCCACCTTTGGCAATCATCACTGGGTCTAAGATAATCTTTTTTACTTTCATTTCATCCAATGATCTTAATACCTTTTCTATTACTCTTGTAGAATGAAGCATTCCAATTTTTATAGCATTGGGTCTTATATCTTTTATTGTATGAATTATTTGATTATAAATTTCATTTGGTGGAATAGGTATTACTGATTTTACATTTTTTGTATTTTGGACTGTGACTGCAGTTACTGCTGTCATAGAATACACACCTAGACTAGTAGCAGTTTTAATGTCTGCTTGGATTCCAGCGCCACCTGATGAGTCAGATCCTGCTATGATTAAAATTTTTGATTTTATTTTCAAATTATTTAATTTTTTTTAAAATAATATTAACACATTTTACAAGAAGTCTTTTATTTTCACTTTCTCCCATAATTCTTATTTTTGACTCTGTTCCCGATTTTCTTACAAGAATTCTGCCGCTACCTTTTATTAATTTTGAAGCTAGTCTAATAGATTTTTTAATTTCAGGCTTGTTGATTATATTTTTATTTTTAACTTCAATATTTTTAAGTAATTGTGGGGTTTTCTTAAATTTTTCAAAAAATTCACTAGCTCTTTTTCCTTTTCTAAGAGCAAATAAAGACTCCAGGGCTACAAGTAACCCATCTCCTGTAGTTGCAAATTTACCTAGAATAATATGTCCTGATTGTTCTCCACCTAAATTAAACTTATTTTTTTGCATTACCTCTTTTACGTATCTATCACCAACATTAGCACGTATAAATTTTATTCTTTTTTTTTTGAAATACTTTTCAAGGCCATAATTGGACATTAATGTTCCAACAACCCCACCTTTTAACATCTTTTTATTTTTCCACCTAGTTGCTAACGCAGCAATAATTTGGTCACCATCTATAATATTACTTTTTTCGTCACACATAATTATCCTATCTGCATCACCATCTAGTGAAATACCTATATGTGCCTTATACTTTTTAACTGCAGATTTTATTTTTTCAGGAAATGTAGAACCACAGTTTTTGTTAATATTTAATCCATTAGGATTAACTCCTATTGCAATCACCTTGGCTCCTAAAGATTTTAATAATTCTGGTCCAGCTTTGTACCCTGCTCCATTTGCACAATCAATTACAATTCTAAGTCCTCTTAAATTGAATTCTTTGGTAAAATTTTTTTTTAATATTTTGATGTAATCATTTGTGCCTGTCTCTAATCTTTTTACTCTACCTAATTTTTCTGGCTTAGAAAGATTTTTGATAATTTCTTTATCTATTAAACTTTCAATTTTTTTTTCTATTTTATCTGATAGTTTCATGCCATCAGGCCCAAATAGTTTTAATCCATTATCATTGTGAGGATTATGAGAAGCTGTAATCATAATTCCCATATTTGCCCTCATAGCCTTTGTTAGCATCGCTAAACCATTTGTGGGTAAAGGTCCTAAAGTATATACATGCATACCTGCTGATGCTAATCCTGATACAAGTGCTGGTTCTAAAGTATATCCAGATAATCTAGTATCTTTTGCAATTATTGCGGTTTGTTTTCTTTTTTTTTGAGATTTAAAATATGTTCCACTAGCTAAGCCAAATTTAAAAAACATATCTCCATTAATATTTTCACTATTAATAGCTCCTCTAATACCATCGGTACCAAAATATTTTTTTGTCATTAATTATTTATTATATTCTTAAAGATCTTTAAGCCTTGTATTGTTTCATTAACATCATGAATTCTTAAAACTTGAACACCTTGCATCATAAGATATATTGATGAAGCTATTGTTCCCCCATTTCTGAATTTACTATCATTTTTTCCAGATATCTCCTTAATAAATCTTTTTCTTGAATTGCCTACAAGTATAGGAAAACCAAGAGAATGGAAAATGGAAATATTGCGTATCAAACTCATATTATGTTTCAAATTTTTTCCAAAACCAATACCAGGATCTAGAATAATTTTATGATGCTTGATACCATTTAATCTTAGAAGTTTTATTTTTTTTTCAAAAAAATCGTATATGTCTAGCAACTCATTTTTATATCTAGGATTTTTTTGCATATTTTCGGGAGTTCCTTGTGAATGCTGAATTACAAATGGTACTTTATATTTTTTTAATATATTTAAAGTTTGAGTGTCAAATTCTAATCCTGAGACATCATTAATTAATTTAACTCCTAAATTTATTCCCTTGCTCATAATTTTAGACTTTCTGGTATCTAAGGAAATCGGTATTTTTTTCTTAATTAATGATTTTAAAATTTTTTCAATTCTTTGCCATTCTAAATTTTCTTTAATTACTTTTGATCCTGGCCGTGTTGACTCACCACCAATATCAATCAAATTGGCACCACAGTTGAATAAACTAATCGCATGATTAATTCCTTTTTTTTTTGAATTAAATTTTCCACCATCTGAAAAACTATCAGGTGTTAAATTTAACACACCCATTATATTAGGTATCTTTGCAAAATTTAAATTTGAAAAATTTTTTTTTTTTGATTTAATTTTTTTTAAATCGGAATTTATTTTTTTCCTAATTAATTTAGGCAAATATTTTATTTGATTAACAAATATCTTTTTTTTTGAGTTTCTTGTTATTATCTCTATTTGATCAAATGAAATTTCTTTTATTCCGTTAAGTGGTATAGTTTTATTTCTATTAACTAATTTTATTGAGCTTTTTCCATAGTAGAAATTACACAATCTTGTGTAATGTCTATACATTAAGATTAATGAACAATTTTAGGTTTAAGTCCCATTGCACCTAAAGCAGAGCTTTTATCATCATCAACTTTTAGATCTTGTTTATCAGCAGGGTATATATTTTTAGTAATTATATTTTCAATCTCTTCACCTGTTAATGTTTCATATGTCATGAGAGCTTTTGCAATTTTATGCAAATCATCAATTTTTTCGGTTAATATTTCTTTAGCTTTGTTATAGCCCTCATCAACTAATTTTCTAATTTCTTTATCAATCTTTTGAGCCACTTCCTCAGAAACTGATTGTGTTTGAGTCACAGATCTTCCTAAGAAAACTTCTTCTTGATTTTCACCATACTCGACTGGACCCATTTCTTCGCTCATACCGTATTTTGTAACCATAGCTCTTGCAAGTTGAGTTGCTTGATTTATATCTGAACCACTTCCTCCACCTGCACCCGTTGAAATATTATCTTTTCCAAAAATTACTTCCTCTGCCACTCTACCTCCAAAACAGACTGCTAATCTTGCTTTTAAGTATTTGATTGAATGACCATGTTTGTCTCTTTCAGGTAAATTCATTACCATTCCTAAAGCTCGACCTCTTGGTATGATTGTTGCTTTATGTATTGGATCGTAACTAGGCATATTAAAAGAAACTAAAGCATGTCCACCTTCATGATATGCTGTTAATTTCTTCTCATCTTCAGTCATAACCATTGATCGTCTCTCAGCTCCCATCATTACTTTATCCTTTGCTTCTTCAAATTCATTTAAAGTAACAATTCTTTTATTTTTTCTAGCTGCTAATAATGCAGACTCATTTACTAAATTAGCAAGA
This sequence comes from uncultured Pelagibacteraceae bacterium, assembly GCA_902617625.1. Lineage (GTDB taxonomy): Bacteria > Pseudomonadota > Alphaproteobacteria > Pelagibacterales > Pelagibacteraceae > Pelagibacter. The sequence goes on along the minus strand of CACMXJ010000010.1, from coordinate 22,576 downwards.
TCAGCACCTGAAAATCCAGGAGTTCCTCTTGCTATAGTTCTCAAATTTACATCAGGAGCCATCTTGATTTTTTTAACGTGTACTTTAAGGATTTTTTCTCTTCCAATTATATCTGGATTAGAAACTACAACTTGTCTATCAAATCTACCAGGTCTTAATAATGCAGGATCAAGAACATCAGGCCTGTTTGTTGCTGCAATTATAATGACACCTTCATTGGTGTCAAAACCATCCATCTCAACAAGAAGCTGATTAAGGGTTTGTTCTCTTTCATCGTTACCTCCGCCTAGACCCGCTCCTCGACTTCTTCCAACAGCATCAATTTCATCAATAAAAATTATACAAGGCGAATTTTTTTTTCCTTGCTCGAACATGTCTCTCACTCTTGATGCTCCCACACCAACGAACATTTCTACGAAATCTGATCCAGATATAGTAAAGAAAGGAACGCCTGCTTCACCAGCAATCGCTCTAGCTAATAAAGTTTTACCTGTACCTGGCGGACCGACAAGAAGTGCACCTCTAGGTATTTTTCCACCTAGCCTACTAAATTTTTTTGGATCTTTCAAAAACTCAACAATTTCTTCGACTTCCTCTTTTGCTTCTTCTACTCCTGCAACATCATTAAAGGTTACTTTGCCTTTCATTTCATTCATCATTTTAGCTTTAGATCTTCCAAAGCCCATCGCTCCACCTTTTCCACCTTGCATTTGTCTCATAAAGAAAATCCAAACTGCTATTAACAATAACATTGGAAACCATGAGAGTAGGACACCAAATAATGAAGGCATCTTTTCTTCTATAGGTGCTGCAGATATACTCACACCCTTCTCAGAAAGTTTTTCTATTAAATTAGGATCATTCGGTGAATAAGTTTTAAAGCTTTTACCATTAGCATACACACCATTAATATTGTTTCCTTGAATCTCAACTTTTAATACCTCTCCTTGTTCTACAGACTCCAAAAATTCCGAGAAAATTACCTCATTAGAACTTCTTATGTTTGATTGAGGATTCTTAAACATATTATAAAGACCAATCGTTAAAAAAACGATTATTGCCCACATTGCTAAGTTTTTAAGATTCATGGCTATAAGATAAGAATTATTATTAATTTAACAAGTCTATTTTTAGCCTTCTTTTGTCAAAATCACAGTATGATTTACCATCTTAATGACGCATCCTCCTAATGTCTCTTTTCTAAGTTTCCGCTCTTTAATTTTGTTCAAAATATTCTCTATTTTTTTACCTCTCACAAAATTAGGCTTTTTTCCGACTAAATGAATTAAGTCAGATAAAGATCTAAAAATGATATCGTGTGAATTGTCAAAAAAATTTTCTTTTAATATAAGTTGATTTTTTTCATAGTTAAAAATCGAGTTCACTCTTTTATTCTTTTCAACATAAAACTTTATTGATTGGTCCGACTTTTTTAAATTTTCTATTGTTAATTGAAATTTTTTCTTATCAAGGCCGAAACCATCAAATTCCTTAATTAAGTTTCTTATTTTAATTCTATTAAATTTAATATCATCATTGGTTGGATCATCTACGTAAAAATTAAATATAAATTTTGATAAAAATATTAAATCTTTTTTGTCAAATTTTACCAAAGGTCTAATTAAATTTATATTTTTGATTTGAGTGTTTGTCCCAAGTGATACAAGTCCTTTTAGACCGCTCCCTCTAGCCATTCTTAGAAAAAAGTTTTCAATTAAATCATCCATGTGATGACCTAAAATTAAGTTATTAATTTTTAGTTTTTTGCATTTAGAAAATAAAAGGTCATATCTTTTACTCCTGGCTAAGGATTGGATATTGCTTATAGGTTTTTTTCCCTTCCAAGTAAGAACTTGAGAATTGATGTTTAAAGATTTAAGAATCTTTTTTACTTTTTGAGCCTCATATGTAGACTCTTTTCTAAGCTTATGATCTACAATAAAGTACTTTGGATTTAGGTTCTTTTTTAAAGAGTATATTTTTGTTAAAAAGGCTAAAGCCAAACTATCTGGTCCTCCAGATACTGCAACTATAAAATTAGTATCTATTTTAAATGACCTTTCAAATTTTTTAAAAATTTCATTTACTTTTTGATTTAAAAGTTTTGATTTATAGATTTTAGGAATTTTTTTTCTTACACTCAAATTTTTGAGACTCATACTTTGCTTTTTGAATAACAGACTGGTTTGCTTCTGGATATTGTTTTTCAACACCACTTATCATTTTACAGCCTTGATCTTTTTCTCCAATCTGTATCATTGATACACCTAGCTTTAATAAATTAATAGGAGCTTTTTCTCCTTTAGGATATTTTTGATAACCTTCTAAATAAGCTGAAGCAGCATCAGTATATAATTGTCTTATTCTAAATGTTTCAGCGTACCAATATTGTGCGTTACCTGCCAATTTATGATCAGGATTTGAAATTACAAACTCTCTAAATGCTCTTTCAGCAGTAGGATAATCTCCAACTTTTAAAAAACTTGTTGCGAATTCATATTGCTCAGGCGCTGAAACATCTGGTAAAATTTTTTCTTCTGCTTGAAATGTCTCAGTCACGATTGTGGCAGTCGTTTCAACTGATTGTATTTTTTGAGCCGTATCGCTTGTAGAATTATCTTTATAAGATATTGACCCTAAGTCTTGTGGTTGAGATGAGCCTGGTAAAATTTCTGTATCTGGTTCTAAACTTTTTTTTGAAGTCAAATTTATAGTTTCACCATTTGATAGAGCAGTTTCTAAATCTTGAAACCTAAGTTGATTATCTGATTGAACTTTAGAAAGCCTATTTGATAACTTATCTAGCTTAAAATTTATTTCTTCAAATTTATTAGTAAGCTCCTGAAATTGATTTTCAATTTCAGATAATTTTAACAAATGTCTTGTAAGTACATCCTCAGAATTATTATCAACACTTGACGAAGCTGAATTTGTGTTATTGAATTCACTTGAATTTGAGTAAACAGCTTTTTCAAGAGTTTTTAAATCTTTTTTGATCAACTCTAGTGTATCGTAAACATTATGATTGTCTGCGAAAGAAGGGAAACAAACTAAAAAATTAAATAAAAAAAAAATTTTGAATTTAAATAATTCTCTAAAATATTTCATTTGATTAGGTTATGTCTAAAATAATGGCAAAAAAAAGACCTCTTAAATCATTATAATTTAAGAGGTCTTAAATATTAATTGAGTATTTAATTTGCTTTAACTGTTACAGATCTTCTATTTTTTGACCAAGCTAATGGGTTAGACCCAGAGTCAACAGGTCTTTCTTTACCATAACTCAAAACTGAAATTCTGTCAGAAGATATTCCATAAGTCATTAAATAATCTTTAGCTGCATTAGCTCTTCTCTCTCCTAATGCTAAGTTATATTCTCTTGTTCCTCTTTCGTCAGCATGTCCTTCTAAAACAATTGTAATTTTAGAATTTTTTCTTAACCATGCAGCTTGTTTTCTTAGAGTTTCTCTAGAAGCTGTAGTTAGAACTGACTCGTTAGTTGCAAAAAACACTCTATCAGGAACACCTGAAGCTAAATATTCAACTGTATCTGTTCCAGTATAAACATCACCTTGCATTTGTCCTGTAGATTTTTTTGATGTAGCACATGCAGAGAGTGCTAAACACGCAACTGCTATTAAAAATCCATTTTTTAGAATTTTGCTTAATTTCATTATTACTCCTTGATCAATATTTCTTTAGTCTTAGTTTTTCACAACTAATTAGATCTTTCAAGGCTAAAAATCAAGCTAATTAATTATTAATTACTTAATAAAGATGACCATGATGGGTCTGATCCATCAGTAGGAGTAGGAACCTGCCTCTCATTATAGCCTGTTAAATCTATAGACCATAATTTTGCAGAAAAACCCTTTCCTTTGGAATCTGTTTTTGTCTCCCTATAAAAAATCAATACTCTCCCATTGGGTGACCAGGATGGAGCTTCTTGGTAAAAATTTTCAGTTAATAATCTTTCTCCACTTCCATCAGTTCTCATTACACCAATATAAAATTTTCCTTTATGTAATTTTGTAAATGCAATTAGATCCCCTCTTGGAGACCAAACCGGAGTGCCATAAATTCCTTTACCAAAAGATATTCTTTTAACATTACTTCCATCACTCTTCATTACATAAATTTGTTGATAACCACTTCTGTCAGAGTTGAAAGAAATAAATTTTCCATCTGGAGAATATGAGGGTGATGTATCTATAGATGGATGATTTGTGATTTTTTTCTACTATTCTATTTTCTAAATCCATTGTGTAAATTTCAGAATTACCATCCTTAGCAAAACTCATAATTATTTTTTTTCCATCTGGAGAAAATCTTTGGTGCAAAAGTCATACCAGGAAAATCTCCTACAACTTCTTGAGTTCCTGTTTCAATATCCAATAAATAAACTCTTGGTAAATTTCTAAAATATGAAAGATAAGTTACCATTTGACTAGTTGGATTAAATCTTGGAGTTAAAACAAGTTCATTTCCTAATGTCAAAAATTTATTATTAGCACCATCTTGATCCATGATAGCTAATTTTTTTACTCTTTGAGTTTTAGGTCCCTCTTCTGCAACATATATTATTCTAGTATCAAAATAACCTTTTTCACCGGTTAATCTTTCATAAACTTTATCTGTAATTATGTGACCAACACGTCTCCAATTATTTGGAACAGTTGTGAATGCTAGAGCCATCATTTCCTTACCTGCAAGGACATCCCACAATCTAAATTCTACTCTTAGTTTTTCTTCCACATAACTAACTTTTCCAGTAATCAAGGCCTGAGCTTTAATTAAGTTCCAATCTTCAAATCTAGGCTTTAAATTTGCGATATCTGGTTCTTGTAAAAATGCATCTTTATTTAATGGATTAAATAAACCTGAAACTTTTAAATTATTTTCAACAATTGAAGATATTTCTGAACCAATATTTTTTTTTTTAAGAATATTTTCAAAATTTTTTCTAGACTCCTCATTAATAGATAATGGAGAAACTGCAATAGGTAATGGGTTTAAATTACCTCTGGTTATATCAACCTCTATTAAACCAAATGATTTAACTGGTATTAGTATTATAATTAAAGTAATTAAAAATTTTTTCATTTTTTTTATTTTCTATACTAACCCTCTAACATTTCTCTTGCATCAAAATTTAATTGCAATTCCTTCCATCTTTCATAACCAGTGCTAGGAACTCTCAAAGGCTGACACAATTTGATAGCTCTTAAAGCACTTTCTGCTAATACTTTATAAAACCCCTGCCCTGGTTTATTCATCCTAGCATGATCTAAAATTTCAGACTTAATCACTGATCCATCTGGCTTTAATTCAAGTTTTATTCTGACAAGTAAATTTTCATTATATGGTAATCCGAGCGGAATACTCCAACATCCAAAAATTTGCGCTTTTAATGCATCTTCTTCACTTAATGACAACCCTGTATTCTCAAAATTTTTATTTTGGTCTTGGCTTAAATCTGGATTTTTCTTTAAAGTCTCTGCTTTGTTCTCTTTAGATTTGTCAATCAGAGCTGCAATATTATTTGGATCAAATAATTCCTCTTTTTCAAATTCAGAAACTTGCTTTACCTCATTGTCAATTTTTTCAGGGTTTTGTTTATCCTCTTTTATTTTTTCAACTTTTTTTACTTTGTCCTCTGGCATTGGAACAGCATCAGGCTTAATTTTCTTAACTTTTTTAGGTGGAGCTTGTTCTGATACTAATTTTTTTTCTTTTTCTTTCACTTTTTCAATTATTTTTTTCGCCTTTGGTGCAAATGGAATATTTGTTTTTTCAGTAATTTGAATTAATTCAACTGAAACAATTGGAGGAAGATCAATTGGTTTTTTTTGCTAAAAAAGGAAGGCTCATTGCTGTTAAAAAAATAATAAATAGGTGTAGAACAGAGGAAATTACTATACTCCTATTCACAGAAAAATTACCTTTCTTTATATGGTTCTGAAATTAAAGCTACTTTAGTAAATCCTGAACCTGAAAGTAAACCCATTATTTCAAGAACTCTGCCGTAATTAATAGTTTTATCCCCTCTTACATAAATTCTTGTATCAGTCCGATTTTTTGAGACTGCTAACACTTTCGCGATAATTTTTTTCATATTCAACTTTTGACTCTTGTATAAAAATTTCGCCTTTTGAATTTATTGTTAACGTTAAAGGTTCTTGTTCCTCTGGAAGGGAGTCTGCTGAACTTTCTGGTAAATCAACTTGAACCCCTACTGTCAATAGAGGTGCTGTGACCATAAAGATAATCAATAATACTAACATCACATCTACGAATGGTGTTACATTAATTTCACTCATTGGTTCTTTTGATGAACGATTAAACTTAAATGCCATTCTAGATAATTGTTAAAAATCTTTTAGAAAAGTTTTCTAATTTTTGCGAATATTTTAAGGAGTCGTTATTAAATTTGTTGTATGCGATTACCGCAGGAATAGCTGCCAATAAACCCAATGCTGTAGCAAAAAGAGCTTCTGCAATTCCAGGCGCTACAATCGCTAAACTAGTATTCCTTGAAATTGCGATAGATTGAAAAGAATTCATTATACCCCAAACAGTCCCAAATAATCCTATAAAAGGTGCAGTTGATCCCACAGTTGCCAAAAAAGTAAATCCCTTTGTAATTTTAGACATTTGTTTTTCTATCCCGGTTTCTAACATTGAAGTCATTCTAGCATTCAAATCTGTTTTAGATCTTCTTTTAAGAAGATTTTGCATAGCATCTTTAAAAATAAGAGCCATTGGATCATTTATATTTCCTGGAAGATTATTGTAAAAAGACTCTGCAGATTTAGAATTCCAAAACTTAGTTTCAAATTCTTCTGAACTTTGATTTATTTTTTTAAACAATTTTAAATTTTTCAATGATTACTGCCCATGAATAAACTGAGCATGCAATAAGAATGATAATTACTGATTTTACAATTATATCTGCCCTTATAAATAAGTTCATAAGTGAAAAGTCAGCGCTTGATGCGAGTCCGACTGCTTGTGATGAAATATCAGCTTCCATAAGGTCTTCTCACACTTAAATGTGTCATGAATTTGACTTCAAAAATCTATGATTAATCCTCTTTTTGGTGAGTTTCATAGTAAAAACTTGCAATTAGAATAGCATCAGCTTTGTTAGAGTCTTTTTTTTTTTGAAAGTTGTGTTGAAAAATAAGGAAAAATTTCAATTGCTCTAGTTCTGCTAGCATCTTTTTGAGAATTAATTAAGTTAAAATATTTTTTCCATTTAGCTGGTCTTACGAAAAACATTGGTAGTTGCATTGCAGAACATATTCCTTTTAAAATCCCATAAGACTGACCAAAATTAAACATACTAGTTACCCCTTGTCCTGGCATTGCAGAAACTTGTTCTATCACAACTCTAACATCATTATCTTTATTATTAATTTTTTTTTAAAAATTCGTTATAAATTTGGGCACCATTAACTTGTTTTTTATTTTTTTTACCCTCTGTCATCACTGGCATTTCAATTACTTCTATAATTTTTCCATCTTCAAAAAAACAAATTGAGCCCGAAATACCTGGATCTATACCAATTATAAGCATATCCTGTATCTAATTTGAAAATTTAACATTTGAATAAATATTTTGTACATCGTCATCATTTTCTAATGTCTCAAAAAAACTAATCAATTCCTTTTTTTTCTCCTCTGAAATTTCTACAGCATTTAAAGGCACCCACTCTATCCCTGTCGAAATAAAATTACTTATTTTTTTCTCCAACTCTTTTTTAACATTGTAAATATCATTTGTTGAACACTGTATCTCATGAAATTCTTCATCTGATTTACACTCATTTGCACCAGCCTCAATAGCAAGTTCTAAAATATCCTCATCTGAAATCTCTTTTTTATCAATTTTAATTACACCTAATTGAGCAAAATTATGTGATGCTGAACCTTGAGTTCCTAAACTTCCTCCTGATTTTTGAAAAATTTTTCTTATATTCGAAGCAGTTCTATTTTTATTATCAGTCAAAGTCTCAACTATAACAGCAACTCTATCAGGCCCAAAACCTTCATATCTCAAATTTTCAAAATTTAACTGATTGCTCATTGAAGACTTATCTATAGCCCTAGCTATATTATCTTTAGGCATATTTGCTGACCTAGCAGCTTGCACTGCGGAACGCAATCTTGAGTTCATTGCTGGATCTTTATCCCCTAGCTTAGCAGCCACAGTAATCTCTTTAGATAGTTTTGAAAAGATTTTTGATCTTAGTTTATCGGCTTTACCTTTTTTGTGTTTTATGCCTGCCCAATGAGAATGTCCTGCCATAAAAAGATTAAGTATTTTTTTAAAAGACCTCCAAATATATAACTTTCTATACTATCTGCTAAGCCAGTTTCTAAATTACAATTAACTATAACTCCACTCAAAGAAGCTTCTCCAATAGCTGGAAAATGTTTAATTGAATCCTTTTTCATAAATCTATTAATAGAATTATCTTTATTCATACCTATGACTGAATCATAATCTCCACACATTCCTGCATCTGTTTGGTAAGCAGTACCATTTTTTAAAACTCTTGCATCATTAGTAGGTATGTGAGTGTGAGTTCCAATAACAAGTGTTGCTTTTCCATCAAAATAATGACCAATAGCATTTTTTTCACTCGTAATTTCTCCATGGAAATCAACAATCAGAAAATCATAATCTTTTTTCAAGTTATATTTTGCTAAAAAATCTTTTGAAATTTTAAAAACATCATCACACTTCTTCATAAAGACATTTCCCATTAAATTTAAAACTCCTATTTTGTAATTTTTTTTTGTTTTATAAATCTCAAATCCTCTACCAGGAGCAGGTTCAAATAGATTTTTCGGTCTTAACAATCTGTTCTCCTTATCAATAAAATTCATTATATCTTTTTGATCCCAAACATGATTTCCAGTTGTAATAACATCAACTCCGTTATCAAAAAAATTTTGACAAATTTCTTTGGTTAAACCCACGCCAGTATCATCAGCATTCTCACCATTTATTATTACAAAATCGACATCTTTTTTTTTAATTTGACCTAATAGATCATTAGTTATCTTTCTGCATCCAGATAGTCCAACAACATCACCTAAAAATAAAATTTTCATATAAAACTATTTGTTCGTTATAATAAAATCTAAACCAATATCATAATTATTAGTTGGTATTTTTTTTACTTTTTGAAAAGAGTAAGCAAATCCAATTGTTAGCACCCTTTTTCGTTTTCTAATTTTGTTTATATACCTATCGTAAAATCCTCCACCATAACCAATCCTGTTAAAATTTTTGTCAAACGCTACAAGAGGTACTAATAAAACATCTGGATATTTCACCATTTTTGAAATTGGTTCTGGTATTCCAAATTTATTTATAACTAAAGGATCATTTGTTGACCATTGAAAGAAGTTCATTTGCGAGTTTTTCTTTATTTTTGGCAATGTTATAATAAATTTTTTCTTTTCAAATTTTTCTAAGATTTGTAAAATGTCTACTTCATAATTATATGGGTAATAGCCACCAATTATTTTACCCAGAATCTTTTTTCTTTTTAAAATATTCGTAATTAAATCAAAATTAAAAGTAAATTTTTTAATTTTTTTTTGTTTCCTTATTTTTAAGATTTTTTTTCTAATTTGAGATTTGTTCACAAAATTCTATTAAGATATTTTATCTATACTTGCTTTTTCTACGAAATTTAAAATCTCATCTGCAGCTGTATCAATTAACTTTTCATAATGTTTTTGATTAAGCTCAATTTTATCTTTTAATTCAACGTGATTTTTATTCAAATTTTTAATTTCTTCCTCTTTTCTATCTCTGTATTCATATACTAATGATTTTAATTCTCTAAATTTATTTGAAAGCTCTTTTATTTCAATTTTTTTCTGTTCAACTTTTTTTTTGGTTTCATGATATTCATCCATCACTTTAACTGCAGTAATCAGTAAAAGTTTATTTTCACCAATATTTCCTAAATCATTTTTTAAGTCGTTAAACTTTTGATTAATTTGTATTAGTAATTCTTCAAGATGTTCTTCTTGCCCATCATCACATGACAACAAAAACTCTTTGCCATTGAATTTTATTCTTACGTTTGCCATTTATCGATTTCGTCCATTAAAGTATTGGTTTCTTGGTTTAATTCATCTATTTTTTCCGAAAATTCTAATCTTTTTTTTTCTTCAATTTTTTCTCTATTTTGTAATTCCTCTAGTTTTTTTGATAAATTATCATGCTCGTCTGCTAAAGTATTATATTTTTTCTCTAATTCGGATTTTTCAATTTCTAATTGATTTTTTTGCTCTCCCAGAATTTTAATATTTTTTTTTATATTTGGATCCTCTAGGTTTAAATTTTTTAGTTTCGCCAATGCGATATTAAGCTTTTTTTCTTTTTCAAGAATAGAATTCATATATATATGTTTATATTATTAAATAGAATCTTCTAAGTCTAGACAGGATAAATTTGAGTAAATTTTATAAAGAATTAGCAAATTGTATTAGATTTCTCTCAATTGATGCTGTTCAAAAAGCAAACTCAGGTCACCCTGGGATGCCAATGGGAATGGCAGATGTTGCTACAGTATTTTTTAAAGATTTTTTAAAATTTAATCCAAAAAATCCTAGCTGGATTAATAGAGATAGATTTGTTCTGTCTGCTGGGCATGGATCAATGTTGCTTTACTCTCTTCTTTATTTAACTGGTTACAAAAGTGTTTCTTTAAATGATATTAAAAATTTTAGACAATTGGAGTCCATATGTGCTGGACATCCTGAATATCATCCAAATACTGGTATTGAGACCACTACAGGTCCATTGGGACAAGGAGTCTCTAATGCAGTTGGGTTTGCAATATCAGAGGAAATTTTAAAAAAACAATTAGGGAAAAAAAGGATCAATCATAAAACTTATGTTCTTGCTGGTGACGGATGCTTAATGGAAGGTATTAGTCACGAGGCATTAAGCTTAGCTGGACATTTAAAATTAAAGAATCTTATTTTATTATTTGATAATAATTCTATATCAATTGATGGTCCCACTAATTTAGCTGTTTCAGACGATCACGAAAAAAGATTTAAGAGCTACGGATGGGACTACTTAAGAATTAATGGTCATGATTTCAAAGAAATATCTAAAGCTTTAAAAAAAGCTCAGAAATCAAAAAAACCTATCGCAATTTCATGTAAAACAACAATCGGTTATGGATCTCCAAACAAAGGTGGTAAGGCTTCATCTCACGGAAGTCCATTAGGTGATGAAGAAATAAAACTGGTTAGAAAAAAATTAAAATGGAAATATGAGCCATTCAAAATTCCAACTGAATTATTAAATGAATGGAGAAAAATTGGAAAAAAAGCCTCACAAAGGTCTGAGAAATATAAACTTAAATTCCCAGTTTCAAAAGATTTTCACTCATTAAAAAAATTAATTGAAAAAGCAAAAATTGAATATTTTAAAAATACAAAACCAATTGCTACAAGGAAATCCTCTGAAATATTTTTAAATATTATTGCAAAATTTCCTAACTTAATTGGAGGCTCGGCTGATTTAGCTGGATCAAATAATACTAAAACTAAAGATCATAAAATAATCAAACCTGGGGATTTTTCAGGAAATTATATTCATTATGGAGTAAGAGAGCACGCGATGTGTGGAATAATGAATGGAATAGCCTTACACAGTAGCCTAATTCCTTATGGTGGAACTTTTCTAATATTTAGTGACTACTGTAAACCATCTATCAGACTAGCTGCGATGATGAAACAACAAGTAATTTATGTTTTTACTCATGACTCTATCGGCTTAGGTGAGGATGGTCCAACTCATCAGCCAATTGAACAGTTAACAAGTTTAAGATCAATTCCAAATTTAAATGTTTTTAGACCTTCTGATACCATTGAAACTTTTGAGTGTTGGCAGTTGGCTCTTGAAAGTAATAATACTCCAAGTGTAATTTCGCTAACCAGACAAGGTGTCAATCCTATTAGACTTGAAAATTCTCTCAAAAATAAATCGTCTTTGGGTGCTTATGAAGTTTTGAGAACAGGAGATAATATAAGTGTAACAATTTTAGCAACTGGGTCTGAAACAAGTTTAGCAAGTGATGTGGGTCATAAATTAGCCACAGATGGTATTTATTCCAAAATCATATCAATGCCTTGTCAAAAAATATTTGATCATCAAAGTGAAGATTACAAAGACAAAATATTAGGCGAAACTGAATTAGTAGTATCTATAGAGGCCTCTGAAACGAGTTATTGGAAAAAATATACTGGTACAAATGGACTAAATTTTGGAATTAACGATTTTGGAAAAAGCGCACCATATAAAAAAATTTATGACCATTTCAAGTTAAATTCCGAGAGTATTGTAAAAAGAATTAAAGAAAAATTATGAAAATAAAAATTGGTATTAATGGAATGGGGAGAATAGGAAGAATGATTCTTCGGTCTATTTACGAGGGAAATAAAAAAATAGAAATTGTACATATTAATAATAGAACAAATTCTGAAACATGCTCGACTCTTTTAAAATATGATTCAATTCATGGAAAATTTAAAGCTGATATAAGCTATGATGAAAATAATCTTATTGTAAATAAAGACAAAATTTCTTTTGGTCAAGAAACAGATTTAAAAAAAATTAATTGGAAAAAATATGGTGTTGATTACGTGTTTGAGTGTACAGGAAAATTTAATTCAAAAGATAAGTTACAACCACATCTTAATAATGGAGCGAAAAAAGTGATTGTCTCAGCTCCATGTAAAGATGCAGATAAAACTATTGTTTTTGGAGTAAACCATTCTGAATTGAAAAGAGAAGATAAAATTGTTTCTGCTGCATCTTGCACAACAAATTGCCTAGCGCCAGTCGCACATATTTTAAATGAAAATTTCGGAATAGAAAAAGGTTTTATGACAACGATACATGCATTTACCAGTGATCAAAGAATTTTAGATAATTCACATAAAGACCTTAGAAGAGCTAGATCTGCTAGTCAATCAATTGTGCCAACTTCTACTGGAGCGTCAAAAGCTATAGGTGAAATAATTCCTTCCCTAAAAGGAAAGTTAGAAGGTGTGGCAATGAGAGTGCCAATCCCAAATGTTTCTTTAATCGAACTTGTTTTTTGTACAAAAAAAGATTTAAGTATTGAAAAAATAAATTCAGCATTTGAGAATTTTAGTAAAAAAAACAAAATTATTGAAATCACAAAAGAAAAGCTTGTTTCAATTGATTTCAATCATAATCCTGCCTCATCAATTATCGATACAAGTTTGACAAATGTGGTTGATAAGAATATGGGAAAAATCTCAGCTTGGTATGACAATGAATGGGGTTTTTCAAATAGGATGTGCGATATAGCTGAGTATCTTCATAAAATTTCCTAATGAATAATATAAAAGACCAAGAAAATCTTGATAAAAAAAAAGTTTTATTAAGATTGGATTTGAATGTTCCATTGAAGAATAGAGTAATTACTGATGAAACAAGAATAAATAAGATTATTCCAATCATAAATTTTTTAATTAAAAAACAATCAAAAATTATAATAATTTCTCATGTAGGACGACCAAATGGCAAAGTGAATACCGATCTCTCACTTAAACCTATTTGTGAAAATATAGAAAAAAAAATAAACAAAAAAATTAGATTGATTAAAGATAATATATTTAAATTAAAAAAAGAAGATTTGTTTAAAGATATGAACGATCAAATAGTTTTTTTAGAGAATATTAGGTTCTATGAGGAAGAAGAAAAAAAACGACACTAACTTTGCACAACATTTAGCTAAGCTTGCTGATTTATATGTGAATGATGCTTTTTCTTGCTCTCACAGATCCCACGCCTCCGTAAGTAAAATTACCGAATTTCTTCCCTCTTTTGCAGGATTACAGTTAGAAACAGAGATTAGTGCTTTAAAAAAAGTTACTTCAGAAATCAAAAAACCAATCACTTGTATTATTGGGGGATCAAAAATTTCAACCAAAATCGGAATAATCAAAAATTTAATATCTAAATTTGATAATATTATCATTGTTGGTGGGATGGCTAACAACATTATTCAATACAAAGGAAACCAAATAGGTAAATCAATTAAAGAAGAAAATTGCGACCTAATGATTAAAGAAATTTTTGAAACCTTGGAAAATCATCCATGTAAAATTGTTTTCCCGGAAGATGTTTCGATCGGAAAAAATTTAGATGATGAACCTCAAATCAAAGAACTATATAATATTAAACATGATGACATTATTCTAGATATTGGTCCTAAGACATTAAATAAGATAAAGAATATTATTGAAAATAGTGAAACAGTTCTTTGGAATGGACCGGCAGGTTATTTTGAAAATCCAAATTTTGCTAATGGTAGTTACGAAATTGCAAAAACTATCTCAAAAAAAAATAAAAATAACTCAATTTACTCAGTTGTAGGAGGTGGAGATACAATAGCTCTTATTAATAAAATAAAATTAACAGAAGATTTTAATTTTATTTCAACCGCCGGTGGAGCATTTTTAGAATATCTTGAAGGAAAAGAGTTACCTGGTATAAAAGCTTTAAACTAAAATGTCTGAATTAAATAGTATAGTTCTCAAAATACTTAACAAAGGAAAAGGTATCCTTGCAGCTGATGAAAGCACTGCAACTATGACTAAAAGACTAGAGTCTGTCAAAATTCAATCAACGGCTGAAAACCGATTATCATTTAGAGAAACTTTATTTAGTGCGTCTGGCATGACCGAGTATATTGGGGGAGTAATTCTGTACGATGAAACGATAAAACAAATAACTTCAAAAAAAAACAAAATCCCTGAATTAATTTCAGAGATGGGCAGCTTCCCAGGTATAAAAGTTGATACTGGGGCAAAAGTTTTAGCTGGATCACCCAATGAAAAAATTACTGAAGGTTTAGATGGATTAAGGGAAAGATTAAAAGAATATTATAAGTTTGGAGCCAAGTTTACAAAATGGAGAGGTGTTTACAACATTTCAAAAGAGCATCCAAGTAAACTCTCAATTCAATCAAATGCGCATGCACTAGCTAGGTATTCTGCGTTAGTTCAAGAATGTAATATGGTGCCAATAGTTGAACCTGAAGTATTAATGGACGGCGAACATTCAGCAAAAGAATGCTTTGTCAAAACATCTGAAGTAATAAAAAAATGTTTTGAAGAATTAATCTTGCATAAAGTTGACTTAAAAGGAATCATACTAAAGCCGAATATGATTTTAGCTGGAAATAAATGCAAAGATAAAATATCAAATGAGGAAGTGGCAAAATTAACTCTCAAATGCTTGAAAGAATCTGTTCCCTCTGAAGTGCCAGGAATAGCATTTTTATCTGGTGGTCAATCAGAAATAGAAGCAACAGAGAATCTAAATTTAATCAACAAATTTAATAATACTAACTTTATAATGAGCTACTCCTTTGGACGTGCTCTTCAACAAAGTGCATTAAAATTTTGGTCTCAAGACATTAAAAATATTGATGGAACTCAAAAAATTTTTAACCAAAGAGCAAAAATGAATACTTTGGCTGCTCTTGGTAAATGGTCTAAAGAACTTGAGAATTAATAAAAAGAAATTCATTTATCTCATTTCGCCAACCAAAATTAATAAATCATTCTATAAAGATTTAACAACTGTTCTTGAACAAAAAAAAGTTAGTTTCTTTCAATTGAGGCTTAAAAAAGAAAGTTTAAAAAAAAAATTAATTATAGGTAAAAAGATTAAAAAAATTTGTAAAAAATTTAAAGTCAAATTCCTTGTCAATGATGATGTTTTGGTTGCCAAAAAATTAAATGCGGATGGTTGCCATTTAGGTCAAAAGGATATGGATATTATTAAAGCAAGAAAGTTAATTGGTAATAAAATAATTGGTGTAACCTGCCATAATTCTGTAAGATTAGTAAAAGTTGCTAAGAAAAATAAAGCCGATTATATAGCCCTTGGAGCTTTTCATCACTCAAAAACAAAAAAAATAAAATTTAAAGCTCCTATTGATTTAATAACAAAAGTGAAAAAAATCACAAAAACTCCAGTTGTGGCTATAGGTGGTATTAATTGTGATAATTATAAAAAACTTTTATTGAATAAAGCAAACTTTTTAGCTATCTCAGGCTACATTTGGAATAATAAGAAATTTAAACCATTAGAGGCAATTAAAAGATTAAAATGAAAATAAATGCTGGAGAGATTAGAGTCGGGATGCTGTTAGAGTATAAAAATGATTTATGGCAAGTGCTCAAAACACAACACGTAAAACCTGGTAAAGGTGGAGCATTTGCACAAGTCGAAATGAAAAGCTTAAATAAAAATACAAAATTAAATGAAAGATTTAGATCAAGTGAAACAGTGGAAAAGGCATCTTTAGAGGAGACGATACATAATTATTTATACGAAGATGAAAATAATTATTTTTTTATGGAACCAAAATCTTTCGAGCAAATAGAAATTAATAAAAAAATAGTTGGAGAAAAAGGAAAATTATTAACAGAAAACTTAGAAGTGTCCGTAAACTTCTATGATAACAAGCCCATTTCGATAGATTTACCTAATCAAGTTAGTTGCAAAATAAAAACAACAGATGTTGCATTAAAAGGTCAGACAGTTTCCTCATCATATAAACCCGCGATATTAGATAACGGTCTTAGTATACAAGTGCCTCCTTTTATTGAAGCCGAAGATGAAATCATTATAGATTCTCGAACTTTAGAGTATATTAAAAAGATTTAATAATATGAACTCTATTTCTGCAAATCTAAATATCATGATTAAAGCAAGTGAGAAAGCCTCAAAAATTTTAATAAGAGATTTTGGAGAAATAGAAAAATTACAAGTTTCCAAAAAAAGTCAAAGAGATTTTGTTACCAATGCAGACTTAAAAATTGAAAAAATAATTATTGAGGAGTTGGAAAAAGCACGACCAAATTTTTCTTTTATCAGTGAGGAAAGAGGACAAAAAAAAAATAAAGACATTGAAAATATATGGATAATTGATCCAATAGACGGAACTACTAATTTCTTACATGGAATTCCACATTTTGCTATTTCGATAGGTCTTTTATCATTTAATGAAATTGTGTCTGGATTAATTTTTGATCCAATAAAAGATGAAATTTTTTTTGCTGAAAAAAACAAAGGTGCTTTTTTAAATAACCAAAGGATTAAAGTTTCAAAAAAGAAAAATATGAATGAATGTTTATTTGCTGTTGGTGATAATTTTAAAAATGAAGCTAGTTTTACTTATAGAAAATCAGGTTGTGCAGCACTGGATCTAGCTTATGTTGCTGCTGGCCGATATGATGGGTATTTTCAAAAAAAACTCAATTTATGGGACATTGCAGCAGGATTACTTTTAGTCAAGGAAGCTGGGGGAATAACAAATGACATAAATCCCAACAATCTTAAAAATATAAAAATTATCGCCTCAAACTCAAACATTAACCAAGAATTTCAAAAAAAAGTACTTAACTTTTAATTGTTTTAAAAAAATCTTTTGTTATAAGACTGACTATGAAAAAGAAAATTCATCCTAACTACCATAAAATTAAGGTTGAAATGACTGATGGTTCTTCTTTTGAAACTAAATCTACTTGGGGTTCAGAAGGAGATATTCTAAAACTAGAAATTGATCCAAAATCACATTCTGCTTGGACTGGTGGCAAACAAAAGTTAATGGATAAAGGAAGAATTAGTAAATTTAACAAAAAATTTCAAAATTTTAAATCTGAAAAAAAATAAATGTCTAATGCACCTTTAATGCCAATGGCAACAGCTGTATGGCTTGTTGAAAACACGACACTAACATTTAAACAAATTGCTGATTTTTGTAAATTGCATGAAGTAGAAGTCCAAGGTATTGCTGATGGTGAAGTTGCTAAAGGCATTAAAGCTTATAATCCAATAATGACTGGACAATTATCTAGAGAAGAAATCGATCTTTCGTCAAAAGATAAGGATAGACCTCTACAAATTAAGAATCTTGATGTTGAAATATCAAATGAAGAAAAAAAAATTAAAAAGTATATTCCTTTGTCAAAAAGACAAGATAAGCCAGACTCCGCTTTATGGTTAATAAAACAACATAATATTCTTAAAGACTCTCAAATAGCAAAACTTATAGGGATTACCAAAAATTCTGTTACATCAATAAGAAATAAAAGCTATTGGAATTTTAATAATTTAAGCCCAAAAGATCCTATCGCATTAAATTTATTTACTCAAAAAGATCTTTTAGATGCGATTGCAAAAGCTGAAAGAAGAGTAAAGAGAGAAAAAAAAGTAAAAGAAAAAGAGAAAAATAATATTCTCAATAAAAATTAAAAAAATATGAATAAATTTAATAGACATAAAATTATAAAGATGATATTTACATTCTTTTTTGGAGGTATTTATTAAGATCGACGTAAAAGATAATAATGTTGAACAAGCTTTAAGAGTTTTAAAAAGAAAACTCCAAAGAGACGGCTTTTTTAAAATAATTAAGTTAAAAAATACTTATGAAAAACCATCCGAAAAAAAGAAAAGAATACTGCAAGAGAATATCAAAAGAGTAAAAAAATTAAATAAGCTTAAAAATAGAATTTAAATTATCGCGGGGTGGAGCAGTCTGGTAGCTCGTCAGGCTCATAACCTGAAGGTCGGCGGTTCAAATCCGTCCCCCGCAACCAATTAAATTTTAAATTTAGATTTCTTGCTATCAATTAAAAAAGCTTTGACTGTTTCTAATGTTAATTGATTAAATGATTTTCCAAACTTTTGAATTTTTTCAATTATTGCTGGCGGGATAGTAATGATATGACAGCCTAGCTGTTTTGCTTGAACATAATTATATGGCTCTCTGACACTTGCCCATAATATTTCGACGTTTTTATAATTTTTTGCTAATTTAATACTTTTTATAAATTCAGGTATAGGATCTTTACCAGTGTCACCTGCCCTTCCAGCAAAAATAGATATTATTACCTTTGATTTTTTATTTATAACTTTTAAAATTTTTTTTTGTTTGATTAGATGTGTAAACTGCCGTTATATTTAGCTTGATATTTTGACTATTTAATTCTTTTATTATTTTACCACTAAATCTATTTTTTGAGTTTACGACTGGAACTTTTACATAAACATTTTTTCCCCATTCGTTAATTTTTTTTCCTTGTTCTATCATTGACTTGTGGTCATCAGCAAAAACCTCTAGAGAAATTGGCTTTTTATTACAGATTTGTAGTAATTGTTTTGAATATAACTGATAATTTTTAGCACCTGCTTTTCTCATCAGACTAGGGTTTGTTGTAAACCCTTTTACAATTTTTTTTTTATTAAATTTTTTTATGATTTTTAAATCTGCAATATCGCAAAAAATTTTAATACTCATTCTATTCTATAAATTTTTAGTAATATCTTCTGTCATTTTCTTTGCATCTGCAAATAACATCAGTGTATTTTCCTTATAAAATAGATCGTTATCTATACCAGCATATCCAGGTGACAAACTTCTTTTAACAAATAAAACTGATTTGCATTTCTCAACATCAAGGACAGGCATTCCATAAATAGGGCTTTGGGGATCTGTTTTTGCAACAGGATTTGTAACATCATTAGCGCCAATTACAAATGCTACATCCGCATTTGCAAAATCATTATTTATTTCTTCTAATTCAAAAACTTCATCGTATGGAACATTAGCCTCAGCCAATAAAACATTCATATGTCCGGGCATTCTTCCCGCAACAGGATGAATTGCATAAGAAACCTTAATATCGTTTTTCTTTAAAGTATCTACCATTTCTCTAAGAGCGTGTTGAGCTTGAGCAACAGCCATTCCATACCCTGGAACAATAATAACTGAAGAAGCATTTTTCATCAAAAAAGCTGCATCATCTGCATTACCGCTTTTAACTGGTCTTTGCTCTTTTTTTGTAGCAATAGAAGTGTCATCTGTTGCTCCGAAACCTCCTAGAATAACATTGAAAAATGAACGGTTCATACCTTTACACATTATGTAAGATAAAATTGCCCCAGAAGAGCCTACAAGAGCTCCAGTAATAACTAGCGCAGTGTTTTCTAAGGTAAAACCTATCCCAGCGGCCGCCCAACCTGAGTAAGAGTTAAGCATTGATATTACTACTGGCATATCTGCTCCGCCTATTGGAATAATTAATAGGAATCCTATCAAAAAAGATACAGCCAATAATAACCAAAATAAATTAGATGATTGAGTTAAGCATAGCAGGTAAATCAAAATTACTATAGACACTAAAATTACAGCATTTAAAGGATGTTGACCTTTAAATGTAATTGGTGAACCAGACATAATTCCTTGAAGTTTTAAAAAAGCTATTATTGAACCTGAAAATGTTATCGCTCCAACTGCTGCACCTATAGACATTTCAATTAAACTTCCAAGTTTAATATTTCCAGGTGTTCCAAGGTTAAATGCATCAGGATTTAAAAAAGCTGAAATTGCAACAAATACTGCTGCAAGTCCAACCAAACTGTGGAATCCTGCCACTAACTCTGGCATTGCAGTCATTGGTATTTTATATGCTATGAGAGCGCCAATAGATCCACCTATTAAGATAAAGAATAACACAAAAATAAATCCAAGTGAAAAGTTGCCTACAGATAAAAAAGTCACCGTTACGGCAATAATCATACCTAAAATCCCAAACAAGTTTCCTTGTCTTGAAGTTTCAGGTGAAGATAGACCTCTTAATGCAAGTATAAATAATACACCAGAAACTAAATAAAAAATTGCTGATAAGTTTGCAGATATCATTATTTATTTTTTTTCTTTTTTTTATACATTGCCAACATTCTCTGCGTCACAAGAAACCCTCCAAATATATTTATTGCTGCCAAGGCTATAGCCATAAATCCAAAAATACTTGATGTATTAAATATGCTTTCAGAATTTCCTGACAAACCTGCAATAATCGCTCCAACAATAATTACCGATGAAATGGCATTAGTAACTGACATTAATGGCGTGTGTAATGAAGGTGTCACACTCCAAACAACATAATATCCCACAAATATAGAAAGAATAAAAATGCTAAGTCTAAATATTAAAGGGTCAATTTCCATATTATAATCTCATCAATGTTTTTTTAATTATCTCATCATCTAAATTTATATTTATTTTTTTACTATCTTTGTCTAATAAATTGTTAACAAAATTAAAAATATTTTTTGCGTATAAATTAGAAGCAGAAATAGGCAGTTTATTTAAAATATTACTCTCTCCCATTACTCTTACTCCATTTTTTTCAATTACTTTATCTGCTTCTGTATATGCTGTATTTCCTCCTTGGACAGCAGCTAAATCATAAATTACTGAACCAGGTTGCATATTATTAATCATATTTTCTTTTATAATTAATGGTGCTTTTTTTCCAGGGATTAGAGCTGTACAGACTACAATATCAATTTTTTTTAAAGTTTCTGTTAATAAGTCCTCCTGTTTTTTTTTAAATTCTTCAGACGCCTCTTTTGCATATCCTCCCTCAGTTTCAAGGTTTTCAGATCCCTCTACTGTTAAAAATTTTCCACCTAAACTTTCAACCTGCTCTTTTGAAGCCATTCTTACATCAGTAGCAAAAACTATCGCACCCATTCTTTTAGCAGTTGCAATTGCTTGAAGTCCAGCAACACCTGCTCCAACAACTAAAACTTTAGCTGCAGGGATTGTTCCTGCAGCAGTCATCATCATTGGTACAGCTTTTTCAAAATTTGCAAATGCCTCTATCACAGCTTTATATCCTGCGAGATTAGCTTGAGATGATAATATATCCATAGACTGAGCTCTTGTAATTCTAGGAAGCATCTCTAATGAGAATACATTTACTTTTTTTTTAGATAAGTTTTCTATTATATGTTTATTTTCATAGGGATTTAAAACCCCAATTAAATTTTGATTTTCCTTAATTAAAGAACTTTTTTCGTCAGACAACATTCCTAATTGAATGATTACATCTGAATTAATTAAAATTTCTTTATCATCATTTGAAATTTTAGCCCCAACGTCTAAATATTCCTTATCATTAATTCCCAAATGTAAACCGTAATCTTTACTTAAAAAAATTTCAAAACCAAGAGAAAGATATTTTTTAACAATTTCTGGAGTTACAGCTACTCTTTTCTCTAAACTTTGATTTTCTAAAATAGATCCTAATTTCATTTAAAGAACTTATAATAAGAAAACTGCCATTAAAACCAAAACTACCACAACAGCGACAGTTCCCCACAGAACAAACTTTGTAAAATTATTCCAAGTGTTCTTATGGTCATCGTTATCCATAAAAATTATTTTTGTCTGGCTTTAAATTTGGGGTTTGTCTTATTAATAATATAAACTCTTCCTCTTCTCTTAACCATTTTAGAATTAAGATCTCTTTTTTTTAAGGATTTTAGTGAGCTTTTAATTTTCATAATTTTAAGTAAGTGCTGGCAACGACCTACTCTTCCATGCCTTAAGACAAAGTACCATCGGCGCTGAAAGGCTTGACTGCCGAGTTCGGGATGGGATCGGGTATAACACTTTCGCAATAATTGCCA
>CACMXJ010000009.1 GCA_902617625.1 uncultured Pelagibacteraceae bacterium | reverse complement strand
TCTGAAAATTTAATGACCAGGAAATTCAATTAAATTTTCTACCTGGTATCCTTTTTTAATTAAACTGTCAGAACCATTAAGATCAAAAAGATTTATAACAAAAATAAATCCAGCAACTTTTCCTTTTGAAATTTCTACAAGTTTCGCTGCAGCATGTGCAGTACCACCAGTGGCAATTAAATCATCAACAATCAAAATAGAATCCTTTTCATTTATAGAATCTTTATGAACTTCAATCGTAGCCTTCCCGTACTCTAATTCGAAATCAACAGAGTGTACATCAGCTGGTAATTTATCTTTTTTTCTTAACAATATAAATGGTTTTTTTAAAATATAAGAAATCCTCTAGACTCAATTGCAGCAATTTTATTAAATTTCATTTTTTTTGATCTTTCAACAATTTGATCAATTGCTTCTGAAAAAGCTTTCTCATTTTTAATGAGTGTTGTGATATCTCTAAATAAAATACCTTTTTTTGGATAATCTGGGATAGATCTAATAAAGTCTTTTAAATTCATAAGAGTAAATTATAAAAGTATAAATAAATTAATTTTATAACATGACAATAAATAAATTAGCAATAATTGGTGGTAGTGGTCTTTATGATGTTGAAGAATTCAAAAATAGAGAATTATTAGATTTGACTACCCCTTGGGGTAAACCTTCCGACGAAATTTTAAAAACTAGTTATAATAATAAAGAAGTTTATTTCTTGCCAAGACATGGAAGAGGTCACTTTGTTTCTCCATCCAAAATAAATTTTCGTGCAAATATTGATGCTCTTAAACAGTTAGGTGTAACAGATATTGTATCAGTATCGGCAGTGGGGTCATTAAAAGAGGATTTGCCACCAGGAAAATTTGTTATTGTTGACCAATTCATTGACCGGACATTTGCTAGAGAAAAAACATTTTTTGATGATGAAATTGTTGCTCATGTCTCTATGGCTCATCCAACATCTAATGGTTTGATGAATGCATGTGAAGAGGCAATTAAAAAAGAAAAAATTGATTATCAAAGAAACGGTACATACGTTGTTATGGAGGGACCCCAATTTTCAACATTAGCAGAGTCAAATTTATATAGATCTTGGAAAGCTGATGTAATTGGCATGACTAATATGCCAGAGGCAAAATTAGCAAAAGAAGCAGAAATTAGATATGCATCTGTATCTATGGTTACAGACTATGACTGTTGGCATCCAGATCATGAAAATGTAGATGTTCAACAAGTAGTAAAAGTTTTATTAGGTAATGCTGCGAAAGCAAAAAATATGATTAAAAACTTAATAGAAAATTTTGAGGATCACATTGATCCTAATGATCCAACCAATAATTGTTTAGATGTTGCAATTATTACTGCACCTGAAAAAAGAACAAAAAAAACTATAGAAAAATTAAATACTGTTGCAGGTAGAGTTTTGAATAAATGAGAATAGAGGGAAAAGAATATCGTACTATTTGGTTTGAAAATAATGTTGTAAAAATTATCGATCAAACAAAACTTCCACACAAATTTATTATTAAAGATCTTAAAACTGTTGAGGACTCAATAAATGCGATTAAGGTAATGGAGGTAAGAGGCGCACCTCTAATAGGAGCTACAGCAGCTTACGGAATGGTTTTAGCTATTATTGAAAATAATGATCAATCATTTTTAAAGAAATCTGCAGCAGATTTAATTAGCTCAAGACCAACAGCAATCAATTTAAAGTGGGCTGTTGATAGAATGATGAATAAATTATCAGGTATTAATAGCAATAAAATTTTAGAAATAGCTTTGAACGAAGCAAAAGATATATGTGAAGAGGATGTGAGATTTTGTGAAAATATAGGATTAAATGGACTAAAAATTATTGAAGAAATCTATAATAAAAAAAAAAGTACAGTTAATATATTAACTCATTGTAATGCAGGTTGGCTTGCAACAATAAATTGGGGAACAGCAACCTCTCCAATTTATCATGCACATAAAAAAGGAATTCCTGTTCATGTATGGGCAGATGAAACTAGACCAAGAAATCAAGGAGCAAACCTCACTTCTTATGAACTAAATGAGGAGGGAATTAAGAATACAATCATTGCAGATAATACAGGTGGAATTTTGATGCAAAGAGGAGAGGTTGACATGTGTATCGTCGGAACTGATAGAACTTTAGCCAATGGAGATGTTTGTAATAAAGTTGGAACTTATCTTAAAGCACTAGCAGCCCATGATAATAAGATTCCTTTTTATGTTGCACTACCAAGTTCAACAATTGATTGGAATATAAAAAACCATAAAGATATTCCAATTGAGGAGAGAAATTCAGATGAATTATCTCACGTTGAAGGTTTAGATGAAAAAGGAGATATAAAGAAAATACAAATTTATCCAAAAAAAAGTAAAGCTATGAATTTAGCTTTTGATGTAACTCCAGCAAAATATGTTACGGGATTAATTACCGAAAAAG
Organism: uncultured Pelagibacteraceae bacterium; assembly: GCA_902617625.1. GTDB lineage: Bacteria > Pseudomonadota > Alphaproteobacteria > Pelagibacterales > Pelagibacteraceae > Pelagibacter. The sequence goes on along the minus strand of CACMXJ010000009.1, from coordinate 34,504 downwards.
GAGTATGTGAAGCATCGGAAAAAGGACTTAAAGAATTATTTAAATGAAAAATTTAGAACAAAGAAATCAAATTATTGAATATTCATTAAAGTTAAATTCTACAAATCTCTCACCGCTCAGATCTGGAAATATTTCACTGAGAGGAAAAGAGGGCGATAAAGAAGGATATCTAATTACTCCATCAGGAAAAAAATATGAAACATTAAAACCTGAAGACATTGTTTTTATGGGGTTAAATGAAGATGAAAAAAATGACACAACTAACAAACCATCATCTGAATGGAGATTTCATCGAGATATTTATATAAATAAAAAAGATGCACATGCCATTGTTCATGCTCATTCTCCACACGCAACGGCTGTATCTTCACATGGAAAACCCGTTCCACCATTTCATTATATGATTGCTCTTGCAGGAGGAGATGACATTAAATGTGCTGAATACGCAACTTTTGGAACTGAAGAGTTATCTAAAAATGTAATCAAAGCTTTAGAAAATAGATCTGCTTGTTTAATGTCTAATCACGGCCAGGTTGCTTTTGGAAAAAATTTAGAGGATGCATTTGAACTTGCACAAGAGATAGAAAATATTTGTCATCAATACACTATTGCTTTAAAATTAGGACAACCTAAGATACTTTCATTTAAAGAAATGAAAAAAGTTTTAGTTAAGGCTAAAAACTATAAAAAAGGGTAAAATGATTAAAGTTGGGGAGCATATTACTTTAGATATTATAGGTACTACAAAAGAGTACGATCCTTCAATCTATGAAAAAGTCATAAATAAAATCGCGAAAGCAGCAGATGTAACTATCCTTAATATTTCTAAATATAAATTTGAACCTCAGGGCTTTACAATTTTAGCTTTATTAGCTGAAAGTCACATCAGCTTTCATACATTTCCAGAAAAAGGAATAATAAGTTTTGATTTTTTTACCTGTGGGAAAATAAGTCCATCAGTAGCAATTGATATTGTTAAAAAAGAATTTGAACATAAAAGAATTGTTAAAAAAGAATTTAATAGAGATACCAGATCTTTTTACCATGATATCTATAGTTCACCTGGATTACAAAAATCATATGTTGTAAATGAAGTTTTAGAGGATTTTAAATCAAAAGTTGGTCAACATATTGAAATTTTAGAATTAGAACAATTTGGAAAATCTTTATTTATTGATGGTGAAATACAGGTAGCGGCATCAGATGAACATTTGTATAGCTCAACTTTTGTTGGTGCTGGTTTAAAATTAAACAAAAAAAATGAGAGAGCTGCAATAATTGGTGGTGGTGACGGTGGCGTTGCCAGAGAATGCATTTCAAAAAAGTTTAATTTTATAGATTGGTATGAATTAGATCCAGAAGTTGTGGAAGTTTGCAATAAACATCTTGGAGATATTGGAAAAAAAGCTACAGAAAAAAATTCTGTAAAATGTGTTTGGGGTGACGCTTTTGAAAGCATAAAGACAGTAAACGAAGATACATATGATCATATTTTTGTTGATCTAAATGATGACCAGTTTTGCATAGACCTTGCTGCTAAAAATATGGACTCTTTAGTTAGAATACTTAAACCTAAAGGAGTTATTACTGCCCAGGTGGGAAGTCAGGATAAAAAACCTCTTCAAGTTGAAAATTGGTTGAATGTATTTAATCATCATTTTGGAAACACTAATTTATCCAGAGTTTACATACCTAGTTTTGATTGTTCTTGGAATTTTTCTTCTTCGATAAATCATTAATTTTTCCTTTTTAATATCCACAATTTGTGAAATACTATTTTTTTATTAAAGGAGATAACAATGAATATATTTAAGAAAACTATTTTTTCAGTTTTACTTTCTCTATTGGTAATGGGAAATGTTAATGCTGATAAAATAAGAATTGGAACAGAGGGTGCTTATCCTCCATGGAACTCAAAAAATGAAGCAGGTAAGTTAATAGGTTTTGAAGTTGAATTAGCTTATACACTTTGTAGATACATTGGACAGCAATGTGTAATAGTTGAGCAAGACTGGGACGGGATGATACCAGCGTTAATCATGAGAAAGTTTGATGCAATAATGGCAGGTATGTCAATTACTGCAGAGAGACAAAAGGCAATTAGTTTTTCTCAAGGATATGCTGATGAAGTTGCATCTTTAGCAGTCATGAAAGGTTCTAGCCTAGAAGGTTTAGATACATCAGCTGGGATAAATCTTACGAAACCTAATGCTGCAGCTAAAAAAGATCTTAAAACACTTACTACTGCATTAGCAGGTAAAACTGTTTGTGTACAAACAGCTACGATCCACCAAAACTTTTTAGATTCTGGTGATGTAGGAAAAGTAAATGTAAGAACTTACAAAACACAAGACGAAGTTAACTTAGATTTAGCATCTGGAAGATGTGATGCTGCATTAGCTGCTGCTGTTGCATTCAGTGATTATGCAGAAAAATCTGGTAAGCCAGTTGTTTTAACTGGACCAACTTTCTCAGGTGGTGCATTTGGAAACGGTGTTGGAGTAGGTATTAGAAAAGATGATACTGAACTTTTGAAAAAGTTTAACGCCGCTATCAATAAAGCGAGAAAAAACGGAGACATTAGTAGAATTGCTACTAAGTGGTTTGGTTTCGACGCTTCTATGTAATTAAATTTTAGATTAGGCGACTATCATGTATAGTCGCCAATCTGTATGGAACTTCTAGCATTTGGAGATACTGGTTGGGGTGATGAATTATTTTATGCAACCTTAATGACCATAGCTGTTTCAATAACAGCAATGATTATAGGTTTTATTTTTGCGTTAGTCTTTACTCCATTAAAATTATCAAAAAATAAGTTTTTAAATTTTATCGCCAATTCTTACACAACTATAATAAGAGGTGTTCCAGAGTTATTAGTAATTTACCTTTTCTTTTTTGGTGGAACTGGCGCAGTTATGTTTGTTGCATCAATATTTGGTTATAATGAATATATTGAAATAAATGCATTTATCACAGGTGCATTTGCAATTGGAATAATTTCTGGTGCTTATTCAACAGAAGTTTTTAGGGGAGCAATTCAATCAATTGATAAAGGCCAGTTCGAGGCTGCCAATGTGTTAGGTCTCAATAAATTTGGAAAATTTTTTTAAAATTATTTTACCTCAAACATTAAGATTAGCTATTCCAAATCTAAGTAATGTTTGGCAGATAACTCTAAAAGACACATCTCTAATTTCAGTTACAGGTTTAGTTGAAATCATGAGGCAATCTTATATCGCTGCTGGATCAACAAGAGATCCATTATTCTTTTATTCATTTGCTGCAGTTTTGTATTTACTACTTACTTTTGTGAGTATGAAATTGATTAACAGATTAGAAGTTAAATATAGTAGGGGGTATTAATGGATCTTGAATTAATGATTAATAGTTTCCCTAAATTATTAAGTGCAGCAGTGATAACTTTAAAACTTCTTTCAGTTTCTCTGGTGATAGGATTATTCATTGGATTGTTTTTTGCAATTCTAAGATTAAATAAGAATATATTTATCAATAGATTTGCTTATGGATATTCATATATTTTTAGGGGCACACCTCTTTTAGTACAAATATTCATAATTTATTTTGGATTAGGTCAAATTGAATATTTAAGATCGACAGTCTTATGGGTAATCTTAAAAGAACCGTATTGGTGTGCAATTATTGCTTTTGCTTTGAACACGGGTGCTTACACTTCAGAGATATTAAGATCAGCATTTCAAACAATTAAACCTGGAATAATAGAGGCAGGTAAAAGTTTAGGTATCTCAAACAAAGTAATCTTTTATAAAATTCAGATACCAATTGCTATCAGACAATCTTTACCAGCTTATGGAAATGAAATTATCCTGATGATGAAAGGAACTTCTTTAGCAAGCACAGTCACCATAATGGACCTTACAGGTGTTGCAAAATATATAATTTCAACAACTTTTAAACCAATCGAAGTATTTATAGTTGCTGGTGGAATTTATCTATTTATGACTTTTATTATTCACAACGTAATTAAATTTTTAGAGAAAAAATATAGTTTTAATTAAAGCACTACTAAATCTAACTTTTGTTTACCGAGTCTTTCATTGCCATCTGCTGTAACTAAATAAGTTTCACCTAGGTTCATGGCTAATTGGTTTTCAGAGTCCATTAATATCATATGCATAAAAAAAATATTCCCAGGCTGAATTATATAAGGATTATTTGTATATATCATTGGCCAATCCATCCAGTTTGGAGAAAAAGTATTTCCTAATGAGTAACCACAAGCGTTCATTCGAGCTTTTTTAAAACCAAGGTCATCAAACGTTTTTGCATGAATATCAAAAACTTCTCCAACTTTATTCCCAGGTTTTAATTTATTTTCACATTTTTTGAGTGCCTCAACACATGCTTCATGCATTTTATAATGATTAGGATTTGCTTTACCAATAGGAATTGTTCTAAACATTGCTGAATGGTAATGTCTATAAGTACCAGCCCATTCAATAGTTAATTGATCTTGTTTATCTAAAATTTGCTTTTCTGCTTGATAACGACAAAGCAATGCATTTTTGCCAGAACCAATTATAAATTCATTTGCAGGATAATCTCCACCACCTTCAAATATGACTCTATTCATTTCTGCTAATATTTTAGACTCACTAACACCAGTTTTTGCATATTTCCATACTTCGTCTAAGGCTTTATCCGCAAGTTCTGCAGCTTTTTTAACATAAACAATTTCCTCTTTAGATTTTACTACTCGTAATTTTGTTATTAAGTCTGATTTATCTTCAATAGAACAATAATTTTCTAAAGATTTGTTTAATCGAAGAGCATTACGACCAGTCAAACCATAAGCTTCATATTCAATTCCTAACTTTTTTCCTTTAAGATTTAATTCATTCAAAATAACTTTAAGATCATCAGTTGGATTTGATCCATCTTTATCAACCCATATCCTAATATCTTCTATGTTGGATGTATTTTGAGCTTGTCTTAAATCAGGAGCTCTCGTGAGCAGTATTGTATTTCCGCTTTTGTCTAAAACCAATGTCTGAAAAAAAACATAACCAAAGGTATCGTATCCAGTTAACCAATACATCGACTCTTGTCTGAACATCAAAATAGCATCAAGGTTTTGCTCTTTCATAGAATTTAAAACTTTACTTTTTCTCTTAGAAAACTCTTCTTTTGAAAAATGAAGTGCCATTAGAATGATTTAGTAACTAGTATATTCTTTTATCTCTTTTATGACTGAACCAGTGTGATTATTAATTTCTAATTTTATTTTTGCTCGATCATCATTTAAAAAATGAACATCTCTTGAAAGTTTAATAAATTTTTCACCAAAATCTTTTTCTTTTTCACATTGTCTTTTGTCATCTTCAATAACCCATAGTTTAGAATTTACCTCTTTTAATGATTGATAAAGATCATTAAGCTTATCATCAGATTTTACATTTTTATTGAGCTGATCTTTTAAAATAGAGTGTTCATTGTTAATAAATTTTAGTTTTTCTGGATCTTTAATTTTTCCTTGTTTGATTTCTAAAATTGAAATTTTATCTAAAAGTTCACCTATTGAAACTTCTACTATAATTTTATTCATAAAATTTAATACTGTGCTATCTTGTTATAAATATGTCTAATATTTTAATTATTAAACATGGATCATTAGGAGATATAGCCCAAGCGAGTGGTGCAATTCAAGACATATCTGAAAATCATAAAAATGATCGAATTTATTTACTAACTACAAAAGCTTATTTAGAAGTTTTTAAAAAAAATCCGTTTATTCATGAAGTAATTTTAGATAAAAGGTTGCCAAGATATAATCTTATATACTTATATTTCTTAATGAGAGAACTTAAGAAACATAGTTTTTCAAAAGTTTTCGATCTTCAAAATTCCTCAAGAACAAATTTTTATAAAAATATTCTTTTTCCTAAGGCAAAAAAAGAAACCTGGTCTAGCTCAATTACAACTTTGCCAGAAGTAATAGATAAAAAGGAATTTGATAAACACTCTGTTCTAGATAGGTTTAATCATCAATTACAAACATCAGGACTAAAAACATCTCATACTTTAAATCCTAATTTTAGTTGGGCTGGCTCTGAGATCAGTAAAATTAAAGATCATTTCAAATTGGATAAATTTATTTTATTATTTCCTTTTTGCTCGCCTCACTTACATATGAAGAAATGGCCTTATTATAATGATCTTATAAAACTTATTTTAGATAAATTTGGTAACAAATATAAAATTGTTTTAGCTCCAGGCCCGTCCGAGATAAATGATGCACAAGAAATAAATGCTGAAATTTTATTAGATAATGGAAAAGCGCTTGATATTTCTCAATTAACTTCTTTGATCAAGGATAGCTCTTTTATTATTGCTAATGATACAGGACCTGCTCATATAGCAGCTCATGTTGGAGCTAAAGGTTTAACTTTATTTGGAAAACATACTACAGCTTACAAAGTTAGCATTGAAAGAGAAAATTTTAAAGCAATTGAAGTAACAGACTTGAATAATTTAAGTGCAGAAAAAGTTTTTGAAAGATTAAGTAGTTCTTTAAATTAATTAAGAATTTTTTTGTATTCCTCTAAAGTTTTATCCCATTGAAATTTTGAAGCATGCTCTTTGGCATTTTTTCCAAGTTCTATATATTTTTTATTTTCAATCATTGAATTTAATGATGAATAAATGTCATTTAAATTGTTCCCATCACAAATTAATCCAGTTTTATCGTGATCAATTGCATCTGATGCACCACCATCTTTTCCTCCTAATGAAGGAATTCCATATTGTGCAGCTTCTACGTAAGCTATCCCAAAACCTTCTACAGAAGTCTTATGTATTATAGATGGCATGACAAATATATTAGATTTAGCCAATAAGGCATTTTTTAAATCAGAACTTATATCTTTAAAAAACATTACTTGAGAAGTTAGATCTAATTCATCAACTAATTTTTTTATATTATCCTCTTCATCACCATAACCAATGCAAATATAAACAATATCGGGGTACAACTGTTTTAAATTTCTTAGTGCCATTATAACTTTTTCATGATTTTTTCTTTTATCAAATCTAGAAACTGTAATTAGTCTTGGTGTTTTAACTTTTAATAAACTTTCAACTTTCTCGAGAGATTTTTTATTTAATTCTTTAACAGGGTCAACCCCAGGATTTATAACCACAACTTTATCTTGTTCTACACCATTATTTATTGCTAAATTTTTTGTGTACACAGAATTAGCGATTACTTTTTCGACATTGTTAAGAACTTTTATTACTCTTTTATTTAACGAGCTTCCTATAGGATGGTTAATTTCCTTACCATGAATTAAACAATACTTTTTTTTATCAGTTTTTATTAATTCTAAACTCTTCCAGTGATCTGAGATGATGCCCTCGACTTTATTGTCTTTTAAAAATTCATTAATTAATTGAGCTTTTCTAATTTTTCTTAAAAATTTTATTCCACCAACTCTTTCAATTGAAAAACTTGTTTGCTCATCAAAATCTTTATGATTTAAGTGATAATCCGCAAAAACTTTAATCATGAAATTTTTTGACATTTCACGAGATAAACCCCACATCAAACTTTGCATTCCACCCAATTCAGGTGGGAATGTTCTAGTAACGATAATATACATTAATTAGTTTTCCACTTAATACCACATCCAGCACTAGGAATTTGGTTTTCAGGTCCTTTATTAGTTTCAGCAATTTGTGTCATAGCTTTTAAAAGATCACTATCTCCATCCCTAACTGGAATTAATTTTTTTAGTTCTCTTACTCTTCCTCTATATTGAAGCTCTAGATCTTTGTTGTATCCAAAAAAATCTGGAGTACATACCGCATCATAAGTTCTCGCAACTTCTTGGGTTTCATCTACCAAATAAGGGAAACCAAACTGGTTTTTTTTTTGAAAACTCAATCATATTTTTAAATGAGTCCTCAGGGTAATTTTCAGCATCATTAGCGCAAATAGCGACTGAATTGATACCGATATTTTTTAATTTTTTACAATCCTCAACAATGTCCTTTGTTACTGCCTTTACATACGGACAGTGATTACAGATAAACATTATTAATGTACCTTTTTCACCTTTGACATCTGCTAAGGAAAGAATTTTACCCTCTGTTGATTTAAGCTCAAAGTCATGAGCTTTTTGACCAAAATCACATATTGGAGTTTGTATAGGCATAATGTAATAATATATAAATTATGTTTTACGATTTAAAAGATAAAAAACCAAAAAACTCTGGCGAAAATTGGGTAGCACCTAATGCAACTATAATAGGCGATGTTACCTTAGAAAAAAATTCTAGTATTTGGTTTAATGCAACCTTAAGAGGCGATGTAGAAAATATTTATATTGGTGAAGGCTCTAATATACAAGATGGAAGTGTTTTGCACACAGATCCTGGTTATCCTTTGAGAGTTGGAAAAAATGTTACCGTTGGACATATGGTTATGCTTCACGGTTGTACCATAGGAGATAATAGTTTAATCGGTATTGGAGCAGTAATTTTAAATAACGCTAAGATTGGAAAAAACTGTCTTATTGGAGCAAAAGCATTAATTACAGAAAACAAAGAAATTCCAGACAACTCTTTAGTAATTGGCTCACCTGGTAAGGTTGTAAGAGAAATTACGGAAGATGAAAAAAAAGCTATCATAGAAAATACAAAGCATTATCAAGATAATTGGAAAAGATATTCTAAATCAATTTTTTAGAATTTATGAAAAAATTTACATTGATCTTAATATTACTCTTTTTTCAAAACAATATTACTTTTGCATCAGATTACTCAAACAGCATGTTGAGTTTTAATCTTTGGTTAAAAAATAATGGTTATAGCTATAGAGTTGGATGCGATAATAAAAAAACGAGAAATGCTCTATGTTACGATGAGAATGGAAATCCATTATGGGAAGATAAAGAAAATAATTTGAAAGTTAACGCTTACAAAGGAAGGTGGAGCGTACCCTTTAACAAAAATCCCAACAGAGATACATTAGTATATTACAATTACAAAAATTTATTTAGTCATGAAACAGGTGATGGTAGCACTATTCAATGGAAGAAATATTTAATCCAAGCTTCCAAAGATCCTTATGAATTTAAATTCAATAAAATAGAAAATGAATTTATAAAAAAACAATTTATGAAACAAGCAATCCTTAGTTACCTTTATTTTCAAGATGGTCAAATTATAATAGATGAATTATCACCGATTGATCGATTCGGTGAATTTGTAAATAATGATACAAAATTAAGATCAAATTCAATGGGAAAAAGTTTGGCATCGTACGTATTAGGCCACGCAATTTGCGCTGGATATATTAAGGATGTAAATCAAAAAATTAGTGATTGGCCTTTAGTAAAAGATACACTTTACCAAGATGAGAAACTAATAGATTTGTTAAATATGAATACTGGCGATCAAAAGTATGTTTATGACAGCGTAATTTTAGAAATGGGAGATGTAGAATATCAAACAGTAGAAGGAGAGGCGGACACTAATACTATCGCTTTTTATATGGGTAATTATTTTAAAAATAAAAAAAAATCTGATCGCAAATATAATTACAACGTTATTAATACGCACTTAATATTAAATTATGCAATGTTTAAATCTGGAGATAACTGGCAAAAACTTTTAAATAATATTTTTCAGGTTAAAGCTAAAGTAAAAAATAGTGTATATTTTTTTAAGGTTCCAAACAAATTTGTTGAAAATGGTGACGCTCAAAGTATGTTTTATGCAACAAGATATGATTATTTACGAGTAGCTAAGACAATTATGGATGATTGGCAAAATGATACATGTGTTGGAAAATATTTAAAAACTATTTACAATAATAGAATTGAAAAGAAATTAACTAATCCAAAGAGAAGTTTATTTCGTGTTGAGGAAGCTACATATAGTTATGGTGGTCAATTTCATTTAGATATTAAAGGAATGAAAGATAGGAAAATTCTCGGCATAGGAGGACACGGAGGTCAGCAAATTTTGATTGACGTAGAAAACTCAAGAATTGTAGTTTTAAATACAATTCACGTTAACAGAAAAAAGTATAATTATAATTGGAAAAAAATGGTTTATAATATCATTAAAGATGGTGTTAAGACTCCATAACAAATCAATTTTTTAATAATTTATGAAAAAACTTTTAGGGATCGTTATCCTAAGTTTAACTTCTATTTTATTAATAAGTTGCGGTGAAAAAAAATCGCAAACTAAATTAGAAAAAGTATTATTATTTGGTGACAGCCTAATGTCAGGCTATGGCTTACCTGAGGAGAATCATTTATCCGTAATTTTAGAAAAAAGTTTAAATTCTGAGGGATATGAAACTCAAGTTTTTAATGGCAGTGTTTCTGGTAACACTTCTTTAGATGGTTTAAATAGAATAGAGGATGAATTATTAGATGAAAGTTATGATTTGATAATTATTGGTCTTGGAGCAAATGACATGTTAAGAAGAATTAACCCAAATCAAACAAAGCAAAACTTAGACAAGATTATTAACATTATACTCGATAATAACATTAAGGTAATTCTTGCAGGTATGGTTGCTTCACCTACAAATGGATTAAGTTATAAAAAAGAATTTGATAAAATTTATCCTGATTTATCAAAAAAATTTGAATTAGAATTAATTCCATTTCTATTAAAAGGTGTTGCTCTTAACCCAAATTTTAATCAGGATGATGGATTACACCCAAATGAAAAAGGAGTATTAATTATTGCTGAAACGATAAAAAAAAGTATTACTAATTTTTCAAAGAAATAGCTTTTAAGTTTTGTTTAACTAATAATTAGTTATTAAGGAACTAACCACTCATTTTTGTTATTTTCTAAATCAAACTTTGCTCTACGGTGCCCTTTAGCTGCAAGATATAACCACTCAATAGACTTAATTTTACATTTAATGACAGTAAAGTTTTTATAACCTTCTTCACTTTGTTCCATAGTGTAATCAAAATCTTCTAATTTAGATATCATTCCAGATGTTGGATTTTCTGATGTAGTTCCTGGAGGGCTATCAGTTAAATAACAACGTCTACTTATATGTTGAGTTTTTTTCCATGACTCTTCAGTTGTAGAATTTTGATTATTAACTTCGCATTCCACTTTTACTCTTAACTGAATTTTTTCTTCTTTATCATAGAAAACTAGAGAGGCATTCTTATTTTTTTTAAGAATATCCACTTTTGGAGATCTTAAATCAGTGTGAAATTGTAGTAGATTATTTGCTCTATCTGATTTACGCAAAACAACAATTCTACCGTCTACTTCATCTTGGTGAGCGCATATGAAAACAGGAATTCTAAATGGTGAACCTCTATTAGTTACAGCATCATCTAACATAGACCAATACTTATTTTGTATCTCTGCTAAATCTTCATAGTATGCTGGGTGCATACTTTACTTTCTAAATCTTTTTATTAAGCTTGAAGTATCCCAACGATTACCACCCATGCCTTGTACTTCACCATAATATTTATCAACAAGTTCAGTAACAGGTAACAATGAGCCATTATTTTTAGCTTCTTCCATTGCAATCTTTAAGTCTTTTCTCATCCAATCCACTGCAAAACCAAAATCAAACTTATCATCAATCATTGTTTTATATCTATTTTCCATTTGCCAAGATTGAGCTGCACCTTTTGAAATAACTTCAATTACATCTTCCATATTTAATCCAGCTTTCATTCCAAAATTTATAGCCTCTGATAAACCTTGGACTAAGCCTGCAATACAAATTTGATTTACCATTTTAGCTAGCTGTCCGTTTCCTGGTCCACCAAGTAATTTCATTTTTTTGCTATAACAATCTATTTTATCTTTTGCTTTATCAAAATCAGCTTGATCTCCACCAATCATGACTGTTAGTGCTCCATTTTCTGCACCAGCTTGTCCTCCTGATACAGGAGCATCTAATGCACCAAATCCATTTTTTTTTGCATATTCATGTATCTCTCTTGCAATTGTTGCAGAAGCAGTTGTGTTATCAATATAAACAGCACCTTTTTTAATTGTTTTAAATGCACCGTTGTCTCCAAAAGTTACTTCTCTTAAATCATAATCATTTCCAACACATGTAAAAATGTATTCAGCATCTTTTGCAGCTTCAGCTGGAGTATCTGCCATTTTACCTTTGTGTTCTTTTATCCATTTTTCAGCTTTGGATTTTGTTCTGTTAAAAACAGTTACATTGTGTCCGCCTTTTGATATATAACCAGCCATTGGATAACCCATGACACCAAGACCTATGAAAGCAACATTACAGCTCATAATTAATTAATATGTTTAAAAGTTTAAGTTTAAAAGTAATTATATTTGGTTTTATATTTACATTTTTTTCTAGTTTTGGACAGAGTTTTTTTCTTGGTCTTTTTAATTCTAGCATACGAGAGGCATTATCTATCACCCAGGGACAATTTGGAACAATTTATGCATCCGCAACTTTGTTGAGTAGTTTTTTTATTAATTTGGGTTGGAAAAAAAATAGATGATATCAATATTTTTAAATTTGCATTTTTTGTAACAATACTTTTATCTTTTTCGTGTTTTTTCTTTTCAAAAATTTCTTCAATTACTTTTTTATTTATTTCAATTTTTCTCATGAGATTTTCAGGTCAAGGTATGATGTCTCATACTGCAACAACAACAATCTCTAGATATTTTACGAAATCTAGAGGAAAGGCTCTAAGTACAAGCTGGTTTGGTCTTTCTACAGCTGAGTTTATATTACCTGTTTTGATTGTATATTTGCTTACCATTACCTCTTGGCAAAATTTATGGATATATATTTCAATATTAGTTTTGATACTTCTTCCGATTACATCTTTTCTTCTAGTTAAAAACTTAAACTTTGAATCTAGGGAAGAGACAAACCAAAAAGAATTTAATCAAAAAATAAAACAATGGAAAAGAATTGAAGTTCTTAAAGATTATCGATTTTATGTCGTTTGTTTGAATATGTTAGCTATGCCATGGATTGCAACAGGTGTATTTGTTTACCAATCTTTTATTACAGAGTCTAAAGGGTGGGGCACTTATGTAATTGCCCAATCATTTATGGTTTATTCAGTTTTATCAGTAATAACTTTGCTAGTTGCAGGTTTTTTGATTGATAAATTTACTAGCAGAAAACTACTTATTTTCATGAATATTCCATTACTAATTTCGACTATAGTTTTAATGTATTTTGATATTTCATTTTCAGCTTTCTTATTTTTAGGCTTAATTGGGATATCAAATGGACTTGCAAACGTACTGGGTTCCTCAACATGGGCAGAAATTTATGGTGTTAGATACATTGGATCCATTAAAGCATTAACCACATCATTAATGGTTTTTTCAACAGCATTTGGCACTGCATTATTTGGTCTTTTAATTGATAAAGGATTTTCAATAGAACAGGTTGCTCTTGTATCATTTATTTATATTGCTTTGGCTGCCGTCTTATTATTTTTTGTTAGAAATAAGCTGAATCCACAATATTTATAAAATTATCCTTGATTTTTTAAAGATCACTGTATAGATACTCCGCATGGCTAGGGTAACAGTAGAAGACTGCATCGATAAAGTAGAAAGTCCTTATGAATTAGTGTTAGTTGCTAAAGAAAGAGCAACTCAGTTAAACACTGGAATAGAACCAACTTTAGATAGAGATAACGACAAAAATACAGTTATAGCTCTAAGAGAAATTGCAGAGGAAAATATTAAGGTAAATGAACTAACCGAAAGTGCAGTTTACAAATTAAGAAAGCATGTAGAGCAAGTTGATGATGGTGCTGAAGATGATGAAGATGTAGGTGATGATTTTGAAAGTCTATATAAAGGTGAAATTTCAAAAAGTGGTACACCTATTTTACCATCTAAGAGAGCAAGAAAAACTCCAGAAAAAATTCAAGTTTCTAATGAAGATTTAGCAGAACTATCTCAAACTGCTAAACCAGACATTGATACAGCAGCAACCGATGAAACAGGTGATGAGCAAGGAGATGTCTCATTGGATGAAGTAACTGAAACAGAAAATCAAGCTACTGAGCAAGACACTTCAAACGAAGCTGAAAACAATTAAGTAAATTCTTTTAAAATTTTTTCCCTGTGTTCATCTAAATCAGGGATATCACCTCTAGTTTTTTCGTCTTTATAAGCAGACATTTTAATAGGATTACCTGCTAATTTAAAATCTCCGATTTCTTTATGAAATGCTTTTACAATCATGTTTCTTGCATCTACTTGGGGATTTTCTACTGCTTCTTTAATATTGAATATTGGACCGCATGGAATTTTTTCTTTTTCCATATCTTTAACCCATTCACTGGTCGATCTAGATGCTAATTTTTTTTCAAGAATTATTTTAAGTTCATCCATATTTTTGGCTCTAGACGAATTATCTGAAAATTTAGAATCTTTACTCATTTCAGGCATTGCTAAAAGTTCACAAAGTTTTTCAAATAATCTATCGTTTCCAGCCGCTATAATAATATAACTATCTTTTGTTTTAAAAGCTTCGAACGGTGCAATTGATGGATGACGTGACCCCATTGGTTTTGGTATCTCATTTTTTGCTAAGTAACGAGCTATAGCATTTTCTAAAATTGCTATTTGACAATCTAGCATTGACACATCAATAAACATTCCTTTACCTGTTTTTTGTCTATCATAAAGAGCTGCATTAATTCCAATTGCTGTAAACAAACCAGCAGTGATGTCACCAATTGATGTCCCCACTCTTGTTGGTTCAGAATTAGGCTGTCCAGTTACACTCATTAATCCGCCCATACCTTGTACAACCATATCGTAAGCAGGCAATTCTTTGAGAGGACCAGTTTGACCAAATCCAGAAGCAGATGCGTAAATTAATTTAGGATATTTTTTATTAATATTTTTCCAACCATAACCCCACTTTTCCAAAGTACCTGGTTTAAAATTTTCAACTAAGACATCTGCTTTAGATAAAATTTTGTCAAAAATTTTTTTATCATCATTGTTCTTTAAATTCAGTGCAATACTCTCTTTACCTCTATTCAAAGACATAAAATAAGCTGAGTAATCTTTTATGAATGGTCCAAATTTTCTTGAGTCATCTCCTATTTCTGGTGCCTCAACTTTAATCACTCTTGCACCAAGATCTGATAGTATCATTGTGCAGTAAGGACCTACTAATACCCTTGTTAAATCAACTACTAGTAGGTTTTTTAACGGTCCATCCATATAATTATATATATCATGAGTTTTTGACGACTTGACTCTTATTAATAAGTTCACTTTAATTCAATTATTAAAAATAACAATAGAGGGAAAAAATAATGTTAAAAAAGATATCTTTATATTTAACTTCATTAGTTTTTGTTTTTACTACTATTGGTTCTGCTTATGCAGTTACGCTGAAAGCAAGTCACCAATGGCCTGGTACACCAAGAGCTGATGGATCTTATGACCCACGTCATGAAATGGTTCAAATCATTGCTGACGAGGTTAAAAAAGCAAACGTTGGAGTAGATATTAGAATTTACCCAGCTAAATCATTGTACAAACCAAAAGAACAGTGGAAACCAATGACAACTGGTCAATTAGATATTTCTGCTTTTCCATTAGCATATGCATCTAAATTCCATCCAGAATTTGACGCAACTTTAATGCCTGGAACAGTAAAAAATCATGATCATGCATTAAGATTTAATAAAGGTCCAATGATGACTGAAATTAAAAAAATCATTAATGATGCTGGTGTTGTAGTTTTATCTGATGCTTGGTTAGGTGGTGGTTTTGCTTCAAAAACAAAATGTATTAAAAATCCTAGCGACGCAAAAGGTCAAGTTATGAGAGCTGCTGGAAAAGCATTTAACCAAATGTTAGAAGCAGCAGGAGCAGGTATACAAAGTATGCCTTCATCTGAAATTTACACAGGTTTACAAACTGGTGTATTAACAGGTGCTAACACAAGTTCAGGAAGTTTTGTAAGTTATAAAATTTATGAACAAGTTTCATGTGCTACTCCTCCAGGAAAATTTGGTCTATGGTTTATGTATGAGCCAATTTTGATGTCGAAAAAGTCTTTTGATGCTTTAAATTCTAAGCAACAAAAAGCTTTAATGAAGGCAGGAAAAGTTGCTGAGAAATACATGACAGCTCAAGTAGAAAACTTAGATAAAAAGTTTGAAGATGCTTATAAGGCTGCAGGTGTAAAATTAGTATACATGGATGCAAAAGACCATGCTGCATGGGTAGAGATTGCAAAAAAATCCTCTCATAAAGCATTTGCTGATAAAGTTCCAGGTGGCGATAAGCTGATGGAAATGGCTTTAGCAGTTAAATAAAATAATATATAAAGAACCCCTATTTATTCTTATTAAATAGGGGTTTTTTTTATGAAAAAAAAGTATCTTCAATTTTGCGATCTAATTGCCAAGGCATGTGGTGCTTTCGCTGTATTAGCATTACTCTTATCAATCTTAGTAATCGTTGAACTTGTTTTTGAAAGATATTTTTTTCAACGAGCAATTACATGGCAAACAGAACTTGTAACTATGCTGTTAGTTGCTTCAACTTTTATAGGAAGTGTATACGTTCTAAGTGAAAAAGCTCATGTGAGCATGGAATGGATTTACGATTTTTTATCCAAAAAAAATATAATTAGATTAAAAATTTTTACATCTTCTATTAGTTTATTATTTTTCCTAATTTTATTTTATTTTGGTTTCTTAATGTTCGAGGAAGCATTTACCAAAAATTATTCAACAGGAACTGTGTGGGATCCACCACTATGGATACCATATTCATCAATGATGTTAGGGGCTTTATTGATGATATTACAGTATATCGCCGAAATTATTAAATTAACTGACGAAAAGGATTTTAAATAAATGGATCCACTAATTATAGCATTAATTGTTGCAGTTTTTACTTTATTGGTACTTTTTTCTGGAATTCCAATTGCATTTGGTTTGAGTTTTGTTTCGATAGCTCTTTTGGTTACATTTGAAGGTTTTCAAATGCTTGATGTATTTGCTGAAACATTTTTTGCAGGATTAAATTCATTTGTTTTACTTTCTATACCAATGTTTATTTTAATGGGAATGGCTGTTGCCAACTCTCCTGCTGGAAAAGATTTATATACAGGATTAGATAGATGGCTTTGGAGAGTACCAGGTGGATTGGTAATTTCAAATATTGGCGCTTGTTCAATTTTTGCAGCTTTAAGCGGATCTAGTCCTGCAACTTGTGCTGCGATTGGGACAATGGGAATACCTGAAATGAGAAAAAGAGGTTATTCCGATCAAATCGCAACAGGAACCATTGCAGCAGGTGGAACCTTAGGAGTTTTAATTCCTCCTAGTATTGTTTTAATAGTTTATGGAATTGCAACGGGTACATCTATTGGAAGATTATTTTTATGTGGTCTTGTACCAGGTTTTATGTTGGCAGGTATGTTTGCGATATGGGCTCTAATACACAGTTATTTTATTGATAAAGATGCAGCAAAAGCTTTAAGAAATAGAGTAAGACCAACTCTAAAAGAAAAACTTGAAGTTTTGCCAAGAATTCTTCCTTTTTTAGCAATTATAGCAGGAGTTCTCTATGTACTTTATGGAGGAGTTGCAACACCATCAGAGGCATCTGGAGTAGGGGCATTCTTAGTTTTTGTATTAATAGCTGTTGTTTACAAAATTTATCAGCCAAAAAAGATTTGGAACATTGTTAAAGTTTCTATGAAGGAAAGTGTGATGATAATGTTCATTATCGCTGCCTCATATCTTTTTGCGTTCACTCTTTCACAACTGTATGTAACTCAGTCATTAGCGCAGAGCATGGTCGAATTAAGCTCTAACAAATGGGTTGTGTTCATTTTAATAAACATATTTCTTTTAATAGCTGGTTTCTTTTTACCACCAGTTGCAGTTATTGTAATGACCTCAGCTATATTATTGCCAGTTATTACTACTTTAGGTTTTGACCCATATTGGTTTGCAATAGTATTCACAATCAACATGGAGATTGGCTTAATTACACCACCAGTTGGATTAAATCTTTATATTATAAAAGGAATTACCCCAGACGTTAGTTTGTCAGAAATTTTAAAAGGATCTATACCGTTTATGATAATTATGGCTTTGGCTATAGTAATTTTATGTATTTTTCCTGAGATTGTTACATGGTTACCTGATAAAATAATGGGTAAAGACCTTGGATTCTAAAAAAAAAATAAACAGAAAAATATCAGTTGCCCCAATGATGGATTGTACTGATAGGCATGATCGTTTCTTTTTAAGATTGATGAGCAAAAATGTAATGCTCTATACTGAGATGGTTGCAACAAAATCCGCAATTCATGGGGATAGAAAAAAAATTTTATCTTTTAGTCCTGAGGAAAAACCATTGGCTTTACAAGTTGGTGGTTCTAATAAAGAAGAGTTAGCAGAGGTAGCTAAAATTGCAGAGGATATGGGTTATGATGAAGTTAATATTAATCTTGGTTGTCCTAGCAAAAAAGTTCAAAAAAATAAATTTGGCGCATGTTTAATTAAAGAACCTGATTTAGTTGCTGAATGTATTAATTCAATGATAAATGCATGTAAAATTCCTGTCACAGCTAAGACAAGAATTGGTTTCGATGATACAGAAGAATTTGATTATTTAAATGATTTTATTCATAAGATGAGAGATGCTGGTTCAAAAACATTTATATTGCATGCAAGGAAAGCAATCTTGACTGGTTTATCTCCCAAACAAAATTTAAACATTCCAAAACTAAATTATAAAATGGTTTATGATATTAAAAAAGAAAATCCTAATTTAGAAATAATTATAAATGGAGGGATAACAAAAATTGAGGAAATAAATAATCATTTAAAACATTGTGATGGTGTAATGATAGGAAGATCAATATATCAAAATCCATATTCCTTAATCGAAATTGAAAAAGAAATATTTAAGACAAAGAGTAGTCCTACAAGGGAACAAGTTGTAGAAAAACTTTTAGAGTATGCTGACAGAGAAGTAAAATTAGGAACAAAAATTAATCACATCATGAGACATACAGTAGGTTTATATCATGGACAAGTTGGTTCAAAAGAATGGAAAAGATATTTAAGTGATAACATGATGGCAAGAGACTCTGATTTTCAAAAAGCAAAACATATTATGACTATTGTTCAGAATAATGAGAAAGCAATCCAGGCTAACTCTTAATGGAAACTTTAGACATAAATGAAATTATAAATCTTTTATTTGTTTTATCTTTAGCAGCATCTGTTGCTGGTTTTATGGCGGGTTTATTAGGAGTTGGTGGTGGTATTATAATAGTGCCTGCTCTTTATTATGCTTTTACTGTTTTAGATTTTGATATTGCAACAAGAATGCACCTTTCAGTTGGAACTTCACTAGCAATTATAATTCCAACTTCAATCATATCAACAAAAACTCATATGGAGTATGATGCGGTTGATTTTAAGCTGATAAAATCTTTTGGTATATTTATTTTATTTGGAGTTATTGGTGGAACATTTTTAGCAGTAAACTTAAAAACACCAGCTTTCGTTTTATTCTTTTCCATTATGGCTTTTATCGTTGGTTTATTCTTTATCTTTTTTAGAGAACAGCTTTTAAAAAATCCAAAAATGATATCCGATTCAGCTAAAAATATTTCTGGAGTTATTATAGGTTTTATATCTGTATTATTGGGGATAGGTGGTGGTTCATTAATGGTTCCTTTTATGAGAACTTTTGGATACGATATTAGGAGATCAATAGGAACTGCGGCAGGAGTTGGTTTTCTGATCGCTGTATTTGGGACAATTACAATGATTACCGGAGGTAAAATTGTAGACAATATTAATACACCCTACAGTCTTGGATATGTGAATTTACTTGGATTTCTAGTTTTTGTGCCGGTAACAATGATAATGGCTAGAGTAGGCGCAAAAGCAGTTTATAAAATAGATAAAAATATATTGAGCAAGATCTTTGGAATATTCTTAATTATTGTATCGATTAGATCTTTTTTTGAATACTTATCAATAAATTAATATTAACCAGTTCCCCATTTAACCTTGTTCCAAATTCTCTCATGAAAATAGTAAAAAAAAAGTGGAACTATTGATCCAACACCGAGTATCCCTGCACCTGTAAATGTTCCAGTGTAAATGTATCCAAAAATCACCCAATAAACAAAAATGATAAATCTCCAAGAAAAAGTTTTAGCTATTGATCTAATTTTTTTATCTGCCATAAAAAAAAGAGGTGACTTCAGTCTCCCTCCATCACCTCACAGATTTAGAATAAATGATTCTTTACAGTTTTATGAACACTTTTTAGTTGAATTTTTCCCTTATTAAATTTTTTGATCGTACTCACCAATCTTGCCAGTTTTCATTAATGTTTTATCAATGAATTTAAAAATATTTAATTTTCTTTCGTCAGAAGTAGGGCTTTCAGTTACTACAACTAATGAGGGTTTATTAGAGGATGCTCGAATTAAACCCCAAGAACCATCTTCAAAAGAAAATCTAACTCCATTAACAGTTATAATTTCTTTTATTTCTTGATTATCTATTTTTATTTTTTGGTCTTTTATTTTTTTAAATTCCCTCACCATTTCTTCAACTACATTGTATTTTTCCTCATCTTTACAAAAAGGTGCCATCGTTGGTGATTGGTAGGTAGTTGGAAGTTCTTTAATTATTTCACTCATTTTTTTATCTTGATTGTTTAATAAGTGACAAACTTGAATTGCTGAATTAATTCCGTCGTCATAACCGTAACCCAATGGTTGATTGAAAAAAAAGTGCCCACTTTTTTCAAATCCGGCTAAAGCTTTTTCATTATGCACTTTCCTTTTGATGTGAGAATGACCTGTTTTCCAATATAAAGTTTCACATTTATTTTTATTCAAAATTTTATCAGTTGAATAAAGACCAGTAGATTTTACATCCACAACGAACTTTGAATTTTTATGTGTATTAGATAAATTTCTAGCTATTAGTAAGCCTATTTTATCAGAAAATATTTCATTTCCATCATTATCAATTACACCAACACGATCACCATCCCCATCAAAACCAAAACCAATATCAGCATTGTTCTCTTTAACTGATTTAACAATAGCATGAAGCATTTCAAGATCTTCAGGGTTTGGATTATATTTCGGAAAATTCCAATCTAAATTACAGTCTAATTCTACTACTTCACACCCAATACCTCTTAGTATATCGGGAGCAAAAATTCCTGCTGTACCATTACCACAAGCAACAACAGCTTTTATCTTCTTGTTTAACTTATTTTTACTAATTAAATCCTCTTTATAAATTTTATCAAAATCTTTAATTTGTTTTTCATTACCTTCACCTTTAGTAAAATTTTGGTTCAAAGTAATTTCTTTCAACTCTTTCATTTCCTCGGGTGCATGCGTTAGTCCTTTTTTGATGCCCATTTTTACACCTGTCCAGCCATTTTCATTATGACTAGCAGTTACCATCGCAACTGCATCTGCATCTAAATTAAATTGTGCGAAATAAACCGTTGGTGACAAAGATAAACCTACATCTTCTATGAAACACCCAGTTGATACTAAACCTTTCTTCAAAGCTGCCTTTATTTTTTCGCTGTATGATCTGTAATCATGCCCGACTATTACTCTTGGGTTTTCTTTTTTAGTATGTTTTTTAATTTGGGTTCCTAGACCTTTTCCAAGATTCGTGATTCCTGGCTCATTTATATCCTTTTCGTAAATCCATCTCGCGTCATATTCTCTAAAGCCGAAGGGGTCTATTTTTATTGATTGAGACATGCTGTTAATTACTTACATTTTTTTCATTTTTATAGTTGAATTTTTTTTTCACTGTTCTATAAATGTTCTGTTGATTTACATAATATTTAGTATATTAACACTCAGCGCACACAACATATAGTTGTTTTCGCTATATTAACAAGTTATAATAACAAAAAATGAATAAAATACTATCGCAGGCATTAAAGAAAGCTGTCTCTGAATTAAGCCCTGAAGTTAAAGAGGTCCAAAAAAGCAATAGACCAGATTTATTCTCATTAAATAATGAAACTGAGCTGTTTCAAAATGATAAAGGCATAATAATTAAAATTGACCGATCAAAAGATGTAAATTTAACTGATTTTGGTAAAGCAACTTTAAAAGACAGATATCTTGGTCACAACGAGTCTTTTCAAGATTTATTTGCGAGAGTAGCTAGTACTTACTCAGATGATAATTTACATGCGCAAAGAATTTATAATTATATTAGTAATCTTTGGTTCATGCCAGCTACACCGGTTTTATCTAATGGTGGAACTAAAAGAGGATTACCGATTTCATGTTTTTTAAATGAAGCATCAGATAGCTTGGGTGGCATTTTAGATCTTTGGAGCGAAAATGTTTGGTTAGCTGCAAAAGGTGGAGGTATAGGAAGTTATTGGGGCAACCTAAGATCAATAGGTGAAAAGATTGGAAGAGTTGGAAAAACTTCTGGAATTATTCCTTTTATAAAAGTTATGGACTCATTAACTATGGCAATAAGCCAAGGTTCTTTAAGAAGAGGGTCTGCAGCATGTTACCTTCCAATAGATCATCCCGAAATAGAAGAGTTTATGGAAATGAGAAGACCGACAGGTGGTGATCCAAATAGAAAAGCATTAAACTTACACCACGGTGTTTTAGTTTCGGACGCATTTATGCGAGCTGTAGAAAATGATGAACAATGGGCATTAAAGAGTCCAGTTGATGGAACTGTTCAACAAACTTTATCTGCTAGAAATTTATGGATTAGATTATTAACTGCAAGAATTGAAACAGGTGAGCCTTACATTATTTATATTGATACAGTTAACAGACAAATTCCACAACATCATAAATTAGCAAATCTTACTGTTAAGACCTCAAATCTTTGTAGTGAGATAACATTACCTACTGGTATAGACAAAGATGGAAGAGATAGAACAGCTGTTTGTTGTTTGTCTTCATTAAATTTGGAAAAATATGATGAGTGGAAAGATGATCCAGATATGATCGGAGATGTAATGAGATTTTTAGATAACGTCTTATCCGATTTCATTAAAAAAGCACCCGAACAATTTAAAGACGCTAAATACTCTGCTGAAAGAGAGAGAAGTGTTGGGTTAGGAGTAATGGGCTTTCATTCTTTTTTACAGAAAAAAAGAATTCCACTTGAGTCTGTGATGGCAAAGTCATGGAATAAAAAGATTTTTAAAAATATTCATGAAAAAGTAAACCAAGCCTCAAAAGATTTAGCTGAGGAAAGAGGTGCATGTCCAGATGCTGCGGAATATGGTTTCAATGAGAGGTTCTCAAATAAAACTGCAATAGCGCCGACAGCATCTATATCAATTATTTGTGGTGGTGCATCGCCAGGAGTGGAACCTATTGCGGCTAATAGTTATACTCACAAAACCTTATCAGGATCTTTCAATGTCAGAAATAGATATCTTGAAGAGATTTTAGAAAGTCATGGCAAGAATGATGATGAGACATGGTCAACAATAACTACTAATCAAGGTTCAGTTTCACATTTAGATTTTTTAACTGATTTAGAAAAAGATGTTTTTAAAACAGCATTTGAATTAAATCAAAAATGGATTATTGAGCTGAGTGGTGATAGAACGCCATTTATTTCTCAAGCACAATCAGTCAATTTATTTTTGCCAGCAGACGTTCATAAAAAAGAATTACATAGAATTCATTTTGATGCATGGAAAAAAGGTCTGAAAAGCCTTTATTACTGTAGATCAAAATCAATTCAAAGAGCTGAAAATATCAATAATGCTCAATCAACTGATATTACAGCCAATGTATATAAATCTAAAAATCAACAAACTAACGAGGAACCAGAATACGAGGAGTGTTTATCATGTCAGTAGCAGAGAAAATCAAAGTAGAAAAAAAAGAAATTATCCAACCAAAAAAGATGGGTCTTTTAGTTGAAAACCCAGTTTACAAACCTTTTAGATATCCATGGTGTTATGATGCGTGGTTAACGCAACAGAGAATTCATTGGTTACCTGAAGAGGTGCCACTAGGTGATGATGTTAGAGACTGGCAGAAAAATTTATCACAACCTGAAAAAAATCTTTTAACTCAAATTTTTAGATTTTTCACACAAGCTGATGTTGAAGTTAATAACTGTTACTTAAGGCATTACACAACTGTTTTTAAACCAACCGAAGTTTTAATGATGATGACAGCCTTTGCTGCGATGGAAACGGTTCATGTCGCTGCTTATTCTCATTTATTAGATACTATTGGAATGCCAGAGTCAGAATATTCTGCATTCATGAAGTATAAAGAAATGAAAGACAAATATGATTACATGCAGGGATTTAATGTTAATTCAAAAGAAGATATTGCTAAAACTGTTGCAGTTTTTAGTGCTTTCACTGAGGGTCTACAGCTGTTCGCAAGTTTTGCGATACTTCTGAATTTCCCAAGACATAATAAAATGAAAGGAATGGGACAAATAGTTACTTGGTCTGTGAGAGATGAAACTCTGCACTGTAATTCTATGATTAGAATTTTTAAAGAATTCATCAAAGAAAATCCAGAAATCTGGACACCAAAATTAAAAAAAGAATTATATGAAGCTTGCAGAACTATTATTGAACATGAGGATGCCTTTATAGATTTAGCTTTTGAAATGGGTCCAATGGAAGGGTTAACCGCAAAAGAGGTTAAAGATTATATCAGATTTATTGGTAACAGAAGATTAGTTCAACTAGGTTTGGAACCAATTTATGATGTACAAAAAAACCCTCTTGGATGGTTAGACACAATGCTAAATGCAGTTGAACACATGAACTTCTTTGAAGGTCGTGCGACTGAATATTCTAAAGCATCTACTCAAGGAACTTGGGTTGAGGCATTTAGTTAAGCAATTGTGAGAAATATTTTTTTATTTCTTTCATTTATAATTTTAACAAGTTGTAACACTGTAACAGGTACTGTTGAAGGTACTGTCAGAGGTGTAATTAAAGACGTAAAGACAACACACCATTACACAACTTGTGTTTTTACCAAAGCACAATGTGGAGATCTTGATTTAGATTAAGTTATCTTTGATTTAGTTGTAGGACTTTTCTGTGCTTGTTGCCTTTGTAACTTGCAAGTGGTCGGATCAATTTGTTTGCAGCGTGTTGCTCCATTATATGTGCTGACCAACCAGTTATTCTTGAAATAACAAATATAGGTGTGAAAAAATCTGTATCAAATCCCATCAAATGATAGGTTGGTCCTGTCGGATAATCCACATTTGGATGAATGTTTTTTCTTTCTATCATTACCTTTTCAACAATGTCATAGATTTTTTCAAATTTCTTATCTTTTTTAATTTTTGCTACTTTAGCGAAATATTTTCTCATTGTAGGAACTCTTGAGTCTCCACTTTTGTAAACTCTATGGCCAAAACCCATAACAACTTCTTTGTTATCTAAGGCATCATTTATCCATTTAAGAGCGTTTTTAGGATCCTTAATTTTGTTCATCATATGCATTACTTCTTCATTAGCCCCTCCATGTAATGGACCTTTTAAACTTGCTATTGCCCCAGTAATTGCACCGTGAATATCAGACAAGCTGCTGGTAATAGTTCTTGCAGTAAAAGTTGAAACGTTAAAGCTATGCTCTGCATACAATATTAAAGACACATCAAAAGCTTTTACTATTTCTTTTTGAGGTACTTTTCCAAAACACATATAAAAAAAGTTTTCTGCTATATTTAAATTTTTTTTGGGTTTGATAATTTTTTTACCTTTTCTAATTCTGTAGAAAGCAGCTAATGCAGTGGGAGTTTTTGCAAGGATTCTAATCGCTTTTCTCATATTAGCTTCAAGAGAGGAATCAGTTGTTTCTTTATCCTCTAAACCCATAATACTTACGGCTGTTCTAGCCACATCCATAGGATGGGATTTTTTAGGGATTTTTTTTATAACTGAGTATAAATCTTTAGATAATTCTCTATTATTTTTCTCTTCCTTTTCAAATTTTCTTAGCTGAATAGTATTCGGTAAATCCTTATTTAAAATAAGATATGCTACTTCCTCAAATCTACAATATTCACAAAGATCTTGAGCAGCATAACCTCTATAAGTTAGAGAGTTAATTTCAGGCATTACTTTTGAGACCTCTGTTTCGTCTACAACAATTCCTAATAAGCCTTTTTTAATATCATCACTCATTATTCGTGACCATCGGTGTTAAAGTTATAAATTTTTTCATCTAAACTATTATATTTCTCGTAATCTACAAGATCATATAAACGTTTTCTAGTTTGCATTTTATCAATAATGTTGTTTTGGTGTCCATTTGCATAAATGTCCCTCAAACCATCCTCAACGTTTTTCATTGCTAACCTTTGAGTTGTAACAGGATAAATAACGATGTTGTAACCCAGTTCTTCTAATTGTTTATAATTTAATAATTTAGTTTTTCCAAATTCAGTCATATTGGCTAACAAATAACATGATAATTCTTTTCTAACTTTTTCAAAATCCTTTTCATCATGAAGCGCCTCAGGAAAAATAATTTCTGCTCCAGCATCGATATAAGCCTTGCATCTCTCGATCATTTTATCAATTCCCTCTACACTTTTTGCATCAGATCTTGCAATAATCTTAAAATTTTCATCTTTTTTTGCAGAAACACATTCTTTAATTTTTTTCACCATTGCATCTGTGGATATCAATTCTTTATTATCTAGGTGTCCACATCTTTTTCTTTCAATTTGATCTTCTAAATGAACTCCTGTAATTCCAAACTCTTCAAAAGTTTCTATAGTTTCTTTACATGATTTAAATCCTGTATCTATATCTACAATTGTAGGAAGATTTGTGACTCTAGAAATTAAGTAAGACCGCGTACTAACATCTTGCAGTGTGGTTAATCCAATATCAGGAAATCCAAGATCATTTGCCATAACACCTCCTGAAACATAAACAGCATCATAACCAATCTCCTCAATTAATTTTGCTGTTAAAGGATTATAAGCACCAGGAACTCTTAATATTTTTTTGGATTTTAATTTATCTGTAAAATCTTTTCTTTTTTGTATTGGTTCTTTTTCAACAAAATGCATTAAAAAATTCCTTTTTTTAAATTTCGTTTAATTTTGCTCTTTTTAATAACAATATTCAATCTATCTAATTGACCTGACTTTAGTTTTCTTAAGTTTTGCACAGTTTTTAAAAATCTTTCTATTTCTTTTTTATCTAAAATATTCTCGGTAAGTGTTAAAAATTTGTTTATATAATTTTTTCTCTTGAATGGTCTTGAGCCATTAGGATGAGCATCTGCAACTCCTTGTTCTTCGGTAATTTTTTTTCCATTTTTAAGGGTAATTATGACTTTTGCACCAAAGGCTTTCTTTCTGGGGTTTGGGTCATGATATCTTTTGGTCCATTTTTTATCCTCATGGGTTTTGATTGATCTCCAAATCTTAATTGTACTTTTTCTTTTTGCTCTGGCTTTCGAATATGATTTTACATGATGCCAACTACCATCTTCTAAAGCTACAGCAAATATATACATTATTGAATGATCTAAAGTTTCTCTACTTGCATTTGGATCCATTTTTTGAGGATCGTTTGCACCTGTACCAATCACATAATGAGTATGGTGACTGGTATAAATATCAATTTTTTTTATTTGATTTAGATTTAATACTTTCTTTCTAAGTTTTTTTGCAAGATCAATTAACGCTTGAGATTGATATTCGGCAGAATATTCTTTTGTGTAAGTTTCAAGAATAGCTCTCTTAGTCTCGTTTTTTTTTGGAAGTGGGACTCTATATAACGCTTTTTTTCCATCTAAAATTCGTGCTATAACACTATCTTCACCTTCATAAATTGGACTTGGAGCACCCTCACCACGCATAACTCTATCCACAGCTTCAATTGCAAGTTTACCAGCATGTGCTGGTGCATAAGCTTTCCAACTAGAGATTTCACCTTTTCTAGACTGTCTAGTTGAAATAGTTGTATGTAGAGCTTGTTGAACAGCTTGATAGATTGTTTCTGTATTTAGTCTTAACATCGATCCTATTCCAGCAGCAACACTAGGTCCTAAGTGAGCGATGTGGTCTACTTTATGTTTATGTAAACAAATTCCTTTAACTAAATTAACTTGCACTTCATAGGCAGTAATTATCCCTCTTAAAAGATCTAATCCGCTTCTTTTATTTTGTTGTGCAACACTTATAAGGGGAGGAATATTATCGCCAGGATGACTGTAATCAGCTGCTAAAAAAGTATCATGAAAATCAAGTTCTCTTACTGCCGTACCATTGCTCCATGCAGCCCATTCGCAATCAAATTTTAATTTACTATTAACACCAAATAATGTTGCACCGTTTTTTCTCAAATGTTTCAAAGCCATTTCCCTAGATGAGATAACTGGATGTCTGTTTAGTGAGGCTATTGCAACTGAAGCATTATCAATAATTCTATTAATTACCATCTCTATCGCTTCTTTATCTAACTTCGAATTATCACTCGCAATCTCTGCAATTTTCCAAGCTAGTTGTTTTTTTTTGGGTAAGTGAACTTTAGATGGGAAAACTTTTACGTTATGTATGATCAAAATAACTCCTAATTGAAAACTGTTCTAATAGTTAAAAAAAAATAATCAATATTAAAGATATTTTGTTACGATTTTTTCAATACCAATGAAGTCTTTTATTAAGTGATTATGGTAAATTTCAGTTGTATTTTTTTCAGTATAACCATCCTCAAGTAAAATAACTGGAATTCCCGCAGCTTTTGCCGCGTTAGCATCCGTTTCACTATCACCAATCATTAAAGTTTTTTTAAGATCCCCATCTAAAATTTCAACTACAGATGTTAAATGTCTGGGATCAGGCTTACAATAATCAAATGTATTGTGACCTGCAACGTACTCAAAAAAATCATAAATTCCAATTTTTTTTAAAAGATCTATTGCTAGATGTTCTTGTTTATTTGTACAAACACCCATTGAAATTTTTTTTTCTTTTGACCATATTAAAAAATCTTTAACTCCATCAATTAATTTACTTTCATTTACAATATTATTTCCGTAATACTCTACAAATTCTTTGACCATTTCTTTTTTAATTTTTTCATCTTGGACTTTTCCAAATTCTTTTTTTGCCTGACCCCATATAGAGCGACCAAGCATTGCACCAGCACCTTGACCCACCAAATTTCTTATTTCCTCAGTAGACTTGGTTGGATATCCAAATTTATTCATCACATGATTATGGGCTCTCATTAAGTCAGGAGCTGTATCTACCAAAGTTCCGTCTAAATCAAAAAGAATTGTATAAATTTGTTTCATAAATAAAAGTATTTTTAAGAAATATTTTGTGAATTAAGAAAGATATATACTTAATGTAAGTAATTTTCTAGATGAAACAATTGAAAATAAACAAGTTCCAAGATTCACTGAGAGATAAATTCTTAAAATCCAAAGTAAACATGATAGCTCCAGAAACAATTTATTTTTCTAAAGATACTAAAATTGGAAAAAATGTAACTATAGAACCATACGTAGTTATTGGATCAAAGGTAAAGATTGGTAACAATGTTACTATAAAATCTTTCAGTCATTTAGAGAATTGTAAAATTGAAAATAAAGTTGAAATAGGTCCCTATGCAAGAATAAGACCAGGTACCACTCTAAAGGAAGGGTCAAAGATTGGTAATTTTGTTGAAATTAAAAAAAGCACTCTTGGAAAAAAATCTAAGGTAAATCATTTAACTTATATTGGTGACACCTCAATTGGTAAATTTGTTAATGTTGGAGCAGGAACAATCACTTGCAACTATGATGGAGTTAAAAAATATAAAACTAAAATAAAAGATAATGTTTTTATTGGTTCTAATTCTTCTTTAGTAGCCCCAATTACACTAGCAGATAATAGTATAATTGGAGCAGGATCGGTAATTACTAGAAATGTGAGTAAAAAATCTTTAGCGCTCACTAGAAGTCAACAACTAGAGGTAAAAAATTATAAAAGAAAGTCTAAATAATAATGTGTGGAATAATTGGTATCAATAGTAGTAGACCTGTCTCATCAACAATAATTAACTCTTTAAAAAAATTAGAATATAGAGGATATGACTCAGCCGGTATAGCAACGCTTTCAAACAATGAAATCAACGAAGTTAAATCCGAAGGAAGAGTTGATAATTTGGAAAATAATCTTTTAGTAAAAAAAATGGAAGGAACCATTGGTATAGGACATGTTCGTTGGGCTACACATGGTTTACCTAATAGTATTAATGCTCACCCTCACTCTTCGCAAAATGTTTCTGTAGTTCATAATGGAATAATTGAAAATTCTACGTTATTAAAAAAATTTTTAGTAAGTAAGGGTCATAAATTTAAGTCTCAAACCGATACTGAGGTGATCGTACATTTAATTACAGAAAATCTAAAAACTGAGGATATTGTAAATTCAATTAAAAAAACTCTTAAATCTCTTCATGGTAGTTTTGCGTTAGGTATAATATTCAAAGATCAACCCGATTTAATAGTTGGTGCAAGAAGAGGATCACCATTAGCTGTTGGATATGGGCCTAATGAAAATTATTTAGGTTCAGATTCATACGCACTGAAAGCGATGACAAATAAGATTACTTATCTTAATGACGGTGAATTTTGTATTATAAAAAAAGATCACGTTGAATTTTTTAATGAGGATGGGGATAAGATAAATAAAAAAGTTTTAGAATTATCTTTAGAAGATGAAAAATATGACAAAGGTGATTACAAACATTTCATGGCTAAAGAAATAGAGGAACAACCGACAACATTAAAAAATGGAATTAATGAA
Source organism: uncultured Pelagibacteraceae bacterium (assembly GCA_902617625.1). Lineage (GTDB taxonomy): Bacteria > Pseudomonadota > Alphaproteobacteria > Pelagibacterales > Pelagibacteraceae > Pelagibacter. The sequence continues at coordinate 3,656 of CACMXJ010000009.1, read as the reverse complement.
TATGTAGATAGATTAAATAATGATATTAATATTTATAATTTTCCATGGAAAATGAATGAAATTTCCTCAGTAACTTTAATTGGTTGTGGGACAGCCTATCATTCTTGTCTACTTGCAAAATACTGGTTCGAAGAATTAACTTCATTAGATGTTAATGTAGATATTGCGTCAGAGTTTAGATATAGAAAAAACAGATTCAAGAAAGAGACTTTATATATATTTGTATCTCAATCTGGAGAAACAGCAGATACTTATGCAGCGTTAGATTTGTGTAATCAAAACGATATGAAAACATGTGCTGTTGTAAATGTCATTGAGAGTTCTATTGCTAGAGACTCTAAATTTGTTTTACCAATACATTGTGGGACCGAAATAGGGGTTGCCTCTACCAAAGCTTTTTTGGGTCAAATCCTTATACTATACATTTTAGCTTTAAAACTAGGATTATTAAGAAAAGATTTAAAAAAAGAGTTATTCAATGAAAAACTTAAGGACCTTAAATCTCTTCCTAAATTAGCAGAAAAGACTTTATTAACCGATAATAAGATACAGACAGTATCTAATACCTTTAATGAGGCTAAAGGTTCAATGTTTTTAGGAAGAGGTTTTTCTTTTCCAATAGCATTAGAAGGTGCATTAAAATTAAAAGAACTATCTTATATCCATGCTGAAGGCTATCCAGCTGGTGAAATGAAACATGGACCACTTGCTCTTATTGAAGAAGGAATGCCGGTTGTTGTATTAGCACCAAGAGACAATTATTATAAAAAAACTATTTCTAATATGCAGGAAGTTATTGCAAGAGGAGCAAAAGTTTTGTTAGTAACAAATAAAAGTAGTGATGAGGTGGTTTCAGAGAATATTTGGGAAAAAATAGAAGTTGAAAGTGCTAATGATGACCTTTTACCGTTTCTTTTAACAATACCTTTACAAAAATTAGCTTATTATTCAGCTCTCAAAAAAGGATTTGATATAGATAAGCCTAGAAATTTAGCTAAATCAGTAACCGTTGAATAATAAAAAAACTCTGATACAACAATCTTGAGTTGAATATGAAAAATTGGAAAGTAAATAGCTGGAGAAAGTATCCTGTCAAACACATACCAACGTATGGTGATGAGAAGGAGCTTAATAGTGTTTTAAACAAATTAAAAACATTTCCACCACTTGTATTTGCAGGTGAGACAAGACATTTAAAAGATCAATTATCTAAAGTAGTTGATGGCAAAGCTTTTTTATTGCAAGGCGGTGACTGTGCTGAAAGTTTTGCAGAATTTCATCCTGACAATATAAGAGATACTTTTAAAGTGATTCTTCAAATGGCTTTGGTGATGACATACTCTGCGTCTTTACCTATTGTAAAACTTGGAAGGATTGCTGGACAGTTTTCTAAACCAAGAAGTGCTCCAACAGAAAAACAAGGTGATGTAGAATTACCAAGTTATTTAGGTGATAACATTAATGCAATAGACTTTAACGAAAAAGCTAGAAGACCTGATCCAAAAAGAATGTACAAAGCGTATTCTCAATCAGCTTCAACACTTAATTTACTTAGAGCATTTTCAAAAGGTGGTTTTGCAGATTTGAACAAAGTTCATTTATGGAATTTAGATTACATTAAAAAAAGTCCTCAAGCGAAAAAATTTAAAGACTTGGAGGATAAAATTGCAGATGCACTAGCTTTTATGGAAGCATGTGGAATAACTTCAGACTTTAATAATAGATTATACACTGTAAATTTCTGGACATCACATGAAGCGTTACACTTACCCTTTGAGGAAAGTATGACTAGAGTAGACTCTACCACTGGTGAGTACCATGATACATCTGCTCATTTTGTCTGGATTGGCGATAGAACAAGACAATTAGATGGTGGACATGTTGAATTTTGTCGAGGAATAGAAAATCCGATTGGAATAAAGTGTGGTCCTACATCTAAACCTGAGGAGATTGCAAAAATTTGTGAAGTGTTAAATCCAAAAAATGAAAAAGGCAAAATAACTTTAATTTCAAGATTTGGTCATCAAAATGTAGAAAAGTTTTTACCAAAGTTAATAAGACGAATTAAAAAAGAAGGTCTTAATGTTATTTGGTCATGTGATCCAATGCATGGGAATACAATTGTATCAACTACTGGTTTTAAAACGAGACCATTTAACAATGTTGTTAATGAGGTCAAAAATGTTTTTGGTGTTCATCAGTCAGAAGGATCTTATGCAGGTGGTCTTCATGTTGAAATGACTGGCCAAGATGTTACAGAGTGCACAGGGGGAGCTAGAAAAATATCTGATGCTGATTTATCAAGCAGATATCACACTCATTGCGACCCAAGACTAAATTCAGACCAAGCTTTAGAGTTAGCTTTTTTAATTTCTGATGAGATTAAAAAGAATAGCAGCTATTCTAAAAATGCTATTCAAGCGGCATCTTAAGAGCTTATTAATCTAATAGGCCAATTAAGTATGACTATTATTATTATAAAATTTTAATTATAAGTAATTATATCTTGAATATGGACAAAAAATTAAAAATAGCTCTAGCACAATTAAATCCCTTAGTTGGTGATGTCTCAGGAAATATCAATAAATTGGCGACAATAAGATCTAAATTAGATGACGACATCGACGTATTAGTTGCACCAGAACTTTATGTTTCAGGATACCCAATTGATGATTTAGTTTTAAGAGAGGATTTTTTAAATTTAGTTCAGAGTGAGATAAAAAAATTGGTAGAAATCACAAGAGATGGAAAATCAGCAATAATTCTTGGTGCACCGCGGAAAGATAAAACAGTCATAAAAAATTCTGTGTTTGTTATTGAAAATGGAAAAATTGTTGCAACAAAAGATAAGTATGAACTTCCTAATACGGGAGTTTTTGATGAACAAAGAGTATTTACAGAGGGAAAATTAGAAGATTGTGTAAAGATAAAAGATATAAAATTTGGATTACCAATTTGCGAGGATATCTGGGAAAAAACAGTTCTCAAAAAATTATCAGACTCTGGAGCAGAGATAATTATCGCAATTAATGCCTCGCCTTTTACAGTTTCTAAAAGTTTTGAGAGAGATAATATAACCTCATCAAGAGTTAAAGAAATACAGCTGCCACTTATTTATCTTAATAGAACTGGTGGACAAGATGAGTTAATATTTGATGGATCCTCTTTTGGTTTAAATCATGATGGAAGTAAATTTTTTTGTTCAAAAGAATTTAAAGAGGAAGTTTCGGTTATAGATCTTAAAAGACAAAATGGAAAATGGATCGGTAATGGAAATTTAAGTAAAAATTCATCCGAAACAGAAAGATTATACAAAGCTCTAGTTCTAGGATTAAGAGATTATGTAAATAATAACAATTTTAATGGAGTTGTTTTAGGCTTGTCTGGTGGGGTTGACTCTGCTTTAGTAGCAGCAATCGCAACGGATGCATTTGGCTCTGAAAAGGTACAAGCGATAATGCTTCCAAGTCCTTTTACAGGCCAAGAAAGTTTAAATGATGCAAAGGATGCAGCCGATCTCTTAAAAATAAAATTTTCAAATTTAGAAATAAGCGAAGCTATGAAAATTGTTGACAAAACTTTGGTAAAATTCAATGGAAAAAATTTTTCACCAGGTATCACTGAGGAGAATATTCAATCAAGATTGAGAGGATTAC
>CACMXJ010000008.1 GCA_902617625.1 uncultured Pelagibacteraceae bacterium | reverse complement strand
GTTCCAAGTTTTGAAGATTTTGCAGCAATAAAATTAGTTGTAGAGTCATCAGGTGCTGTAAAAAACCTAACAATACTTGAGGCAATTGATTTTACAAAAGCTACAACAAAAGCTAGTAAAATTGGTTACAAAGCCCCGGGTCAATAATCTTTTAATATAACTTCCGGTTGCGGACTGGAAGTTATATTAATTTTTTTTTAATTTTGAAGAAAATTTAAGATTTTCATTATTAAATTTTGAAGAATGTTTATGGATAAAATCATCCATAATTTTTACTTTTTCATCTTCAAATTCAGAAACTTTTCTACTATTTAGATCAACATATAAAGCGAGAACTTCTATAGTTGATGCGAGAAACTTTTTTTCTTTATGAACCATTTCCATTTTATATTGCAGTCTTTTTTTGTCATGATCAAAATAAACTAAATTAACATCAACCTCATCATCAACTTTGAGCTCTTGATTGTAGGTAATATTTGACTCTACAATCATCGTGCTTTTGCCAGTTGTTTTTGCTGAGTGCTCTCCCATTTTGAATATGTTATTTAAAGTGTCTGCTCCATATTTATCAAAGATCAAAAGATAATATGATACGTTCATATGATCATTATAATCTATCCAATCTTTAATGATTTTTTGAGAGCTCAGAAAGACCGACATTAAATGTTTTTGTAAGTTTTATTAATGATTTGGATTTTCGTTATCCACTACAAGGCATATTTCAGATTTTGTTAAAAATCTTCTTCCCGTTCCATTGTCTAATGAAAACATGCCTCCAATTCCTTTTACAGCGTCTATTGTAAGGTCTGTATGTTTCCACTTTTCATATTGATCACCATTCATATAAAAAGGAACCCCACCTATTTCACCAAGTTTTATATCATTATCACCTAAAGGGAATTCTCCCTCTTGAAAACACATGGGTGCACTTCCATCACAACAACCCCCTGATTGGTGAAACATTAATTTTTCTCCGTATTTCTCTTTTAATTCAGATAGTAAGTTTAATGCCGAATGTGTTGCAGATACTTTCATATTTTTTCTCTGGCCCATGATTTCGAATCATGGACCAGTATATATTATTTGATTAAAAGAAGCCTAATTTTTTCTCAGCATAAGAAACATGAAGATTCTTATTCTGTCTGTAATGATTAAGCATCATTTTGTGAGTTTCTCTTCCAACCCCAGATTGTTTGTAACCACCAAATGGGGAGTGAGCTGGATAAGCGTGATAGCAATTAGTCCATACTATCCCTGCTTGTATTGCTCTACCCATTCTGTGAGCTATATTACCATTTCTAGTCCATACAGCTGCGCCTAAACCATAAAGAGTGTCATTAGCAATTTTTAATGCCTCTGCTTCATCTTTAAATTTAATCACAGATACAACAGGTCCAAAGATCTCTTCTTGAGAAATTCGCATGCTGTTATTAGCTTCAAAAATAGTTGGTTGAATATAATTACCTTTTTCCAATCCACTATTAAGTTTAGCAGCACTTCCTCCTGTAAGAACCTTAGCACCTTCTTTTTTACCAAGCTCAAGATAAGATTTAATCTTCTCCATTTGCTCTACAGATGCTTGAGCTCCAATCATAGTTTCCATTTTTAAAGGATTATCTTGAACAACAGCTTTTGTTCTTGCAATAGCTCTTTCCATGAATTTATCATAGATAGACTCTTGTATCAAAGCTCTACTTGGACAAGTACAAACCTCACCTTGGTTAAGATTGAACATTACAAAACCCTCAATACACTTATCAAAGAAATCATCATCTTTTTCCATGATGTCTTCAAAGAAAATATTAGGGGATTTTCCACCTAACTCTAAAGTAATTGGAATAATGTTTTGTGCAGCGTACTGCATAATCAATCTTCCAGTTGTCGTTTCACCAGTAAAGGCAACTTTAGCAACTCTTTTAGATGATGCTAAAGGTTTACCTGCTTCTAGTCCAAAACCACTTACAATGTTAACTACTCCTGGAGGTAATAAATCTCCAATAAGTTCCATCATTACCATAATAGAAGCTGGTGTTTGCTCAGCTGGTTTTAATACTGAACAGTTTCCTGCAGCAAGAGCTGGTGCTAATTTCCATGTTGCCATTAATAATGGAAAATTCCATGGAACTATCTGACCAACAACTCCTAGTGGTTCATGAAAATTGTATGAGTATTGATTGTTAGCAATTTCAGCAATTGATCCTTCTTCTGCTCTAATCACACCAGCAAAATATCTCCAATGATCAATGACCAAAGGTAAATCTGCTGCCATACATTCTCTTATAGGTTTTCCGTTATCTAAACATTCAGCTGTAGCTAATAAGTTTAGATTCTTTTCTAAAACATCAGCAATCTTATACAATATATTAGATCTAGTTGTGATGTCTGTTTTTCCCCATTCAGGGAAAGCTGCGTGAGCTGCATCCAATGCTGCTTCAACGTCTTGTTCATTCGATCGTGCTACTGAACAGATTTTCTCATTTGATATCGGGCTAACATTATCAAAATATTTGCCTGATTTAGGTTCTACAAACTTTCCATTTATGTAGTTTCCATACTTAGCTTTAAATGGAAATTTAACCTTTAAATGAGAAGTATCTAATACAGATGACACTTTCATTGCTTCTGCACTCATTTTTTTTACTCCTCTTGTTTTTTTTGTTATTTTAAGCTTATTATTTTTTCTAGATTTTTTAGAACGCTTCTTAGTCGCAGACTTTTTTGTCTTAACTTTTTTATTCGTTCTTATTTTTTTTCTAGAAGATTTAACCAATTTAGTTTTTCTTTTATTGGTTTTTGGCTTAGCTTTTTTCTTTCTTTTAGTAGCCATAACTAATTAAACTCGTAATATTAGCCTCTGTCTATTTCTTAAAATTTTATTTACTACCTGCAATTGAAGGAACACAACATCTTGTGGTAAAATTTTGAGTGATTAATATTTTTTTTACTATAAGTAGTCCTTAAATATGGACCAAAATTTCTTTAATAAAGTCAGAATTTTAGATGGTGGTATGGGCCAGGAACTTCTTGCAAGAGGCATGGAGCCTAATGGTACATTATGGAGTGCTAACGCTTTACTTCAAGAAAAATACCATCAACTTTTATTAGAGACTCATCAAGATTTTATTAAAGCAGGTGCAGAAGTAATTGTCACTACAACTTTTACAACAAGGAAATCTCGTCTAAGAGATAATAATGTTTTTGATAAATATGAATATCTAAATAAAAAAGCTGGAGAAATTGCTCAAAAAGCCAAAGAAAATTACCCTAATGTTTTAGTGGCTGGTGGCTTGCCTCCTCAAAACTTAACTTATGAAGCAGATAACAGTGTTGACGATGAGATGAGAGAAAATTTTAATAGTCAAGCAAAACTATTAAATCCTTATATTGATTTTTTTTATTTTGACGTCTTAAGCAGTATTAGAGAATTTAAAATTGCTATTGAAAGTATAAAAGAATTTAACAAACCCTATTTATTAGGTGCACATATTTCTGAAGGAAATTATTTACCAAGTGGTGAAAATATTTCAAAAATTATAAATGATATAGAACATTATAAATTAATGGGAATTATATTATCTTGTGTTTCGCCTGAAAATTTTGAACTCAATCTTGAAGAAATAAAAAATTTAGGAGTCCCATTTGGATTTAAATTGAATGCTTTTATAAAAACAAGTTCAAAACCCAATTATAATGATGCATATAAAAAACATAAAACTGGAAATCCGAATGAATTCCTTGGGGTAAGGAAAGATTTAACCCCAGAAAAAATGCTAGAATTTGCAAAAAAATTCAAAGATGCAGGGGCTACAATTATTGGTGGTTGTTGTGAAACTACACCTTTACATATTAAGGCTTTTTCTAAGCTTAAGTAGTTTTTTTGTAATCAGCTTTTCTTACAAAATAAATTCCAACTGAAACAGCGATTAAAGAAATTAATACCTTTGTGGTAATTAATTCATTTAAGAATATATAACTTAAAATTGTTCCAAAAATTGGAATTAAGTATGATACTTGTGATTGGAAAATTAAACCATTATTAACTAAAATTCTAAATCGTAATAACCAAGCGATACCTGTTGAAACAAGACCTAAATAAATAACAGAAATAGTTGAGTCTAATCTTGGTGTTAAATTCCAAGGCTGTTCTATAAAACCGACGAGTGGTATTAAAATAATTGTAGCCCAAATTAATATAGATCCGGTTACATTTTCATTTTTTTTTTTACTAATTTTTAAAGTTAGTACACCACCAATAACATAACAAGTTGAGCCTAAAAGAATTAATAAAGCGGATATAAAGTTATTTTCATCAATCAATAAATTATCTGAAAATAAATAAAGTATTCCTGAAAACCCTATTAAAATTCCAAATGTTTTAATAAAATTAAACTTTTCGTTTGTCGTATAAAAATGACCTAGAACAGTTGAGCTTAAAGGTGTTGTTGACATTAAAATTGCTGCTAAGTTACTTTGAACTGATTGAACTCCATAAGCAATTAAATAAAAAGGTGCTACTAAGTTTATAAATCCGATCATAGCAAACCAATGCCAATCTTTTGAGAATGCTTCTATTTTAATATTTTTATAATAACAAAGTAATAAAACTGGAATAGCACCAAAGAAAACTCTTAAAAATGCAATGGTAACTGGACCATATGAGTATGTTGCAATTTTAATATTAAAAAAAGCAGAAGCCCAAATTAATGCAAGTAAAACCAATAAAAGATAATCAATAATTTTAGGCTGTCTCATTCAGTAATCTCTTCGATATGTCCGTTTGTAATTTTTTTTAAACTTGTAAAATCTATTTTAAATACACAGTTTGGATGGCCTGCAGCAGCAAACAGTAAGTTAAATCTACTTAAAGATTCATCTATTAAAATTTTAATCTTTTTTAAATGACCAATAGGTGAAACTCCTCCAATTGTGTAACCTGTGATATTTTTTACATCTTCAGCTGAAGCCATAGATGCATCCTTTATTTTAAGTGCCTTCTTAATCCTGTTTAATGATGCCCTTTTATCACCTGCAACTAAACATAAAGTGAAACTATTATCAGTTTTAAAAAGTAAACTTTTTACAATTGCTCCTACCTCACAACCTAAAGATGAAGCCGCCTCAAGGGCAGTCCTGGCAGAAGTTTCAAGAACTATTATATTTTGAGACACATCAAAATCTTTGAGGATTTTTTCAACTCTTTGGACTGGCTCTTTATCTAATAAACTCATTATTCAACTCTTAATTGTTAGTCAATTTGCAAATTACCTATTAAACTTATGTAAAAAATGCATAGGTGATATCAACTAAAAGAGCATTATCTATCAGTCTTTTTTTGTTATTACAACGACCAGTATTATAAAGGAGAGATTATGAGTTCAAGTGATGTATTAAAGACTATTAAAGATAAAGATATTGAATACGTAGATCTAAGATTTACTGATCCAAGAGGTAAACTTCAACATGTAACCATGGATGCGAAAATGGTGGATGACGATATGTTGAACGAAGGAATCTTTTTTGACGGTTCTTCCATAGCAGGTTGGAAAGCTATTAATGAGTCTGACATGATCCTTAAGCCAGATAATTCTAGAGCGATCGTAGATCCATTCACATCTCATAATACATTGAATCTTTTTTGCGATGTTTTAGATGCAATTAAAAAAGATCCTTATGAAAGAGATCCAAGAGGAACAGCTAAAAAAGCTGAGGCTTACTTAAAAAGTTCAGGAATTGGAGATAAAGCATTTTTTGGACCTGAAGCTGAATTTTTTGTTTTTGATGACGTAAGGTTCAAAAATGACATGAATGAAACTGGATTTAAAATAGATAGTAAGGAAGGTCCTTACAATTCAGGAAGAGAATACGAAAACGGTAACATGGGTCACAGACCAGGAATTAAAGGTGGTTATTTCCCTGTTCCACCTGTTGATAGTGAACAAGATATGAGGAGTGAATATCTAAAAGCTATGAAAGAAATGGGAATTAAAGTTGAAAAACACCACCATGAAGTTGCACCTAGTCAACACGAACTTGGAATGTATTTTGGAACTCTTGTGGATCAAGCAGATAACTTACAGCTTTATAAATATGCTGTTCATATGGTTTCTAACTCGTTTGGTAAGACAGCTACTTTCATGCCTAAACCAGTTAAAGGTGACAATGGTTCAGGTATGCACGTTCACCAATCGATTTGGAAAGGTGATACTGCATTATTTTCTGGCGATAAATATGCGGGCTTATCTGATACAGCGTTACACTATATAGGTGGAATTTTAAAACATGCAAAAGCAATAAATGCTTTTTCTAATGCTACGACGAATAGTTACAAAAGACTAATTCCAGGATTTGAAGCTCCAGTTTTATTAGCTTATTCAGCTAGAAACAGATCAGCATCTTGCAGAATTCCAATCACTTTAAGTAAAAAAGCAGCTAGATGTGAAATTAGATTCGGTGATGCTGCTGGTAATCCATATTTAACGTTCTCTGCAATGTTAATGGCTGGTTTAGATGGAATTAAGAATAAAATTGATCCAGGTAAATCATTTGATAAAGATCTTTATGCTTTATCAGAGGATGAAGTTAAGAAAATTCCAACTGTTTGTGGATCTTTAAGAGAGGCAATGGAAAGTCTTGATAAAGACAGAGATTTCTTAAAACAAGGGAATGTATTTACTGATGATCAAATAGATGCTTATATTGCATTGAAGTTTGAAGAAATACACAATTTTGAACACACACCTCATCCGATAGAGTTTGAGATGTATTACAGTTGTTAATTTTTATTGTCTGGTTTTAGCAATTTTGTTTTTGCCAGAACCTTTTTTAACAATGTAATCAAGTGTTCCATTTGCTCCAGTATCAACAGACTTTATAAGAGATCTTAAAAAAGTTTTTCTCTTCTCTTTTCTGTCTTCGCTGTTTTGCAAGTTTCTGATTTCAAAGACGTTCATAGGTAAATATTATCAATCTATGCGTTTATTGCAACCCTGGTATGTTCAAAATGGGATTATACTTTAAAAGACTCTCCGCACCCACAACGCTCGGTTTCATTAGGATTATTGAAGACAAATGATGATGAAAAATCCTCTTTTTTATAATCCATTTCAGTGCCTAAAAGATACATAACTGCCGCCGAATCAATGAAAACTTTTACTCCTTTATCTTCGATCAACTCATCATTAGGATTTACCTCTTTTGAATATTCCATTACGTATGACATGCCTGCACAACCACCTGATTTTACAGAAACTCTCACACCTATTGCATTTTTTTCAGCGTTAGACATTATTTCTTTAATTCTTAAAGCTGCATTATCACTTAATTTAATAATAGGGTTCATTATAAGTTTAACTCCAATTTAGCTGCATCTGACATCATATCTTTATTCCAAGGAGGGTCCCAAACCAATTCAAGATTTACATCATCTATTCCCTCTACTTGCATTGCACCCTCTTTTACCTCTTTTGGCAAACTTTCTGCAACGGGACAATTCGGTGTAGTTAATGTCATCTTAATATCAGCCTTACGACCATTTACCTGTATATCATAAATTAAACCAAGTTCATATATGTTCACTGGTAATTCAGGATCATAAATTTTTCTAATTTCCTCAATTATTTTGTTTTTTACATCCATAATTAATTTTCTGTGGTTATTTCTTTCCCATCATTTTCCATTGCAGATACCAAAGTGTGCCATGATAAGGTAGCACATTTAACTCTCATTGGATATTGTTTAACACCTGATAAACACATTAATTTCGTTTTATCGTCCTCTTTTAAAATATTATTTTTAAGTTCAGGATTTTCTTTAATCATTCCTAAAAAATCCTCAATTATTTCTTTAGCTTCATTATCACTTTTGCCTTTAATCAAATCAGTCATTATTGAAGCTGATGCCATTGATATTGCACATCCACTTCCCTCAAAAGAAATATCCTCTACTTTTCTTTGGTCATTTAATTTAAGATATACATGTACATTATCTCCACATAATGGATTATTGCCTTTTGCATCTTTATTAAAATTTTCTGTTTTACCGAAATTTCGGGGGTTCTTTCCATGCTCTAAAATTATTTCTTGATATAATTCTTTTAAGTTCATTTTAAATCAAAAATTTTTTTACAATTATTAATACCTTCATTTAACTTATCTAAATCATCTTTAGTGTTATAAACTCCTAATGAAGCTCGAGCACTTGCTGGTATACCTAATTTGTCATGAAGTATTTGACAACAATGATGACCCGCTCTTATAGCAACTCCAGTTTCATCCAGAATAGTTGCAATGTCATGTGGATGTACTCCTTCTACCGTAAAAGATAGAACTCCACCTCGCTCTTTTGGATTTCCAATGAGTTTCACAGAATTATTCTTTTTTAAAATTTCTTGGCCGTATTCTATTAATTCTTTTTCATGTTTAATTATATTTTCAATTCCAATGCTTTCTAAAAATTTTATTGATTGATCAAATGCGATGACTTGAGCTGTAGCCATGGTTCCAGCTTCATACTTATTTGGAAGTTCACCATAAGAAATTCTATCTTTTTTAACCTCATTTATCATTCCTCCACCTCCTTGATATGGTGGAAGTTGCTCTAACCATTTCTTTTTTCCGTACAAAACTCCAAGTCCTGTCGGGCCATACATTTTATGACATGATATTGCATAAAAATCACAATTTAAGTCTTGCATATCTAATTTTAAATGTGGTCCTCCCTGACATCCATCTACTACAACAACTATGCCCTTTGAATGTGCTAATTGGGTTATCTCTTTGATTGGTAAAACTGCACCAGTGACATTGGATAAATGAGTTATTGCTATTACTTTAGTTTTATCTGTAATTTCTTTTTCTATATTTTCAATCGGAATATCTCCGTCTTCATTTATCTCTGCAAACTTTATTTTTATATTTTTGGATTTTCTTAAAAAATGCCATGGAACATAATTTGAATGATGCTCCAGTTCTGTAATTAAAATTTCGTCATTCGGCTCCAAAATTGCTTGACCCAGGGTATTAGCAACTAAATTTAAAGCTTCTGTAGCACCTTTTGTAAATACAATTTCATTTTTATCTTTCGCATTTATATATTTTTGTACAGAGGTCCTTGTATTTTCATACAAATTGGTAGCTGCAACAGCTAAAAAATGTATGCTTCTACCTACATTTGAAAACTGTTTAGAATAAAAATCATTTATTCTATCTAGTACAACCTTAGGTTTTTGAGAGGAGTTCGCACTATCTAGATAAACTAAATCATTATTCTGAATTTTTTCATCAAAAATCGGAAACTCTTTTCTAATGTTATTTATGTTCATTGTTTTAATCCAAAAATATTTATAATTAAGTTTTTTATTTCTAAGTCTGTAATCTTTTCAACAACATCCATTAAAAACCCATTTATTAGAAGTTCTTTTGACTGTTGATAATTCAAACCACGAGACATTAAGTAAAAAATTGAATTTTCATCTAAGCTACCAGATGCTGATCCGTGAGAACATTTTACATCATCAGCATAAATTTCTAATTCTGGTTTTGCATTAAACTCTGATGTTTCATCAAGCAGTATTGCTTTACTCAATTGATATCCATCAGTTTTTTGAGCTTTTGAATTTACAAATATTCTTCCTTGATATGCAGATTTTGAATTTTTTCCAAGAACACTTTTAATAAGCTGATGACTTTTTGTGTTTTCCACTAAATGATTGATTGTAGTTCTAATTTCGTGTTGTTGATTTTCCTTTAAGGAAAAAATACCATTGATAAATGCTGATGAATACTCACCATTTAAATTACAATTAATCTCATTTTTAAAATAATCTGAACCAGCAGATAATATAAATGTTTCTGAAACACTGTTATGTCCCTGTTCAATATTGTTAAAAGAGTATCTTAAATTATTATTTCTAAATTTATCAATTTTATAGTTTTTTAGGATTGAGTCTTTTTCTAAATTGAAGTTATAAAAAATATTAATAAAGTTTTTCGCTGTGGAATTACCAAAATAATCAATCAGCTTTAAACAACTATTTTCACCTAAATCAAAGTCTAATCTCAAATTGATATTAGTTGACTTTATTTTGTCATTTGTTGAATGATAAATTATCAAAGGTTTCTTAAGAGTATAATTTTTTTTAATTAAAATTTTAAAAACTTTATCAGTAAATGCACTATTCAAATCAATCAATGAATTTTCGTTATCAAATGATATATCGTTTTTAGCTTCATCAATTATTTCAATTTTTTTTTGGTCTTCAAAGTTAAAATCAATTTTTTCAATTCTTCCATTAATAAAAATAATCTTATTATGCTCTAAACCATCGATAAAAATAGATGGATCGATTTTATTAGATTGTGAATAATCATTGAAAAAACTTAAATCGCTTATACTCTTTTTGATGATCTGACTAATATCTAAAAACTTCCAATCTTCTTGCTTTCTATTTGGAAAACCCTTTTCTATGAAATTATTTAAAAAATTTTTTTTAAATTGAATTTCTTCATTAGAAAATTTTGAGGTTTTTACTAATTTTTCAAAGTCTGATTGTAATTGTTCGCTCATTTAATTAAAATTTTCGTATCCTTTTTTTTCCAATTCAATTGCTAATTCTGGACCACCAGATCTTATTATCTTCCCATTCATTAGAACATGAACAAAGTCAGGTTTAATGTAATCTAATAATCTTTGATAATGGGTTATTATTAAAAAAGAATTATCTTTATTTCTTAAAGTATTAACTCCATCAGCAACTATTTTAAGGGCATCTATGTCTAGGCCTGAGTCTGTCTCATCTAATATTGATAATTTTGGGGATAACATAGACATTTGAAGAATTTCATTTTTCTTTTTTTCTCCGCCTGAAAACCCAACATTTAATTGTCTATTAAGTTTTTCTTCATCAAATTTTAATTCTTTAGCTTTTTCTTTTACAAGTTTTAAAAATTCAATCGCATCTAATTCTTTCTCACCTCTTGCCTTTCTAATTGCATTTAAAGATGTTTTCAAAAAGATATTTGTATTAACACCTGGAATTTCTAACGGGTATTGGAAAGCCAAAAATATTCCTTTATGTGCTCTTTCTGCAGTCTCTAGATCAAATAAATTTTTATTTTCAAATAAGATTTCACCTGATACTTCGTACCCTTTTTTCCCTGATAGAATATTTGATAGTGTACTTTTTCCTGATCCATTTGGACCCATAATAGCGTGAACTTCGCCAGGATTTATATTCAATGAAAAACCCTTTAAAATTGATTTGTTCTCAATATTCGCATTTAAATTACTTATTTTAAGCATTAACCAACACTCCCCTCTAAGCTAATACCTACAAGTTTCTGGGCTTCAACTGCAAACTCCATTGGTAATTGTTGTAATACTTCTTTACAAAAACCATTAACAATTAATCCTACAGCTTCCTCAGGATTAAGTCCTCTTTGTTGGCAATAATGTAATTGTTCTTCACTTATTTTTGATGTTGTAGCCTCATGCGCAATATTAGAGTCAAAATTTTTATTTTTTATATAAGGAACTGTATGTGCCCCACATTTATTTCCCATTAATAAAGAGTCACATTGTGTATAGTTGCTAGAGTTTTTAGCTTTTGAATTAATATCTACTAAGCCTCTATAAGTCATATCAGAAAATCCAGCACTTATACCTTTTGAAATAATTTTACTTTTAGTATTTTTTCCTAAATGAATCATTTTTGTACCAGTATCCGCTTTTTGATGATTATTGGTAATTGCTATTGAATAAAATTCACCAATTGAATTATCACCTTTTAATATGCAGCTTGGATACTTCCAAGTTATAGCTGATCCTGTTTCTACTTGTGTCCAAGAAATCTTAGAATTTTTTCCCTTACATAATCCTCTTTTGGTTACAAAATTGTAAATTCCACCTTTGCCATTTTCATCACCTGGATACCAATTTTGTACAGTTGAATATTTTATTTCTGCATCATCTAAAGCAATCAATTCTACATTTGCTGCATGTAATTGATTTTCATCTCTCATTGGAGCAGTACATCCTTCGAGATAACTTACGTAACTTCCCTTATCAGCAATAATTAGTGTTCTTTCAAATTGTCCTGTCTCTGATGCATTAATTCTGAAGTAAGTTGATAATTCCATAGGGCACTTAACACCTTCTGGAATATAAACAAATGATCCATCCGTAAAAACAGCTGAGTTAAGAGTAGCAAAAAAATGATCAGTAACTGGTATTACTGTGCCCAAATATTTTTTTACAAGATCAGGATGTTTTTGAATTGCTTCTGACATTGAGCAAAAAATTATTCCATGTTTAGTCAACTCACCTTTAAAAGTAGTTGCTACTGAAACAGAGTCAAATACTGCATCGACAGCAATACCATTTAATCTTGCTTGTTCTTGTAATGGAATTCCAAGTTTTTTATATGTCTCTAAAAGTTTAGGATCAAGTTCATCTAAACTTTTTGGTTTATCCTTCATGCTTTTTGGTGCTGAATAATAATATAAATCTTGATAGTTAATTTTAGGATATTTTGGTTTTTGCCAATTAGGCTCTTTTAAAAGTTTTAATCTCTCAAAAGCTTTTAACCTAAAGTCTAACATCCATTGTGGTTCTTTTTTAATATTAGAAATAAATTTAATCACATCTTCTTTTAAACCTTTTGGAGCTTTAATATTTTCTATATCTGTAGTAAAGCCGTACTTATAATCTTTTAATTTTTCTATATCTTTTTCTCTAGTATCCATTTTTAAATTCTTCTCTCAGCGTTATCTTTAATAAGATCTTCTAAACTCTTTTTTTCAAAAAAGTCATTAATGTGGTTTTCAAGTTCATCCCACAAATTATGAGTTAAACACTTTGTAGATTTACCATTACACCCTTTTTTAGAATCTTTTTTGCATTGAACAGTTTTTACTTTTTCATCTACAGCATCAAAAATATTAGTAAGTTTTATCTCTTTCGCTTTTTTGCTTAAAACATATCCTCCTTGATTTCCTCTAACACTTTGAACAATCTCTTTTTTTCTAAGTTTAGAAAAAATTTGTTCCAAGTAATCGAGAGAAATCCCCTGTCTAAGTGAGATGTCTCTTAAAGATACTGGGTTGATATTGTTAAATCTTGCCAGATCTACTAAAGCCATTACTGCATATCTTCCTTTAGATGTAAGTTTCATAAAACCTATATTTTACAAGGGTATATATAAACCCGACTAAAATAGTCAAGTATCTAACAAAAAAAAAGACTAACATTTTGCCACGTACATGTGTTAAACGTAATTTTTTTTTGAGAATAATTATCAATATCAATTATGGATAATAAAATTTTAGAAATATTTATTCCTGGTCCAGCTGGAAGACTAGAGGCAAAATATTTTAAAAGTAAAAAAAGCACTTCACCTATTGCTTTAGTATTACAACCACATCCTCAATATGGAGGAACAATGAATAACAAAGTTGTTGTAGAAACTTTTCATACTTTTATGGAAAATGATTTTTCTGTATGTCGAGTTAATTTTAGAGGTGTTGGTAAAAGTGATGGGGAATTTGATAATGGTCAAGGAGAACTGGCAGATGCTGCAGCTGCACTAGATTGGTTAGAAAGAGAAAATTTTGATAATTCACAATGTTGGGTATCGGGGTTTTCTTTTGGTTCATTAATTGCAATGCAATTATTAATGAGACGACCTGAGATAAATAGATTTATTGCAATTTCACCCCAACCAAATGTTTATGATTTTTCTTTTTTATCACCATGTCCCTCATCTGGTTTAATGGTATATGGAAAAAAAGATGAATTGGTTCCCTTTGAATATATTAAAGATTTAGATAACAAACTTAGCGCACAGAAAGGAATTAAAGTAGAATTTGAAACTATCCCAGGTGCTAATCATTTTTTTTCAAAAAGTGAATCTGAATTAACAAAATGTATTTCTAAATACATAAAAAAAGAGACAGCGCTTTACTAAAAATTTCGTAAAATATCACCACCTGAAATAGGTTTTTTACATCTTGTGGTACTTGGAAATGAGATTGGTAATTTTAAATATGATCTTATAGCTAAATATGCAAAAGCTTGTGACTCAATAAAATTCCCATTAAAATTATAATCGTCTATATCTTTCATAATTATATTTTTATTTACTAAATAATTTTTGATTGCTTGCATTAAAAATTTATTTTTTCTTCCACCTCCACAAAATATATAGTGATGAGGGTTAACATCATTATGTTTATTAATTTTCCTCAAACCATCAGCAATTAGATATGCGGTAAATTTTGTTAAAGTAGCACATCCATCCTCAAATGGTAAACCTTTTACAAATGATGTATCAAAATCTTTTACATCCAATGATGTTTCATAAGATTTAAACTCAAAATTATCTATTGCTTGATTTAAAATTAGATCATCAACTTTTCCAATATTTGCATAATTTCCATCTTCATCAAATTTTAAATCTTTATTATTTCTTACCCAGTCATCTATCAAACAGTTTCCTGGGCCTACATCATAGGCAAAAAAGTTTATTGAATTATTAAGATTTTGTTTGATTTGAGTGATATTTGTTATACCTCCGATATTAATTATATTTATTGGCAATTTAAGCTTAAAATTTTTTTGGATAATTTTTGTAATCAAACTATGAAATATTGGTGTAAGCGGAGCACCCTGGCCTCCATGATTTAAATCATTTTGTCTAAAATTATTGATTACAATTTTTTTGAATAAACAAGATAAAAGTTTTCCATCTCCTAACTGCTTTGAAATTTGAATTTTCGGGTCATGAAAAACTGTTTGGCCGTGGAAACCAATTAAATCGATATCTTCATCAATGTCTTTAATCACTTCGTTAATTGACTGACTGTTGAATAATGTAAATTTTTTTTCTACATCATTGATCTCTTTAGAATAAGTTTTTAAGTCTGTAGAATTGCTGATTTTATCTCTTAAGCTAATTAATTGCTTGTAAAGCTCACCATCAAATTCCCTATAAACATTATAAATACTGGAAAATTGATCATTACCATCAGATTTTATAACAGATAAATCCACTCCATCCATCGATGTACCACTCATCAATCCTATTGAGGTAAATATCTTTTTTTTCATTATTATTTTTTTTTAACAAAATTTGTATATTGTAGAATTATACGCTTATGAATAAATTTTTAAAAGAATTTAAAGAAAGAGGATACTTTTATCAATGCACTGATGAAAATGAGTTATCTTCTTTATTAGATAAAAAAAAGATAAAAGCCTACATTGGTTTTGATTGTACAGCTGAAAGTTTACATGTTGGTAGTCTCCTACAAATTATGTGTTTACGAATGCTTCAAAAACATGGGCACCAACCAATTGTATTATTAGGTGGGGGAACCACAAGAATTGGAGACCCATCTGGTAAAGATAAAACACGAAAAATTTTAAGTGAAGATGAAATTGAAAAAAATTCTAAAAACATTGAAAGAATTTTGAAAAAATTTTTAGATACAAATAATAAAAATGTAAAACCAATATTTGTTAATAATTACGAGTGGCTCAAAGGTTTAAATTACATCTCTTTTTTAAGAGATATTGGAAAACATTTTACAATAAATAAAATGTTAACATTTGAAAGTGTTAAAACAAGATTGGATAGAGAACAATCTCTAAGTTACATGGAATTTAATTATATGATTTTACAAGCTTATGATTTTTTAGAACTTAATAAAAAAGAAAATTGTGCATTACAAATTGGTGGATCTGATCAATGGGGTAATATAGTTAATGGTGTAGATTTAATAAAAAGATATTCCAATCAACAAACATATGGTTTAACAACTCCTTTAATCACGTTAGCGACTGGTGCTAAAATGGGAAAAACTGAAAGTGGAGCAATATGGTTAGATAAAAAATTTTTGTCACCATATGATTATTGGCAATTTTGGAGAAATATAGATGATAGAGATGTAGCAAAATTCATGAAATTTTTCACAGATTTAAGTGTTAATGAAATAGAAAAAATCAAAGACAAAAATATTAATGAGCAAAAAATTATTTTAGCAAATCAAACCACTTCTATGCTCCATGGTGAACAGGAGGCAAAAAAAAGTGAAGAAACAGCAAAAAAAACTTTTTCAGAAAATTCAATGGGCTCTGCACTACCTTCTATTGCAATTAAAAAAGATCAATTGAACGAGAAGTTAACTATTATTGATCTAATAATTCTTTCCAAGTTAGAAAAATCTAAAAGCGAAATTAGAAGATTGATTAAAGGCAGCGGTGTTAAAATTAATAATCAAGTTATCAATGATGAAAAGCTAATAATCATTGAAAAATTATTTGAAAATAACACAATTAAATTATCTTTGGGAAAAAAAAGGCATATCAAAGTTGAAATAAGCTAATTTTTTTTTATTTTTTCAAGAGTTCTAGTAATAAATCTTGGTGTAAGAGTTTTAACAGGATTTACAGTTGTTTTTAATTTTTTTGGTGGACCTTTAATTTTAAAGCTCACACCAAAAACACCCTCTCCAACTTTTTTTCCTACTAAAAAATCTCCGAGAAGAGGAATTGAGGATATGGTTCTATTGATTGTCGTTGCAGGTACCATCGTTCCTCTAAGACTAACTAAATCATCACTTTCAATGTATCCCTCCATTAATAAGGAAATAGCAGGGCCGATGGCATACAGTTCCTCTATTTTCATCAACTCATTCTTGTTTGAAAATTTCATCTCAAAATCTGTAAATCTTATTCCCTCACCAGTTAATAGGTCAGCGATACCTTGAAGAGATGCTAAAGTTAATAATTTTGCTAAGGCTGGTACCTCTTGTACTTTAAAATTATCTATTATTAATTTTGAATTAGAAACATTGTTTTGTTTAACAGAATGAAAATTTAAATTACCTTCTTCGAAACCTTTTATAAATTTGTATCTATTCACAAAAGGCTTAGCTAAATC
Source organism: uncultured Pelagibacteraceae bacterium (assembly GCA_902617625.1). Lineage (GTDB taxonomy): Bacteria > Pseudomonadota > Alphaproteobacteria > Pelagibacterales > Pelagibacteraceae > Pelagibacter. The sequence goes on along the minus strand of CACMXJ010000008.1, from coordinate 26,627 downwards.
AGAATAAAGAGTAATAATTTTTTCATTTGAAGTGGATCTAATAGTGAAATTAATCCTCTTATTATCAGAAAACTCACCTAGTAAATTAGCATTAATTACCTCATTGTCGCTGAATGTTAAATATCCATTTAAATCATCTATTAAATGATCTTTATCTAGAAAAGCCTCTTTTATTTTAATATTTAGTTTAAAATTTTTTGAAAAAATTTTTTCACTTTCTAAATTATCATCAGCTTTCAATAAATCATCTATAATTTTAGTGGCATTAAAACTGTTAGATTCTAGTAAATAATTTTTATCTTTTTTTTTGATAGATAACTCATTTTTTAATAAGTCATTATCAAAATAATCTAAATTTACCATACTTATAGATTTAATCTTATATTTCTTTGATAATGATAAATTTTTGAATTCAAATATATTATCTTTTTCTTCTATTAAGATATCCTTAAAAATGATTTCATTAGATAAAAAATTTTTTATCCCAAGAATAACGATTTTTAGTTTTTCATCTTGATCTTTTTTATAATTCAAAAAATTTAGATGAAATGGATTTTTTTTGATTTCTAATGAGGTATCGAATTTTAGGTTTGTTTTTGATTTCAAAAAGTTATAATTAATATTATCTCTTTCTTTTTGAATAAGAATATTTCCATTTCCTTTAATGCTTAGTAGATCTTTTTTATATTCAATTTGTATTTGATGATCTGATAACTCAATTGTCTCATTTAACTCTGGAAAAAAATCTTTCAAATTTTTTGAGCTCACAATTTTAGAACTTTTCAAATTCATAAGAGAATTAATCTTTAAATCATCTATCTTGTATTTGTTATTTATTTTAAATGAAAAAATATTTTCTAAATCTAACTCAGCAGACTCAAACTTTAAATTTGAAAGGTTGTTATTTAGTAATTGATTTATCTTTTTATTATCTAAAACTAAATTTTTATTCTCGTTTTTACCTGATATCAAAAATTCATTTTTTTGTTTAATTAAAGTTAATTTTGGAAACTTTAAATCATTATTATCATATGATAAATTTATATCTTTAAATTTAAATTCGTTATTTTGAACACTGAAAATAAAATTTATTTTTGATAAATTTATTTTTTTAAAAACGTTAACTTCACCATCTTTTACAAATCCTTTTATAATAAAATCATTTCTGATATTACCTTTTTGATCAAATTTAAGATTTATATCTGCAATCAAATATCCATTTTTCACAAACTTTTCTAATAAGAATATTTGCGGATTATCTTCAATTGATCTTATAAATGAAATTAAATTTTTTATCTCTATAGTCCTAGTATTTATATCTAATTCAGATAACGAAAATTTTTTATTTATGAATGTCTTTATATCAATATTAGATTTGATGCTCTCTAGTTTAATTGATTTGTTTTTATTCTTAAGATTGACCCCAATTGTTTTTAAAACTAATTTAAATTTAAAAGGGTCTAAAATGATACTAATTTTATCTAACTCTAATTCTAATTGATTGTTAATTTTTTTAACTTCTTTAATTATTTGATCGTTAAAAGCATTTGTTTTTATTCCAATCGTGCTTAAATAAGTAATAAAACCAAAGATTAGTAATAATACAAAGATTAAAAATCTAAAAATTATTTTTTTCATTTAATTTGATACAAAGATTTCTCTAAAAAAGCATCGATGTCGCCATCTAAAACTTTATCTGGGCTTGTACTTTCGAAGTTTGTCCTATTATCCTTAACTAGTCTGTAAGGTTGAAGCACATATGACCTAATTTGATGACCCCAACCTATTTCAGATTTAGAAGCTTCATTATTTTGATTCTCTTCATCTTTTTTTTTCATTTCAAAATCATAAAGTCTTGCTTTTAGCATATTCATACAGGTCTCTTTATTTTTATGTTGAGACCTCTCGTTTTGACATTGTACGACTATTTTTGATGGGATATGAGTTATTCTAACAGCACTGTCAGTTGTGTTAACATGTTGTCCACCGGCACCACTTGAGCGATAGGTGTCAATTCTTAAGTCCTTATCTAGTATTTCTATATTCAAATTTTCATCGACGACCGGATAAACCCAAATACTTGCAAAGCTTGTATGTCTTCTTGCCCCAGAATCAAAGGGAGATATTCTTACAAGTCGGTGAATTCCAGACTCTTTCTTTAGCCACCCAAACACATAATCCCCCTCAATTTTTATAGTTGAAGATTTAATTCCTGCTTCTTCACCTTTGTGCTCACTTATTAAATTACACTTATAATTCTTACCATCTGACCACTTCATATACATTCTTCTTAACATATTGGCCCAGTCTTGACTTTCAGTGCCACCAGCACCGGCGTGGATTTCTACATAGCAATCAAATGAGTCTGCCTCTTTAGATAAAAAACATTTTATTTCATTTCTCTTAACTTTTGATCTCAATTCTCTAATATTTTCCATAACTTCTTTTTTTACATTAAGATTATTCTCATCTGTAGCCAAAGTATAAAGGTCATCTAAATCTTTAAGTTGAGTAGCTGAGTCTTTGAATGAATTTACTAAATCTTCAAAAAGTTTTTTTTCTTTAATGGTTTTTTGAGAATCTGACTTATTTTGCCAAAAATTGGCACCAAGCATTTTTTTCTCTAGATCATCCAGTTTTGAGTAAATCTTATTTTTTTCAAAGATACTCCTTTACTCTGTGGTTAATTTTTTCTATTTCTTTTTTTAGATCTAAATATTTATCGTCCATTAATAAAACTTTAATATATTATTTGTATCGATTCTATTGTTATCAGAATACAATACTTTTCCATTTAAAACATTTTTACTTTTATAAGATTCAATAATCATATTTTTTGAATTAAATTTAGCCTTTTCTCCAGTTAACGGATCTACTACCATTAGTGTCATATTTTCAGGTACCTTAAATGGCCTTGCTTCAGATTTTTTAACTGATTTTTCAATAAATTCTCTAAAAATTGGTAATGCAGCTTTTGATCCAGTTTCAAATTTACCCAATGGTTTAGGATTATCCATTCCGACATAAACTCCAATCACTAAATTTGATGTAAAACCAATAAACCATGCATCAGTATTTTCATTTGTGGTTCCAGTTTTTCCAGCCAAATTTAATTGTAAATCTCTTAATTTTTTTCCAGTTCCTCTTTTAATAACTCCCTCTAAAATTGTTGTCACTTGATATGCAGTTTGCTCAGACATTACTTGTACATAATTATCCTCTATTTGAGGATAATCTTTACCGGTGTATGAAATCTTATCACAATTCCTACATTTTCTATTTTCATTATTAATTATTGTATTTCCTTCACTGTCTTGAATTCTGTCTATTATTATTGGACTAATTAATTTTCCACCGTTTACAAATGATGAGTAAGCTGAAGTTAAATTTAAAAGAGTTGTTTCAGCTGATCCTAAAGAAATTGAAAGTAATTCCTCAGGGTTATTATAAATTTTTAAATCCTGAGAAAATTTCGCTAGTTTATCTACGCCTAAGTTTTGAGCAATTCTTACAGTCATTAAGTTTCTTGATTTTTCAAGCCCTACTCTGAGTGTAGAGGGTCCATAAAATTTTTTACCATAATTTTCTGGCTTCCATTTTTTTAAATCAATTCCTTGATCTAATACTAGAGGTGCATCAAGCACTAAAGATGATGGAGTATATTTATTTTCTAACGCTAACGCATATACAAATGGTTTAAATGCTGAACCAGGTTGTCTTAGAGCTTGGGTAGCTCTATTAAATTCACTTGATTTAAAACTAAATCCTCCACTTAGGGCTAAAACCCGTCCTGTGTAAGGGTCCATTACAACAATGCCACCATTAATTTTTGGAAGTTGTTTTAAACTATAAAAGTTATCTTTAACTTTCTTAACATAAATTAAATCGCCAACTTTGAGTAAATCTTCAAACTCTTTTTTAGTCCATGAAATTTCATTAAATTTTATTAGGCCATTTAATTCATCTTTAGTTTCAATTTTAGTTTGAAATTGACCTATTTCTTTTACAATTGCTATTTCCCAACTAATAGAATTCTCTAATTTATATTTTTTATGTATATTTTTATGCCAATTATCAGAATATTTTATATTTGTAATTGGTCCACGCCAACCTTTTCTTTGATCATAAGCGGTTAAACCATTTCTTAAAGATTCTGTAGCAATTTTTTGTAAGTTTAAATTGATTGGTGTATTTATATTATAACCTTGTTTGTAAACTTTTTCATAAGTTAGTTTGTCTATTATATTTTTTCTAACATCTTCGATATAATACTGTGCATCCTCTAAATAAATTTTTTTCTTTTTTTTTAATTTAATATTTTGATTTTTGTATTCATTATATTTTTCGAGATTTAAAAATCCATTTTGATTTAAATTTTTTAAAACTAAATCTCTTCTAAATTTTGCTAAATCAATATTGTTATAAGGGTTATATCTACTAGGAGCTTTTGGTAAAGCTGCTAACAATGCAGCTTCTGCATAATTTAGTTCTTTAATTGACTTATCAAAATATTCTAAACTTGCAGCAGCAACACCATAAGCTCCACTACCCAAATATATTTGATTGAGATATAATTCTAATATTCTCTCTTTATTTAAAGCTCTTTCAATTCTAAATGCTAAAATTGCCTCTTTAATTTTTCGATTAATACTAACTTCATTAGTTAATAAAAAATTTTTTGCGACCTGCTGGGTTATTGTAGAAGCGCCCTCAAGTCTTTTCGAGGTCATTATATTGGTTATATTATTAAATGTTGCTCTAAGGACACCTTTTGCATCAACACCAGGATGAGTAAAAAAATTTTTATCTTCGGCAGACAAAAAAGCGTTTATAACATTTGAAGGAATAGCACTATATGGAACAAAAATCCTTTTTTCCTTAGAAAAATCAGCAACTAAGTCTCCATTACCTGAGTACATTTTGCTTGATACTGGCGGCTTATAATTTTTAAGAAATTTATAGTCTGGGATATTATTAGAAAAAGTCCATAAAATGCCAAAAATAACAATCACTGTTAACAACGAAATGCTTAAAAATAGAATTAAAATATTTTTGAATAACTTTGTCATTTTGATTTAATTATATATAGGAATTTGTTAAAGATAAGGCATTATTATTATACAAAATTTATAAAATTTAATGAAACATTCAAATACACAATTATGGAAAAAAATTTATACATTGATGCATCGCATCCTAATGAAACCAGGGTTGTTCTTAAATCAGACAACAATATTGAAGATTACGAATACGAAGGCTCAAAAAATAATCTTATAAAAAATAATATTTACCTTGGTAAAGTAAGTAGAATTGAACCATCTTTACAAGCAGCTTTTGTCGATTTTGGAAGGGAGAGGCACGGTTTTTTATCGTTCAATGACATACAATCAGATTATTATCAAATACCTAAAAGTGACTTAGAGATAATCAAAAAAGAGGAAGAGAAATTAAGAGAGGAATTATCAAAAAAGGTAGAGGAAAAAGAGGAAGAAAATCTAGCAAAAGGAAATTTAGAAGTTGACGATCCTATCGACATAGATAAAAAAGAAAATTTAGATTCTGAAAAAAATGATCAAGAACAAGAAAAAGAAAAAAAGTTTAATAGTCGAAATAAATTTAAAAGATATAAGATACAAGAAGTTATCAAGCCAAACCAAGTAATACTAGTCCAAGTCATTAAAGATGAAAGAGGACAGAAAGGTGCTGCATTAAGCACATTTATTTCTATTGCAGGGAAATATATTGTGTTAATGCCAAACACTCCTAAAGGAGGTGGAATATCAAGAAAAATATTTAATCCAGCTGAAAGAAAAAAAATAAGATCCATTCTAAATGAAATTGAAATACCTAAAGAAATGGGATTGATTGTTAGAACTGCAGGTAGTAATAAAACTAAAAACGAAATAAATCATGATTTAGAAACTTTAATTAAATCTTGGCATCAAATAAAAGATAATGCTATTAACGCGATTGCACCCTCGTTAATTCATCAGGAAAGTGAAATAATTAATAGAACATTAAGAGATATGTATGATGAAAATACAAAAAATATTTTTATAGAAGGAAATGAGGGTTATAAAAAAGCTCAAAACTTTATGAAAATGCTAATGCCTTATCAGGTTAAAAGAATTAAAAAATATAGGGGAAAAATTCCCTTATTCATAGAGGAAGGTATAGAACAAAAATTAAATCAAATATTTGACACTCAAGTAAAATTAAATTCTGGTGGTTATTTAGTAATTAATCCTACAGAAGCTCTTGTTTCAATTGATATAAATTCAGGGAGCTCTATTAAACAAAAAAATGTTGAAAGCACCGCACTAGATACAAATCTAGAGGCAGCTGAAGAGATAGCAAGACAAATCAAAATCAGAGATTTGTCTGGATTAATTATAATAGATTTCATAGACATGTTAAGTTACGGTAATAGAAAAACGGTTGAAAGAAGATTAAAAGAGAAATGTAGATCAGATAGAGCAAGAATTCAAATAGGTAGAATTAGTAATTTTGGATTACTAGAAATGTCGAGGCAAAGATTAAGGGAGAGCGCCATTAGGTGGAAAGTTGGATTAACAGATGAATCTTTCGCACAAAAAATATTAAAATTAGTTGAGTTTAAAGCAGTGTTGAATAAAGCTAAGTACGTTGAACTTAAAGTATGTAAAAAAATATCTGATTTTTTAAAAGAAAATTTTATTGAAAATTTAACTTATTTTGAAAAAAAAAATAAAATTAAGATAGATATAATTTCTGACAATTCCTTGATTATTCCAGAATATATCATTGATATAAAAAACAAATCTAAGAAAACAATTGAATTAATAGAGTATTTTGAGAAACTTAAAAATCTTGATACTCAGTTTAAAGAAAAGAGTTCTAAAATTATTAAAGTAAGAAAAAAAGCATTTAGAAAAAAAAATTATCATAAAAAATCTAAATAATTCCTTTTTTAGGAGATGAGGGATTACCCATTAATTTTTTTTCAATTCTTCCAGAAAGATATGATTGTCTTCCAGCAATAACAGCATTTTTAAATGCCTCTGCCATCACAAAAGGTTTTTTTGCTTTAGCAATAGCAGTATTAACTAAAACACCGTCACACCCTAACTCCATTGCGATTGTAGCATCGGATGCTTGTCCTAACCCTGCATCAATTATTACAGGTAATTTCGTTTGCTTTCTAATAATTTGTATATTTACTTTATTTAAAATTCCTAAGCCAGAACCAATAGGTGCTGCTAGAGGCATTATAGCTGCCGCACCTGCGTTTTCTAATCTTTTTGCCATTAGAGGATCATCATTACAATAAACCATTACCTCAAAACCTTCTTTGGTCAAAATTTCAGTCGAATTAAGAGTTTCGATCATTTCTGGAAATAAATTTTTTTTATCTCCCAAAACTTCGAGTTTTACTAGTTTCCATCCACCTATTTCTCTTGCTAATCTTAATGTTCTTAATGCTTCTTGAGAATTAAAGCATCCAGCAGTATTTGGTAAATAAGTTATTTTTTTAGGATCAATAAAATCCATTAATAAAGGTTTTTTTTTATCAGTTATGTTCACTCTTCTAACTGCAACCGTTACAATTTCAGCACCAGATATTTTAATAGCTTTTGCGCATTCTGACATGTTTCTATATTTACCAGTACCCACAATTAACCTTGAATTGAATATCTTTTTTGAAATAACTAATTTATCTTGTGCCATTCCTAACCACCTCCAATAAAATGAACAATCTCTAATTTATCATTTGTTTTTAAAAAAATCTTATCCAATTTTTTTTTGTCAACTATTTCTCTATTCAGCTCAATAGCTACTTTTCTAAGTGGTACCTTTAGATCCCTTAAAAGAACAGATAGATTAGTTTTATCATCTATTATATTTGATTTACCATTTATTTTTATTTTTATTTTTTTTTTCATCGTATATAAATATTTAATGAATAATAAGATTATAATTATTAATGGTCCAAATCTTAATCTATTAGGAGAAAGAGAACAATCACAATATGGTTCTATTACTTTTAATGAATTAAAAGAAATTTGTTTAAATAAATCTAAAGAATTAGGTTTGATCGCTGAATTTTCTCAATCAAATATAGAGGGACAAATAGTTAACATAATACAAGACTCCATAAAAAATTTTGATGGAATTATAATTAATGCTGCAGCATTTACACATACATCGGTCGCTATAAGAGACGCTTTAAGTATTTTTAAAAAACCTATTATTGAATTACATATTTCTAATATATATAAACGTGAGGAATTTAGACAAAAATCACTTATTAGTGATATTGCAACAGGAGGAATATTTGGACTAGGTTCTGATGGTTATATTTTAGCCATAATTTCAATGCAAAAGCTCTTAAAAAATGAAAATTGATAAAAAAATTATTAAAGAATTGAGTGACTACTTAGATGAATTTAATCTTACAGAACTTGAGTATACTGAAAAAGATACAAAGATAAAAGTTTCTAAAAACAATGTATCTATAAACAATCAGAATATTCCAAGCTCAATAAGTAATTTAAAGTCAGACACAAATAATAATAGAGAGGAAGTAAAATCAGGTGTAGAAATTACATCACCTATAATAGGTACAGCCTATCATGCACCAGAACCTGGAGCAAAAAAGTTTGTAGAAATAGGAAAGAAAATAAAAAAAGGTGACACTGTGATGATAGTAGAGGCAATGAAAACTATGAATCATGTTCCATCGACTGCTGATGGCATTGTAAAGAAAGTTTGTGTTGAAGATGGTCAACCAGTTGAATTCGGTCAAACGATTATCATTCTAGAATAATGTTTAAGAAAATCTTGATAGCTAACCGAGGAGAAATTGCGGTTAGAATAATTAGAGCTTGTAAAGAGTGGGGTATATCAACTGTTGCGGTTCATTCAGACGTTGACAAAGAGAGCATGCATGTCAGAATGGCAGATGAAAGTGTCTGCATAGGCTCTCATCAACCTGCAAATAGTTATTTAAACATTCCTGCTTTAATGTCAGCTATAGAAATAACAAATTCAGAAGCCGTACACCCTGGTTATGGTTTTCTCTCTGAAAATACTAATTTTGCAAAAGTGCTTGAGGAAAATAACATAAAATTTATAGGTGCTTCTTCAAAACATATTGAGATGATGGGTGATAAAATACAAGCTAAAAAAATTGCGAAAGAAAATGGGTTGCCTGTAATTGAAGGATCTGAAGGTGGTGTAAAAAATGTTAAAGAAGCTAAAGAACTTTGCAAGAAAATTGGTTTTCCAGTTTTAATAAAAGCTTCTGGTGGAGGTGGAGGAAAAGGAATGAAAATTGTTCAAAAAGAAAATGAATTTGAGTCTTTATTTTTAACTGCAAAATCTGAAGCACAAAAATATTTTGGTAATGATGAAGTTTATATAGAAAAATTTTTTCAAAATCCAAGACATATTGAAGTTCAAATTTTAGCTGGAAAAAATAAAGTAGTTCATTTACATGAGAGAGATTGTTCAGTACAAAGAAGGCATCAAAAGTTAATAGAGGAAACACCCAGCCCTATACTTAATAATGAGATTAGAAAAGACCTTTTTGATAAAACAGTAAATATGGTATCAAAAATTGGTTATACTGGTGCGGGAACTGTTGAATTTATATTTGAAAATGGCAAATTTTATTTTCTTGAAATGAATACAAGAGTTCAGGTTGAACACCCCGTCACCGAAATGGTAACTGGCATTGATATTATTAAAGAACAAATTTGGATTGCATTTTCAGGTAATACTGCATTGAGTCAAAATGATATAAACCCAAGAGGCCATGCAATTGAGTGCAGAATAAATGCAGAAGATGCAAGTAAAAATTTTCAACCTTCACCTGGCACAATTGGGATGTGCCATCAACCGTCTGGATTTAGAACTAGAGTTGATGGTGCTATTTATCAGGGCTATAAAGTAACCCCTTATTACGACAGTATGATTTGTAAATTAATATGTCATGGACGAAATAGAACTGAAGCTATTCAAAGAATGAATAGATCATTAGATGAGTTTGTAATAGAGGGTATAACAACGACTATTCCATTACATAAGAAATTATTAAACCATAAAAAATTTATTGATTCTGATTTTAATGTAAGTTGGCTTGATAAAGATAAATTAGTTTAATAACAATTGATTAACCAAATATCATAAACAGGATGATCAAATGGATTAATTGATGGGCTCGATGAAAACATCCAACCATTAAAAACAAATACATTATTCCGATCTTTTTTTGTTAAATCTCTCACTTGAATATAAGCTTTGATTTCTGGATTATCATCGAATTCTGCATCTGTGCATTTTATACTTTTAATTGATAAATCTTTATAAATGAATTCTTCATTATTAGTGAGTTTAATTAATTCATTTTTAGAACTTATTTTGTCTAATATTTTTATATCGGTATTTCTACCTTCGAGATTACTTTCTGATAATGTTTCAGGAATTACAAAAATATAAAATAAAAGAATGAATATAAATAAATAGTTTTTTTTATTTCCAACTTTTATACTTTTTTTCAATTGCATCTTTTTTGTTCTTATTAGGATAATATGCTGAGTCAGTTCCAGTTAAATTAGGTTTGTGAGGTTTTTGCCACTGGTATTTTTTAAAGTCATGAGTATTCTCAATTTTATTTGGCATAAAGTGTATCCATGAAAACCATTCTACAGGAATTTTTGATGCATCAATTTCATCCGAATAAATAACCCACCTTTTACCACTTTTGCTTTGATAATATTTATTCCCAAAATTATCTTTCCCAATAAATTTTCCAAAAAAGATTGTTTTTATTCTTGTTCCTATTGTATCTTGATTCCACCATGTGAAAATTTTTTTAAATAAAGTCAACATTAAAATATTTTTATTTTCAATTTTAAATTGTATAAATTAAATTAGACTAAAATATCTAAATGTATATAAGTAATTTGATTCAAATTTCAAATTTAAATTAAGGATTAAAAATGGCAAAATATATTGTTGAAACTTATTATACATCTACTTTTAAAGTAACTCATTATTTAGAAGATATTAATGAAGCTGAACTTAAAAATTTGGAAAAAAGGGATGATGGCAAATTTGAAGTTTTAGAGGTCAAATTAGATAATAGAAAAACAAAAAGTTTGAGCTCTGTTAGTGAAAAGATCAATCTTAATAAAAAAGTAGACTTGGTTTCAAACCAAAATAAAGATAATTCAAAAAATGTAGAAAAAATTATTACTCAAACTTTCTCTAAGTCTGATAGCTCTAGTAAAAGATTTGGAATGCCAGACAGAAGAAAAGGTTATATTCAAAAAGCCACAATTGGAGATCACAAAGTTTACCTGCATACAGGTGAATATGAAGATGGCAAAATCGGAGAGATATTTATTGATACAAGTAAAGAAGGTGAGCTAGTTAAAGCATTAATGAATAATTTTGCAATAGCTGTTTCTCTTGGACTTCAATATGGTGTTCCACTTGATGAATTTGTGAGCGCATTCGTAGAAACCAAATTTGAACCTTCTGGTAAAGTAATAGGTAATGATAGAATTTTAAGTGCTTCATCAATTTTAGATTATATTTTTAGAGAATTAGCTATTTCCTATCTAAATAGGGAAGATCTAGCACACACACCATCAATTGGAAATTTAGAGGCTTCTAATATTGGAGATCAAAATATAGATGAACAGAATCAATTTCTTAAAATTGTTAAAGATATTACTAGTAAAGGTTTTGTAAGAAGTAATTACAAAAAAAATTTAGTAGATTTATCTGATGTTAAAATTAATTTAAAAGGAAAAAAATAATTATTTTTTAATTTTTAAAGACAAATTTAATTCTTTTAGTTGATTTTCACTTACATTAGAAGGTGCATTCATCATTAAGTCTTGTGCATTTTGATTCATTGGAAACATTGTAACTTCTCGTATATTTTTCTCATTTGCAAGAAGCATTATAATCCTGTCAATACCTGGGGCAATTCCACCATGAGGAGGAGCTCCGTAACTTAAAGCATTTATCATCCCACTAAATTTTTGTTCAACATCAGTTTTTGAATAACCAGCAACATTAAAAAGTTTGTACATAAGATCTGGAATATGGTTTCTAATTGCACCAGATGACAATTCAATTCCATTACAAACAATATCGTATTGATATGCTAAAATTTCTAATGGTTTTTCAAGGTTGATCTTATCAATATCACCTTGTGGCATTGAAAATGGATTGTGACTAAATTTAATTTTATTAGTTTGTTCATCTTTTTCAAACATTGGGTAATCTACTATCCAACAAAATGCAAAAGAATTTACGTCAACAATATTTAAATCATTTGCAATTTTATCTCTTGCTGATGAGGTAATTTTTTCAAGATCTTGCCTCTTAGCACAGGCTAAAAAAATACTATCACCAACTTTTGCTCCAGTTTTTGTCATTATTTCATCTAAAGCTTCTTTTGAAAAAAATTTTCCTACGGGACCTTTGGCAGAAATTTCTGTATTTTTTTCAATTGTAAAATAAGCTAGACCAGATGAGCCCTGCTCTTTAGCCCATTTATCAATGTTATCAAAAAAACTTCTGGGTTTATCTTTTGTATTTTTTGTAACAATACATCTTACTTCTGATCCTGATTTGACTAATTTTTTAAATATTTCAAACGAAATATCTTCTCTAGAAAAAACTTCTGTTATATCATTTACGATTAGTGGATTTCTTAAATCTGGTTTGTCAGTTCCATATTTTAACATGGCTTCTTTATAAGAAATTCTTGGGAATTTATTAAATAGCAATTTTTTTTTAGAAAATTTTTTAAAGGTGCTTACAAATAATTTTTCAACAATATTAAAAACATCTTCTTGTTCCACAAATGACATTTCTAAATCTAATTGATAAAATTCTCCTGGACTTCTATCTGCCCTTGCATCCTCATCCCTAAAACATGGTGCAATTTGAAAATACTTGTCAAAACCAGATACCATTACTAATTGTTTAAATTGCTGAGGTGCTTGTGGTAGAGCATAAAATTTTCCAGGATTTAGTCTACTAGGTACCAAAAAATCTCTAGCACCCTCGGGACTTGAAGAAGTTAAAATTGGGGTTTGAAACTCTAAGAAACCTAATTTATTCATTTCATTTCTTATAAAAGAAATCACTTTAGATCTTAAAATAATATTTTCATGAATTTTCTTTCTTCTTAAATCTAAGAAACGATATTTTAATCTAATTTCCTCTGCATACTCTTGATCACTAAAAACTGGTAAAGGAAGTTCTTTACATTTACCCAATGTAAGGAAATTTTTAATTATTATTTCAATCTCACCTGTATTAATCTCATTATTAATTGACTCATTGGCTCTTTCTATTACTTTGCCCTCAACTTTAATTACTGTCTCAAGTTGTATTTTTTCTAATTTCTCAAAATTCGAATTTTCTTTATCAATCACACATTGTGTAACCCCATAGTTATCTCTTAAATCAATAAATAATAAGTTTCCGTGATCTCTTTTTTTATTTACCCAACCTGAAAGAAAGACATTTTCTCCACTATTTTCTTTTCTTAATTCATCACAATTATGTGTTCTATATTTGCTCAATTATTCTCCTAACGCATCTTTTATAATGTTTAAATCAACTGATTTTTTCTTTTTTAAACTTAGTTGATCGATCTTATATATGAAATCGTGTATTTTACTATATGATCTATCAATTCTTTTAATAATATAATTAATTAATTTTTTATCTAATAGTATTTGTCTGTCTGATAAATTTTTTAATATAATGGCAAAAATTAATTCATCATCAGGTTTTTCAATATTTAGAAGTAAAAAACTCTTAGTTCTTGATTTTAAATCATTTAGTTTAAATTCAATATCAACAATGGGAATAAAAGACGTAATGATTAAATATTTATTATTTTGTTCAATTAAATTAAAAAGGCTATAAAGTAAATTCTCATCTACTTTAGGAGTAAGATTTTCTAAAATAATATTCTCATAAATTTTTACTTCTTTAAGATGATAATTGTTTAAAGATTTTGCTTTAATTTTTATTCCTTTATTTTTATTTATAAAAATATTGGTTAAATGAGTTTTTCCTGATAGCTTTTCCCCTACTATATTTATAAAATTTTTCTCCCACTTTGGCCACATATCTAAAAATTCAAAAATATGTTTATTACTTTTTGAAATAACAAAATCATCTTTGCTTAGGTTTTTATCATAATTGAATTTGATAATAGTTTGATTTGTATCTCTCATTTTATTGTCCAGGTCTTTTTTTCGGTATTTAAATTATAATTTTTATTTTTCATTATGTTAATAAAATTTTGTACTGTTCCATTGAATAAAATTTCATAAAATATAAATTCTTCATTAAATTTTTGAATTGAATAATCATTTACTAACTCAATATCCTCTAAATCATGCTCGAATTGTTTAGATTTAATCAAATCATTATTTTTAATTTTTATTATAATTGATAATTTAATTGAAGTGTTTATCTCATTAATTTTTTTCCATGTATCTTCATATAAATTTTTTAATTCATTGTTGAAAAATAAGACATCTTTGTCATTTTTTAAATCTAGATTTTTAAAAGAATTATTTTTTATAATTTCATTTTTTTCATTATATATTTTAGATAAAACTTTTATTTCATTATTACTTAAATATATTAATGAAATAATAAAATTATTTAAAAAGTATTTTTTTGTTATTTCACTAAAATCATAAGTTTCAATAATCTCTAAATTTTTTTTAATTAGATTTAAATCCTCTAAATCCTCTGAGAGTAATAAATATTTAATTAACTCATAACTTTGAGTATTTGAGTTCCAACTTCTATAAATTGGATTATTTGAGAAGACTTTAAGCTCATTATTATTTTCATCAATTATTATTGGTATAAATAAAAATTTTTTACTCTTAATTTGTGAAGGATATATATTTCTTTTTTCCAAATAATGAAAAATCTTTCTTTTATTAAAAGAAACCCCTAGAGTTACAAAGTATACTTGATTTATAAATTTTTCTTCTTGAATAGAAAATGTCTCTATCATGCCTTTAATTTCATTTAACTTGATTGACTTAAGTTTTTCTTGATCAGAGGATTTTGCTAATTTGAAAATTAATTCTAGGAACGCTTTTTTAAATCCAGAATCGATCACTTTATTTTTGTCAAAATTATTTTCAAAAGGTTGAGAAATTTCTATGTTATTGATTTCAAAAGATTTTGCTTTAACCTCTATTGTGGAAAAGAAAAATATTATTAAAGATAGAACAGGAAAAAAAATATATAAACGACTAAGATAATGCATACAAAATTTAAAAGTCATTTTAATGAATAAAAATCTCTTTACCTATAAAAAAAGTGGGGTCAATATCGATGCTGCAGATAAATTTGTTAATTTCATAACTAATATTTCATCAAAAAAAAGCGGCAATAAAAAGTTCAATAATATTGGAGGATTTGGTTCAGTATCAAATTTACCAAAGAATATAAAGAATCCAAAAATAGTTGCATGCACAGATGGTGTTGGAACAAAAATTGAAATAGCCAATGCATTAAATAAATATGATACAATAGGAATAGATTTAGTGGCGATGAGTGTAAATGATCTTATAGTACAGGGAGCCAAACCTTTATTTTTTTTAGACTATATTTCGATAAATAAAATTGATTTAAAAAAAATGAAGTCTTTAATTAAAGGTGTCATTAAAGGGTGTAATATTTCCCAGTGTAGTTTAGTTGGGGGAGAGACTGCTGAAATGCCAGATACATATGAAAAAGGTAAATTTGATATTGCTGGTTTTGCTGTTGGAATTGTTGATGAAAAAAAATTACTTCATAAAAACAAAATAAAAAAAAATGATTTAATCTTAGCTGTTCCATCAAGTGGATTGCACTCTAATGGTTATTCTCTAGTAAGACATTTACTTAAAACAAAAAAAATAAATTTAAAAAAAAATTTATTCTTAAAAAGAGAGCTCATTAAACCTACAAAAATTTATGTTAAAGAGATTTTAAATCTTACAAATAAAAATTTCTTAAACGGTTGTGCTAATATTACAGGCGGAGGTATAATAGATAATATCAAAAGAATTATACCTAATAAACTAAGTGCTGAAATAAATTTAAGTAAAATTAGACCTCTAAAAATTTTTAAATGGCTCAAGCAAAATAATATTAGTGATAAAGAAATGCTTAAAACTTTTAATTGTGGTGTAGGTTTTTGTTTAATAGTAAACTCAAAAAATATAAAAAGGATAAATAAATATTTTGCGAAAGAATATAAACCTTATGTTATCGGAAAAATTTGCACAGGTAAAGAAAAGGTAAGTCTCAATGGCTATATCGATTGGCATCAATAAAGTTAAAACAGCTGTATTTATATCTGGCAAAGGAAGTAATCTTAAATCATTAATAAAGTTTTCTAAATCTAATAAATCACCTATATCTGTTAAATTAATTATATCCAACAATTCAAAAGCAAAAGGTCTCAGTTACGGTAAAATATTTAGAATTAAAAAAAGAGTTATAAACTTTAGAGATAATAAAGTCTTTGACGATAAATTAATTACAATTTTAAGAAATAATCAAATTGAAATGATTTGTCTCGCTGGATTTATGAAAATTTTATCAAAATATTTTATAAAAAAATTTAGTGGTAAAATTATCAATATTCATCCTTCCTTACTGCCTAAATATAAAGGGTTGAATACTCATAAAAGAGCTATAATTAACAGGGATAAATACTCCGGTTGCACTGTCCATTTTGTCAATTCAAAATTAGACTCTGGTAAAATAATTCTACAAAAAAGGGTAAAAATTTCAAAAAATGAAACAGAGAAATCTCTTGCTAAAAAGATTTTAATTCAGGAACACAAACTTTACCCTAAAGCAATATCCAAAATACTTAATCTTTAAAGAAAAAATCAATTTCTATATTGGCATTATCAACACTATCTGAACCATGAACAGAGTTCTTGTCAATTGAAATTCCATATTTTTTTCTAATAGTGCCCTCTTTCGCGTCTTTTGGATTTGTTGCTCCCATGAGTTCTCTATTTCCCAAAACTGCATGCTCTCTTTCGAGAACCATCACAACAATTGGACCTGAAGAAAGATAATTACATAAATCGTTATAAAATGGCTTTGTTTCGTGAACTTTGTAAAATTTTTCTGCCTCAGATTTTTCAATTTGAATTTTTTTTTCTTTTAAAATTGAAAATCCATTATTTTCAAACATCTCTTTTATTTCACCCACAAGGTTCCTCTCTACCGCATCAGGTTTAATAATCGACAAAGTTTGCTCAATGTTACTCATAATTATCTTCAATTAATTTGTTTAATAATCTTACACCATAACCTGTTGCTCCACCTGAATTTAAAGCTCCACCATATTTAGAAAATGCCATTCCAGCAATATCTAAATGGGCCCAAGGTGTGTCATTTAAAATAAATCTCTGTAAAAATTGTGCAGCAGTTATAGATCCAGCTCCCCCCACATAATTAATATTTTGCATATCTGCATTTTTTGAATCTATCAATTTATCATAATTTTTATTTAATGGCATACGCCAAACTTTTTCCTCAACAACTTCACCAGCATCAATTAATTGTCTTGATAACTTATTGTCATTAGAAAATAGACCAGCATATTCTGAACCTAAAGAAACAATAATAGCTCCTGTCAAAGTTGCTAAGTCTACTATAAATTTTGGTTTAAATTTTTTTTCAGTATAAGCAAGTGCGTCAGCAAGAACTAGTCTACCTTCTGCATCAGTATTTAAAATTTCTACTGTCTTACCACTATAAGATTTCACAATATCTCCTGGTCTTTGTGCGTTACCACCAGGCATATTTTCAACAAGACCAACTACACCAACAGCATTAACTTTAGCTTTTCTTAATGCTAAATTTATCATTAATCCCACTACAACTGCTGAACCAGCCATATCATATGTCATGTCTTCCATAAATTTTGCAGGTTTTAAAGAAATACCACCTGTATCAAAACAAACTCCTTTACCAACAAAAGCAAGGGGTTTGGAATTATTTTTCATCCCACTCCATTCTATTGTCACCAAGTAAGATCCTCTAATACTTCCTTGACCAACACCAAGTAAAGTATTCATGCCAAGTTTTTTTAATTTCTTATCATCGTAAATATTAATTTTCAGACCGAACTTACTTAAAGATTTTATTCTTTTAGCATACTCATCGGGATGTAATATATTTCCAGGTTCAGACACTAGATCTCTTGTATAAAAGGTTCCATCCTCAAGTGCCTTAAATTTAATTTGATCTTTTTGATTTGGTATATTTTTACCAATTACATTTATAGAAATATTTTTTTTGTTCTTTTTTGTTTTATATTTTACAAATTTGTAAGATTTTAATTTTATCCCATGTAAAAAATGTCCAATAAATTTTTTTGATTTATTTGATAGCGTGTTTGTATTTACAGTGTATTGATTTTTTTTAAATTTACTCAATACATCATAAAATTCAGCTCCAAGATTTTCAGCATCACAACTATTAAAATTATTCTTAAATGATATTAAAATTATTTTTTTTTTTGAGCTTATATCAAATGTTAAAATTTTTTTTTTTTGATCTTCTGATTTTATTAAGTCATTAATGTAAGAATATTCAGGATTTGACAAAACTTTTTTTATATCTGTGATGTTGAGCTTTTCGTCAACAAGCAATATAAGATTTCCGGCAGATTTATCAGAAACTCGGTTTTTAAAATTAATTTCAATTTTCATAAAATTTAAATACAATCTATAAGAGATAATGCTATATATGAGTAAAACAATTATATTTCAATGGAAAAAATTCTTTTTAGAAAACTAATAACAGACATAACCCTTAGGGCTTTCTTTATTATATTAACAATTGGGTTAATTGTTTGGATTATTCAGGCTGTAAACTATCTAGATTTTGTCATTGATGATGGTCACAATTTCTTAATTTATTTTTATTATAACTTATTTAATTTTCCAAAAATAATTCACAGAATATTACCATTTGTATTTGCTATATCTATTTTTTTTGAATTATTAAAATATGAAAAAAATAATGAATTACTTTTGTTTTGGACTAATGGTGTAACAAAAAAAAAATTTATCCTTAATTTAGTTAATTTTGCGATTGTTGTAATGTTATTCCAAATATTAATCGGAAGTATCATCTCTCCAGCAAGTCAATTAAAAGCAAGATCAGTACTAAAAGACTCTAATATGGATTTTTTACCAAATCTGATCAAACAAGGAAAATTTATAGATACAGTTTCTGGGTTAACTATTTTTATAAATGAAAAAGTTAATAATAATTCATTTAGAAATATTTTTATTCAAGAGGGAGATTTATTTGATTTAAATCAAAATAATAACCAAATTATTTTTGCAAAAGAAGGATTACTTCTTACAGAGAATAAAAAAATATTTAGACTTCTAAATGGAAAAATTATTAGCACAAATAACAATAAGTTAATTAGTTTTGAGTTTGATAAAATAGATTATAATTTATCAAAATTTTCATCAAAAACAATCAAGGTTGCTAAAATACAAGAATTACCTTCTTCAAAGATTATAAAATGTTCACTAAGTTTATTATACAATAAAATCTATATTGATGAAATGTTTAGGTGTGAAA
This sequence comes from uncultured Pelagibacteraceae bacterium, assembly GCA_902617625.1. GTDB lineage: Bacteria > Pseudomonadota > Alphaproteobacteria > Pelagibacterales > Pelagibacteraceae > Pelagibacter. Next base: position 6,968 of record CACMXJ010000008.1, on the reverse strand, counting down.
AAGAAAGATTAAAAAATCTTAATCAAGAACTTTATAAGAGATTTATAAAACCATTTTACTTACCTTTACTCGCATTAATAAGTTGTTTCCTATTAACTTTTTCAAAAGTACAAAATAATTTTACTATTAAATCTATAAAAGTTTTTTTATGTGTTTTTTTTATTTTGATAATATCAGAGGCGGTTATGAGATATGCCGATGAGTCAAAATTACAATTAATTTGTATTATGTTACTTCCAATAATAATTTATTTTTTTATTTATAACTTTTTAATTTCCAAGGTAAAATTATGGTAAAAACTTTTGATAAATATTTTATTAAGTTATTTTTTAAAAAAATAATTTTACTCACTCTAATTTTTTTTTCCTTAACATTCATTTTATCTTTATTTGAGGAAATAACTTTTTTTAGTGACTCTAAATCAGAAATACACTTACCATTTTTAATAACTCTTTTTAATGTACCATCAACTCTTCTAGAAATTTTTCCTTTTATTGTTCTAATATCTACTCAACTTTTTTTTGTTGATATTATTAAAAGAAAAGAAAATGAATTGATAAAAGTTAATTCTTTAGATAACTTTTATTTAATAAAATTGCTCACATTTTGTTCTTTTATATTTGGCATTATAATAATTACTTTATATTATCCTATGTCTTCAAAATTAAAATTTTTCTATTTTGATATTAAAAATATCTATTCTGAAGATGGAAAATATCTCAAACATTACAGTGGTAATGGATTGTGGATCAAAGATGAAATAGATGATGAAATTTATATAATTAATGCAACTGCTAATAATAAAGAAAAATTTCTCAAAAATGTTTTTATCAATAAATTTGATAAAAATTTTAATCTTATTGAAGTTATATCTTCTGATAAAGCTGACATATCTAAAAATGATTGGATAATTGAAAAGCCAGTTATTTTTAAGGAAAATAAACAAATTCAATTGCAGGAAAATATAAAATTATCAAGTCATTTTAATTTTGATAAAATAAACAAAACTTTTAGAGACCTTAACTCGCTAAATTTACTAGAACTATATAATTTAAAAAGAGAAAATGAGTTGTTGGGATACTCCTCCCAGGATGTAGATCTACATTTGTTAAAGATAATTTCTTTACCAATTTACCTCAGCATTATGGTCATTATTTCGGCGATAATAATGTTGAATATTAAAAGAGATAAACCATATATATTCCACGTTTTACTGGGAATATTATTATCTGTGATTATTTACTATATAAACAATATATTCAATATTTTTGGATTAACTAACAAAATACCAATTTATTTATCTGTATTTTTTCCAATTATTTTTTTAAGTATTGTTTCAACTATAGGTTTGATTCGAATAAATGAAAAATAAGATTTTAATAATTATCATAATTTTATTCCAAATTCTTTTAATTAATAAATTGTTTTCAAAAGAAATAGATTTTCAAGCTACGGACATAGAATTTTCAAACGATCAGAACTTAACAATTGCTAATAATGCAACAGCAATTATTAAAGATGATGGCATAATAATAGAAGGTAAAAAAATACAATATTTCAAAGATAAGTCATTTTTAATAATTGAAAGAGGAAAAATTTCATCAATCGATAAAAATTTTGAAATAAACTCAAAAATAATTGAGTATAAAATTGATGAGTCTAGTCTTAATTTCGAAAATAATATTGTTATAAATGATGGTATCAATAATCTTATGATTAATTCTAATAAGATTAATTATAATTTAAACGAGCAAAAAATTACAAGTCAAAATTATTCAGAAATTTTTGATAACCTTAATAATACTTATAAAGTTGATGGATTTGAATATTCTATTAAAGATAAAATAATTAAATTAAATAATTTAGTCGTACAAGATAAAGATAAAAATTCTTTTAAAGTAGATATGTCTTATCTTGATTTAAATAAAAAAGAATTAATCGCAAAAGATATTAGTATGAATTTTAAACTCGAAGAAAATTCTGAAAATGAGCCTAGATTAAAGGGTAGAAGCCTAGTCAGTGATAACAGAAATACTATTGTAAAAAAAGGAACTTTTACGTTTTGTAAAAAAAGAGATAAATGTCCACCATGGGAGATGAGTGCAGAAGAAATTAGACATGATAAACAAAAAAAAATTATTTATTATAAAAATGCGAGTCTAAAAATTTATGATAAAAAAGTCTTTTATTTTCCAAAATTTTTTCATCCTGATCCAACCGTAAAAAGACAAAGTGGATTTTTAATACCAAAATTTCAAGATAATAGTTCTGCTGGTTTGTCATTTAATTTACCTTATTTTTTAGCTATTGCTGAAAATAAAGATTTAACACTTACGCCAAGATTTTTTGCTGATGATAAAATTCTGATACAATCAGAATTTAGACAAAAAAATAAATATTCTAATCACATTGCAGATATTAGTCAGTTTGTCTCTAGTGGTAAAAACTCAAATAGTCACCTGTTTTATAATTATGAAAAAAATTATGAAACAAACAATTTCGATAATGTTCAATTAAACGTAAAATTAGAGCAAGTTTCAGATGAAACTTACCTAAAAACAAATAAAATAGAAAGTCCAATAATCAATAACTTTTCTAATCTTACTAATTCATTAAATTTTAAAATGTACAATGAAAATCTAACATTTAATAGTAACCTTGACGTTTATGAGGATTTAACTAAAAATGATAGCGATAAATTCGAATATATCCCTAATTTTAGTTTTTCAAAAATTATAAAAGATAATTATACTTTTAGATCACAGGGATATTACAAAAATTATAATACCAACATCACAGAAAAGGTTCTGATTAACAATTTCGAATTTCAATCAGATTTAAAATATTTTGATAACGGATTTTTGAATGAAAAAAAATTAATTCTTAAAAATATAAATACTGATGCAACAAACTCAAATAATTTTAAAAATAAAAATACTAATTCATTGATTCCAAGTTTTAAATCTGACTTTACATTGCCAATGAGTAAAGAAACCGGAGAATTTAATAATATTTTAACACCTAAACTTTCTTTAAGATTGAGTATACCATACACAAAAGATATTCGTTCAACTGATAGAACAATAAGTTATAAAAATATTTATGAATTCAATAGATTAGGAATAAACGAGTCAACTGAAGGAGGGATTTCAGCAACCTATGGATATGAATATGTAAAGATTAATAAATCAAATTTTGATGAAATAATGAAATTTGGTTTTGCAAATAATCTAAGAATTGAGGAAAATAAAGACTTGCCTGCAAACAGTAGTTTAGGTGATAAAATGTCGGATTTTGTTGGACTATTTGAATATAAATTTGATGATAATTTTAAATTTAATTATGATTTTTCAATTAAAAATAATTTAGAGGATAAAAACTATGAACTATTTGGATTTGAATATTACCTAAAAAATTTAACTACAAGATTTGAGTTTTTAAATGAAAATAATACTAATCTTAAAACTTCATATTTGAAAAATGAAACTAAATATAAATTTAATGATAGAAATAGTTTAATTTTTGAAACAAGTGAAAATAAAGAAAAAAGTTTTACAGAATACTATAATCTTATTTATCAATACGAAAACGATTGTTTAAGGGCTGGAATTGAATATAATAAGGAATATTATAGTGATCAAGAACTAAAGCCTTCAGAAAATTTAATATTTAAAGTTACAATCCTCCCTTTTGGTGGTTTTAATACCCCTAATTTAAAATGATTACATTTAAAAGGGTAATTATTTCAATTTTAATTTTTTTTTCATTAATAAGTTTTTGTTATTCAAAAATTCAACTTAAAATAATAATGAAAATAAATAATGAGATCATTACATCTCATGATATTGAACAAGAAATTAATTATTTAAGAGCTCTCAATCCTAGACTAAACCAAATTAACAAAGATGAATTATTTAATCCAGCAAAGAGATCTATTATTAAAGAATTGATAAAAAGAAAAGAAATTGAGAAATACAAAAAATTAAATTTAGAGAACTCTCAAATTAAAAATGTTTTGAATAATCTAATTCAAAATTTAAATCTGCAAAATGAAAATGAATTAGAGAGATATTTAAATAATTATAACTTTTCTCTTGAAGAATTAAAAAGAAAAATTGAGATAGAAAATGAATGGAAGAATTTAATATACAGTAAGTATATTAAGAGTGTTAAAATTAATAAAAAAGAATTAATGAAAAAAATCGAAAGATCAAGTGATGAAAAATTTTTACTAGAATATAACTTATCTGAAATAGTTTTCACAAATGCTAAAAATATTTTATTAGATCAATTAATTGAAGATATACAGGAAAGTATCAAAAGGAATGGTTTTGAAAATACAGCAAATATTTATAGCATATCTGAAAGTTCTAAAGTTGGTGGAAAGATTGGCTGGGTTAAAAAAAATAGTTTATCCGATATAATCACTGAAAGTTTAAAAAATTTAAACATTGATGAATATAGTTCTCCTTTAAAAATAAATAATAATTATTTTATATTTAAAATTAATGATATTAAAAAGACTGAAATTGAAATAGATAAAAAAAAGGAATTAGATAAAATGATATTTTTTGAAACATCAAAACAATTAGATAAATTTTCAAATATTTTTTATAACAAAATAAAACTTAATAGTGAAATTAGTGAATTTTAAGCCAATTTTAATTGTACCTGGGCAAGAAAAAAGCATTTTTTTTGAGATTTTTTTTAAATCAATTAAGTCAAATAAATTTATTAGTCCTTTAGTTTTGATTTGTAATAAAAAAATTTTAGAAAAAGAAATTAAAAAATATAAATTTTATAAAAATATCGAGTTAATTGATTTTGATAAAATTTTAAATAATAAAATTAAGAAAAAAAATATTTATTTTATTAACATTAAAAATTCAAGCTCAAAAAATTATATTCATGATTGTTTTAGAGTTGCTTTTCAAATTATAAAACAAGGTTTGACTAACAAATTAATTAATGGACCGATAAATAAATCTAAAACTTTAAGGAGAAAATATCCTGGTATGACTGAATATATTTCTAAAAACTTTAATGAAAAAAAATTTGCAATGTTGATTTATAATAATAAACTTTCAGTATCTCCTATTACAACTCACCTTCCATTAAAAATGGTCACAAAAAAAATTACAAAAAAACTAATTATTGAAAAAATCATGATTATAAATACATTTTATAATCAAAAATTAGGTTATAAACCTAAAATTGGTGTTGTTGGTTTAAACCCCCATTGTGAAAGCTTATTAAAATTTAATGAAGATACTAAGATTATCCTTCCAGCTATTAATTCATTGAAGAAAAAAAACATTCGAGTTAGTGGTCCTTACCCATCTGATACAATATTCTTAAAGAAGAATAGAAAGAAATTTGATGTTATAGTTGGTATGTACCATGATCAAGTTCTTACACCAGTAAAAACACTTTTCGAATATGATGCAATAAATATAACGATAGGTTTACCATTCTTAAGAGTAACTCCTGATCATGGACCTAATGAAATAATGGTTGGTAAAAATAAATCAAATCCAAAAAGTTTGATTAAAGCAATTAATTTTTTAGATAAAAGATGATAAAGGCCAAAAAAAGCCTAGGACAAAACTTTCTTATTGATCAAAATATAATTAATAAAATCATAGATCTTGTAGATATCAAAAATAAGAATATTTTAGAAATTGGACCAGGAACCGGAAGTTTAACTTTAGAAATTTTAAAAAAAAAACCAAAAAAAATTATTTTAGTAGAAAAAGATGATAAATTATTTGATCTTCTAAAAGATAAATTGAATAAAGATGTTGAATTCATCAATAAAGATGTATTGAAAATAGACGAAAATAATCTGAACAAGCAAATCCTAACAGTATTTGGTAATTTACCTTATAACATATCTACAGAAATCTTAAGTAAATGGATATTAAATTTAAGTCCTAAAAAAGTTTGGTTTAATTGTTTAGTTCTTATGTTTCAAAAAGAGGTTGCTAATAGAATAATATCAAAATTTAATACTAAAGATTATGGAAGATTAGCAATATTAGCTAATTGGAGACTTAATATAAAAAAAATAATGGATATAAAACCAAATAGTTTTCAACCAAGACCAAAGGTTGAGAGTACTGTTTTATTTTTTGAACCAAAAAAAAATTTTATGAAATTTAAAAATGCAAAAAATCTTGAAAAAATCACGAGAATTTTTTTTATGCATCGAAGAAAAATAATTAAAAAACCTTTTAACCAACTGTTTAATAATAATGAAAATATTGCATCTGAATTGGGAATAGATCTTAACTTAAGGCCTCAAAACTTGGACTTTAATACTTATTATGAATTGACCAAAAAGTATGAATTTTTAAGAAGTTAATTTTTCCACGTGATTTCTGATAAAATCTAAATCATAATCTTTAGATCCATCGTTTATTTCTGCATTAATCAAATTTTTTATTTTCAAATAACATTTTTCAAGATCATCATTAATTACTACATAATCGTAATTTATCCAATGGAGTACATCTCTCTCAAATTGCTGCATTCTCTCCTCAGCTATAAGTTTATCTTTCATGTCTCTGTTAGAAAGTCTTTCAAATAAGATTTTTTTGCTGGGGGGTAAAATAAAAAATGTAATTAATTTATAATCTAATTTTTTATTCTTTATTTGATCGGCACCTTGCCAATCAATATCAAATAACACATTTTTTCCTTTATTTAAATTATCAATGATCGGTGTTCTTGTGGTTCCATAATAATTATTAAAAACTTTAGCATATTCTAAAAATTCTTGATTATTTATTAATCTTTTAAACTCATTATCATTCACAAAATAATAATCTTTGTTTGGAATCTCACCCTCTCTAGGTTTTCTCGTCGTATGTGATATCGAAATTTCAAAATTATCTTTTTTTGAAAGTAAATTTACAAGAGTTGTTTTACCTGCTCCAGAAGGAGAGGACAATATAACCATTATCCCA
>CACMXJ010000007.1 GCA_902617625.1 uncultured Pelagibacteraceae bacterium | reverse complement strand
ATAAAAAAAAATAGAAAAGGTAGCTATATTCATTTTAAAATTAAAGGTAGTGGAAATCTTATAGAACAATTAGAAAAAAACGAGGCAATAGATAAAAAACTAATTAGATTTTTAACTGTTAAGGTAAAAAAATTTGACCTGGATACAAATTATTTTGCAAAGAAAGAGGAGTCTGAAAAAACTTTGAAAAAAGAAAAAAATTAAAAAATCATTATGCCTAAAAAACAAAATAGTAATAGAAAAAATAAACAAAGTAACTTTGCTAAGTTAAGTATTTTTCAACCAAATAAATATAAATTTAAAAAAAGCTGCCCACTTTCTGTAAAGGGTGCTCCAAAGGTAGATTATAAAAACATTAAGCTTCTTAAAAAATATGTTTCTGAGAATGGTAAAATACTCCCCTCGAGAATTACAAATGTTTCACAAAAAAAACAACGAGAGTTATCTATATCTATAAAAAGAGCAAGAAATCTAGCATTAATTTAATGAAAGTAATATTATTAGAGAATTTAAAAAAAATCGGATCTATCGGTGAAGTAATAGATGTTAAACGAGGCTTTGCGAGAAATTTTTTGATTGCAAATAAAAAAGCTCTTTATGCTTCAAAGGAAAATATTAAACAAGTAGAAAAAATTAAATCTGAGCTTTCTAAAAAAGATAATGAAAAAAAACAAGAAGCTAAAAAAATTTATGAGAAGATCAACAAAAAAGAATATAGTGTTAAAAAACTTTGTACTGAGAATAAAGAGTTATATGGTTCAGTAAAACCAACTGAAATTTCTAAATTAATTTATGAATTAAGTAAAATAGAAATCAAACCCTCTTTGATACAGCCAGTAAAAGAAATCAAGTCTTTGGGAAAATTTAAGGTAAAAATTTCTTTACACTCCGAGGTTGATGCAGAAATTACAGTTGATGTAAAAACTGCAGAAACAATTCAATAATTATACAATTTCATCCACAGCTTTTTTTTAAATATAAAATTATGATTATTTCTGTAAAATATTACAGATGGAAAATAACCTAAGTATTGTTAAAGAAAACTTTAAAGAGTTACCAAATAATATTGAGGCAGAGCAATCTATAATTGGTTCAATTTTGGTAAATAATGAAATTTTTGATGAAATAAATACCATAGTTTCAAATATTAATTTCTACGACCCTATGCATCAAAAGATTTTTAGTTCAATAGAAAACTTGATTTACAAAGGAATGCTTGCAAATCCAATTACATTAAAAAATTATTTTGAGAATGAAAAAGATGACATCAATGTTCCTGAATACTTGGTTAAAATTACTAAATTTTCAACTTCAGCTAGGCAAGCTATCGAATATTCTAAAATCATATACGATATGTTTGTAAGAAGAGAACTAATAAAAATTTCTGAACAAATGATTGATAGTGCTAAAGAAAAAAATCTTGATACAAGTGGTCAAAATATTATTGAGAATTCTGAAAAACTTCTTTACGATTTGGCGGAAAAAGGAACATTCAACTCATCATTAATCAAATTTGATGATGCAATGAAACAAACAATCGAGATGGCATCAGCAGCTTATAAAAATGATGGAGGAATAGTAGGAGTGCCAACTGGATTACGTGATTTGGATGACAAACTTGGAGGACTTCATCAATCTGATTTAATAATTATTGCAGGTAGACCATCAATGGGTAAGACATCCCTCGCAACAAATATTGCTTTTAATGCAGCACAGAATATTCAAAATAATGGAACAAAATCTTCTATTGCGTTTTTTTCTTTAGAAATGTCATCTGAACAACTTTCGACAAGAATAATTTCTGAACAGGCAAGAATTGGATCAAATGATATTAGGAGAGGAAGAATTTCTGATGAACAATTTGACCGATTTCTTGAAACATCTAAAAATATTTCTGAACTTCCGTTATTTATCGATGAAACTCCAGCGATAAGTATTGCGGCAATGAGCAATAGAGCAAGAAGAATCAAAAGACTTCATGGTCTAGATCTAATAGTTGTTGATTATATTCAACTTATGAAAGGATCCTTGAATAATAAGGATGGAAGAGTTCAAGAAATCTCTCAAATTACTCAAGGTCTGAAGGCTATTGCAAAAGAACTGGGTGTGCCTGTTCTAGCATTATCTCAATTGTCAAGACAAGTTGAACAAAGAGATGACCATAAACCTCAACTTGCAGATTTAAGAGAGTCTGGTTCAATAGAACAAGATGCAGATGTAGTTATGTTTGTTTACAGAGAAGGCTATTATCTACAAAGAAAAGAGCCAAGGGAAGCAACAGTAGAACATGCTGAATGGCAGGCAAAGATGAATGAAGTTGCTCATTTAGCTGAGATTATCATTGGGAAACAACGACACGGTCCCATTGGTAAAGTAACTCTTGAGTTTGAGGAAAGATTTACAAAATTTAAAGATACTCAAAATAATTAATTTACAATATAACAGGTTAAATGATTAATCATTTATACCAAAATATGGTCTTAAAAAACCCAAGATCTATTTTGGTAATTTTATTTATTGCTTTAATTAGTTTTGGATATCATTCAAAAGATTTTAGACTTGATGCTTCGTCTGAAACTCTTTTAATTGAGGGTGATCCTGATCTTGAATATTTAAAAGAAGTAACAAACAGATACGGATCAAAGGATTTTTTAGTTTTAACTCATACACCTAATAATGGCATGGTTTCCGACAGTGCGATTAACAATCTTCTTAGTTTAAAATATAAACTTCAAAGCTTAGATTGGGTACACAGTGTTATCACTCTTTTAGATATACCTCTATTAGACAATTCTGATGCACCTCTGCAGGAAAGACTTATGAACTTCAAAACACTAAAAGATGAAGGTGTGAATAAAGAAAGAGGTTTCAGAGAGATTTTGGCTAGTCCAGTTTTTAGAAACTTTGTCATAAGTGAAGATGGTAAGACAAGTGGAATTATTGTTAACATTAAAGAAAATGAAAAATTAGAAAATATTAAAAATAAATCTGACAAGGAAATACAATTATTTAGAGATCAAATTAAAAAAAAGAATCATAATAATATCTTAGAAATTAGAGAGGTAATCAAAAGCTATGAAGATATAGGTAAAATTTATTTAGGTGGTATACCAATGATAGCTGATGACATGATGAGCTTTATTAAAAGTGATATCATTGTTTTTGGTTTAGGTGTACTAGCATTTATTATTGCAACTTTATGGATTGTTTTTAGAAATTTAATTTGGATTATTGTTCCAATAGGTAGTTGTTTTTTCTCAGTCATAATTATGATAGGTTTTTTAGGTCTTATCGGCTGGAAAGTTACTGTTATTTCCTCAAACTTTATCGCTTTAATGTTAATTTTAACTATGGCGATGAATATTCATATGAGCACTAGATTTATACAATTAAGAAAATTTTATCCTAATAAAAATAATCATGAAATAATCACTTTAACTACAAAAAAAATGTTCTGGCCAATTCTCTACACTGCTTTAACGACTATTATTGCCTTTTTATCTTTAGTCTTTAGTGAAATCAAACCAGTAATTGATTTTGGTTTAATGATGACTTTTGGATTAATAACATCTTTTATAATTACTTTTACATTACTTCCAAGTCTATTAAGTTTTGTAAAAGATAATAACACTTTTGTAAAAGATAGCACTGACTCCAAAATAACTTCTTCTTTAGGAAAAATTTCTATCAATTATAAAAATCAAATTTTTATATTAACTGGGATTGTAATTATCTTAAGCATTATCGGAATCAGCAAATTGGAAGTTGAGAATAGTTTTATTAATTATTTTAGTAAAAAAACAGAAATCTATAAAGGTATGAAATTAATTGATGAAAAACTAGGTGGAACAACTCCACTAGAAGTGATTTTAAAATTTCCAGAAAAAAAAGAAGAAAAATTAGAGGAAGATGATGAATTTGAAGATTGGGGTGATGAAGAAAAAAATGATGAGAAATATTGGTTCACAAAAGATAAAATAGAGACAATTTCTCAAATACATAATTATCTTGATAATCTTCCTGAAACAGGAAAAGTCCTGTCATTTTCATCAATTGTTGATGTTGCAACTCAATTAAATAATAACAAACCTCTTGGAACTTTAGAGATGGGTGTTTTGTACACTAAAATCCCTGAAAATATTAAAACTGAAATAATTGATCCTTATATTTCAATAAAAGATAATGAGGCTCGAATAAGTTTGAGAATAATCGATTCTCAAAAAGATCTTAAAAGAAATGAGCTAATCAAAAAAATAAATTATGACCTACAAAATGAATTTGGATTAAATGAAGATCGATACAAATTAGCTGGGGTGATGATATTATTTAATAATTTATTGCAAAGCTTGTTTAAATCTCAAATTCTTACTTTAGGACTTGTAATGTTGGGTATTTTTGGAATGTTTGTTATCTTATTTAAAAACATCAAATTATCTCTAATCGGAGTAGTTCCAAACTTTATTGCAGCATTTTTTATTTTAGGAATAATAGGTATGCTTGAGATACCTTTAGATATGATGACTATTACAATCGCTGCTATTACAATAGGTATAGCTGTTGATAACAGTATACATTATATCTATAGATTCAAAGAGGAATTCAATAAAATTAATGATTATAAAAAAACCCTTAAAACCTGTCATTCCACAGTTGGTATTGCAATCTTAAACACGTCTATAACAATAGTCTTTGGTTTTTCTATTTTAGTTTTATCTAAATTCATACCTACAATCTATTTTGGAATATTTACAGGATTAGCAATGTTATTAGCAATGATTTCTGTATTAACTTTACTACCATCTTTAATATTAGTTTTTAAGCCATTTGGAAAATAAGAATGTATGTTTGAAATAACCTTAGAATTTTTCAAAGAAATTCTTAATATGATTTCCTCAATTGATTTGATCTATATATTAATAACTATTCTTTCACTAATCAAATGTTACAGAAAAGGATTCGTCTTGAGCATACTTTCAATGTCAAAATGGTTATTTGCATATATTATTACTTTAATACTATTTCCTAGAATCAAACCATATATCAAAAATGCAATAGATAATGAATACGTGCTAGATGTAGGACTTGGAATAACAATCTTTATTATAGTTATCTTTTTAATATTGTTGATTAATAAAGCCATAAGTAGAGCAATCAAATATACTGGTATAGGAAGTTTAGATACTGTATTTGGATTCTTTTTTGGGTTTATTCGAGCATATGTTATCTCAATATGCATATTTTCAGGAGTGCATATCGTATATAATTATGACAAATGGCCCCTAAATTTAGACAAATCATTCACCTTTCCATATCTTGAAAAAGGTAGTAATTACTTATTAAAAGTTTTTCCTAATGAAAAAACATATCAAGAGTCTAAAGAAAAAATTGAGGATTTATGATCCAAAGTTAAAAGAGGAATGTGGTGTATTTGGAATTAGCAATGTGAAAGATGCATCTGCCTTGACAGCTTTAGGGCTTCATTCACTTCAACACCGTGGACAAGAAGGTTGTGGAATAGTTACATTTGATGGCGAAAGATATTACTCTGAAAAAAGATTTGGATTAGTTGGTGACAACTTTAATAAAGAAAAAGTTCTAGATAATCTTAAAGGAAATTTTGCGATTGGACACAATCGATACAGCACGACTGGAAACAATACATTGAGAAACATTCAACCTTTTTTTGCAGACACTAACGCGGGTGGAATAGGAGTTGCACATAATGGAAACTTAACAAACTCAATTTATTTAAGAAATAAGCTTGTTGAGGAAGGGGCAATATTTTACACAACTTCTGACACTGAAACTATTGTCCAGCTTATTGCAAAATCAAAAAGATTAAAAACTATAGATAAAATTATTGATGCAATATTCCAAATTCAAGGTGGATATGCGTTGGTTATGTTAACTCAAAATTTGCTTGTAGGAGTAAGAGATCCTTATGGAATAAGACCTTTAGTAATAGGGAAATTAAAAAATAGTTACGTTCTTGCGTCTGAAACCTGTGCTTTAGATATAATTGGTGCAAAATTTATTCGAGAAGTTGAGAATGGTGAGATTGTATTAATAGAAAATGATAAACTTAAAAGTATTAAACCATTCCCTGAAAAAAAAATTAGACCTTGTGTTTTTGAATATATCTATTTTGCAAGGCCAGACAGTATTCTCAACGGAAAAACTGCATACGAACATCGTAAGAATTTAGGAAAAGAGTTAGCAAAAGAGAATGATTTTGATGCTGATATTATTGTTCCAGTCCCAGATTCTGGAAATGCTGCAGCTTTGGGTTTTGCACAACACTTAAATAAAAATTATGAACATGGATTAATTAGAAATCATTATGTTGGAAGAACTTTCATTGAACCAAGTCAAAAAATAAGAAGTTTGGGAGTTAAGCTTAAATTAAATGCAAATCAAACAACAATAGAAAATAAAAAGATTATTCTTGTTGATGATTCTCTGGTAAGAGGAACAACATCTCATAAGATTGTAAAAATGCTTTATGACGCTGGAGCAAAAGAAGTTCATGTTAGAATTGCTTGTCCAGAAATTAAATACCCAGATTTCTATGGAGTTGATACACCAACGAAAAAGGAACTATTAGCTGCAAATAAAAATAATGATGAAATCTGTGAATACATTGGTGCTAAATCATTAAAATTTTTATCTATTCAAGGTATGTATAAAGCCATTGGATTTGATAAAAGAAATGAAAATTATCCACAATTGACTGATCATTATTTCACTGGAGATTACCCTGTAAAACCTATAGATGAATTAGGTGATAGTAAAATAACTCAACTTTCTTTGTTAAGTACAGCATCAAATAATTAATTTATGAAAAAAGTAAGTTTTACAGAAATGAAAAATGGAACCAAAGAGGATTATCTTTTTCTTGATAAGCATGAAAAAGATTTTGCAAGTAAAACAGCTGATAGGATATTAAGATTTATGTCTGGACTTACTGAAACTTTAGAAGGTTACCAAGTTTCAAGACTGGAACATTCGCTTCAGAGCGCGACTAGAGCTTATAGAAATGGAGAAAGTGATGAAATGGTTGTAGCTGCTTTATTACATGATATTGGTGACGAGCTAGCTCCAATGAACCATTCAGAATATGCTGCAGCGGTTCTTAAACCATATGTTTCAGAAAAAACTCATTGGATTGTTCAGAAACATGGTGAGTTTCAGATGTATTATTATGCTCATCATTTAGGAGGAAACAAAAATAAAAGAGACGAATATAAAAATCATAAATATTATAAGGATACAGTAGATTTCTGTGAAAAATATGATCAAAACTCATTTGATCCAAATTATAAATCGTTACCATTAGATTTCTTTAAACCCTTTGTAAAAAAAGTTTTTTCAAGAAAACCTTACTCTTCACTGTAAAATTTTATAGGCTATATTCTTAAATATGACCATTTCTAAAGAACAAATAATTCAATATTTTAAATCTGGAATAAAAGAAAAAAAAGATTTCAAGATTGGTATTGAACATGAGAAATTTTTATTTGATAGTAAAAACAACAAAAGAATTGATTACTCAAAAGTAAAAGAAATGTTTTCAGTACTTAATGAATTTGGTTGGAGTCCAATTAAAGAAGCTGAAAATATTGTTGGTTTGAACAAAAGAGGTAAAAATATTACTCTTGAACCAGGTAACCAAATTGAATTATCAGGAGAAAAGCTGAATAATATTCACGAGGCATGTGCTGAGTCTTATGATTATTTGTTTGAACTTAAACAAGTCACAAAAAAACTTAACATAAAGATTGTAAGCACAGGTTTTGATCCTATTTCAAAGCTTGAAGAGATCCCTAATAATCCCAAACAAAGGTATAAACTAATGACGAAAGATATGCCATTAGGAGGTGAATTAAGTCTAGATATGATGTATAGGACTTGCGGGACTCAATTAAACATTGATTATTCTTCAGAAGAAGATTTTTTTAAAAAATTTAAGATAGTAAATTCAATAGTTCCAATCTCAATTGCTTTATTTGCTAATTCCTCCATAGTTGAAAAAAAAAAGAGCAATTACTTATCTTATAGATCTAAAGTATGGCAAAATACTTCACGAGGAGGGCTTCCAAAATTATTTTTTGAAAATTTAAATTTTGAAAAATATGCTGATTTTATAATCAATTTCCCAATTTTATTTATACAAGATAAACAAAATTATTTGTCAGGAAATAAATACACTTTTAAAGACTTTATGAATGGTAAGATAGATGAAATAAAAAATCGTCTTCCAACTGAGAGTGATTTATCATTACACTTAAGCACAATATTTACTGAAAATAGATTGAAAAAATATATTGAATTAAGGTCAATGGATACGTGTGGATGGGACTGTCTTTGTGCTGGGCCTGCATTTTTTATTGGTTTGTTATATGGAAATCTAGAGGAAAGTTATAATTTAATTTCCAAATGGGATAAAGAGAAAATAATTAATGCTTATCTAGATGCTCCTCAAAAGGGTTTTAATACTCAACTGATGGGTAAAGATCTTTTTTACTGGGCTTCAACTTTGTTAGAAATCTCAAGAAAAGGTTTGGATAATAGAGATATACTAAATAAAAGTGGAAAAAATGAAACTTTGTTTTTAAATCATTTGCAAAAAGTTATTGATAATAAAACTACAAATGCAGATCATATGATTGATAAATTTTCTAAAAATGAAGATTTAAAAGATTTATATGACAAATAAAATTGTTGCGATACAAGGAAACCACCCTTCTAAACTAAATCCAAAAACGGATACAAGTATTTTTTTAGCCAATGAAATTCAAAAAAAGAAATATAAAATTTTTTACTATGACCCTAAAGATTTATCAATTGTAGATTCAAAAGTTATAGCAGATGGTTTTTTTATTAAGTTTAATTACAATGATAAAAAATTTTACAAAATCTTAAAAAAACAAAAGTTAGATCTTATCAAATGTAAATATATCTTAATAAGACAGGATCCTCCTTTTAATCTAGAATATATATCTACAACTTTTATTCTTGAGACAATTAATGATAAAGTAAAAATAATAAACAATCCCACTTCAATCAGAAATATTTCTGAAAAACTTTATTCAGTCAAATATCTAAGATTTATGCCAAATACAATTTTTTCTCAAAACATTCATGAAATTAAAAACTTTTTCAAAAAGAATAAAAGTGTAATTTTAAAACCTATCCACAGCTTTAGTGGAAACGATATTCATTTACTTAATAAATTTAAATCAAACTTTGTGAAAAAATTTATTAAAAAACATGATCATATAATGTGTCAAAAATATTTACCTAAAATTAGTAAAGGAGATAAGAGAGTATTTTTGATTAATGGAAAAATATGTGGTGCAATTTCTAGAGTACCTAAAAAGGGATCATTTCTAAGTAACATGAGTAAAGGAGCAGCACCAATAAATATTCAATTAACAAAATTAGAAAAAAGAATATCAAATATAATTGCAAAAGATTTAAAGAAAGAAAAAATTTATTTTGCTGGGATCGATTTTATTGATCAAAAACTAAATGGTGATATCAATGTTACCTCTCCGACTGGATTAAAAACTTTATTCGATATTTCTAAAATTAATCTTGCCAAAATTTTTTGGAAAGATTTAAAGGCATGAAAAATTTAACAGATCAGCAAAAAGGATCACTGCTTGCTTTCGTAGCTGTAATGTTTATTACACCTGACTCTTTATTTATCAGGCTTTCAAATATAGACACTTGGGGTCTTGTTTTTTATCGCGGAATAATTCCATTCTTAACTGTTTTTTTTGGAATGCTATTAATTTATAAATTAAATTTTTTTAAGCTACTTTTTAAAAGTGGTTATCATGGTATAATTTACGTAGCTACTTTTAGCATTACAAACATTACATTTGTAGTCTCTATTCAAAATACAAATGTAGCAAATACTTTAGTAATGATAGCAACCGCGCCAATGCTATCAGCAATACTTGGGGCCATCATTTTAAAGGAACCCCCTGACAAAAAAACTTGGGTTTCAATAATTGTTACTTTTTTTGCAATTATCTATATTTTTTTTGATTCTCTTAAATTAGGTAACTTTTATGGAGATATCTTAGGATTTATCACTGCTATTGGTCTTGCCGTAGGTGCAATTACAATCAGATCTGCAAAATCCAAAAATTTAGTCCCAGCAGCTGTAGTAGGCAAACTATTTGTTGCTACTTTCGCTTTATTCTTTATTGAAAGTTTTGCTCTTTTAGAAAAAGACCTGATTATAGTACCTTTAATGTGCATTTTATGTGTTGCTATACCTTTTGTTTTAGTGACTATTGCTCCAAGGTTTATCCCTGCTGCAGAAGTTAACTTGTTTTTTTTGCTAGAAACCATAATAGGTCCTATTTGGGTATGGTTGATTATTAAAGAACAACCAAGTATTGAAACTCTTTATGGTGGGATTGTTATTATATCAACCATTGCAATCCACTCATTTTTAAAGCTCAAAAATTCTTAAGCTTGTCACAATTAAGACTTGATTTAATAATACATCGCGAATACTTACGGCTATTTTTATGGATAAAGTTTTAAAAAATTCGTGGGCTCTATTTTTGGGCATGGGATGCATAATGATGGCCTATGGCTTTCAAGGATCTTTACTTGGAGTTAGAGCTGTCCAAGAAGAATTTAGTCTTACTTCCACTGGCTTTATGATGTCAGGATATTTTGTTGGTTATTTCATTGGAGCTGCAACCATACCAAAAATTATTTCCAGAGTTGGACATATAAGAGTTTTTGCTGCATTTGCCTCTTTAGCATCATTGATAATTTTAATTCATTCAATATTAGTAAATCCATTTATATGGTTTTTACTCAGAGTACTTACTGGAATAAGTATGGTTTGTATTTATACTGTTGCAGAGAGTTGGCTAAACGATAGATCAAGCAACAAAAATAGAGGAAGTGTTTTATCTGTTTATATGGTTATCCTTTATGGAACAATGGGAATTGGAATGTTTTTGCTTAACTTTAGTAGTCCTAAAAATTTTCAACCATTTATTTTAGTTTCTGTAATTACTTCAGCTGCACTGATTCCTATTTTGCTAACTAAAAAAAAACCACCTACTTTTAAAAGTATCAAAGCTATGAAACTTAAGGAACTTTATCATGCATCTCCATTTGGTATGGTAAGTTCTCTTTTTTATGGAACTATTCAGTCTGCATTGTTTACTTTATTAGCTGTTTATGCAACCTCAATGAATTTTACTATACTAGAAATTTCAATTGTGACTTTCCTTTTAGCTGTTTCAGGAGCATTAGCTCAATTTCCAATCGGAAAAATATCCGATATGTATGATAGAAGAAAAGTTATTGTTTTTAGCACGTTTGGCGCTGCAATATTTTCAATTTTTGCAATATTGGTATCAAGACAAATGTATTTACCTGGAAGCCTTGCAACTAGCAAAACATGGTTTTATATTTTTTTTATTTTATTTTCTTTTTGTAGCTTGCCTATGTTTTCATTAATTTTAGCTCATACAAATGACTACATATCAAAAGATAAATTTGTTGCTGCTGGTGCAGGACTACAGTTTGCATTTGGATTAGGTGCTATGAGTGGGCCATTTTTGTGCTCAATATTTATGGACTTGGTTGGATCCAATGGATTTTTTGTATTTTTATTTTTCTTTCATTGCATTATAGGTTTTTTTGGTATTTATCGAATGAAAGCAAGACAGAGTGTTGATAATCCTGATTCTCAATTTGTTGCTATGCCGCAAACAATTACTCCAGCTGGAATAGAGTTAAATCCAACAACGGAACATATTGAAGAACCTTACTCAGACAAAGTGAAAGAAATATTAGAGAGAAAAGGTGTTAAATATAAAAAAGAAGAGGATGAAATGAAAGCTTAGTTTAGGTTTTCAATGTATTTAGACATTTTATCTAAAACACCTATTTTTGAAAGTTTGTCAGTTCTAATTAAAATTGCATCTTTGACTTTAACGAGTGGACTATTTTTTCTTGTTTTATCCATTTTTGTTCTATTTTTTAAAGATTTTTTAACTTCTTTTAAGGGCACTGTTTTTTTTAAATCTAACCATCTTCTGTAACTTGAAACGCTTAAATTACATTTGAAATAAAAAGCTAGGTCGTATTTTGGATTTTTAGCCAATATTTTACTTGCAATATCTCTACCCTCTATACAAATCATTTTATTTTTTTTTATCAATGTCTTTTGAAATGTATTAATTATTTTCCGAATATTTCTATTTTTAGCTAAAATAGCAGCATGGTTGCTAATTTGTTGTGAGTGTAAATTTAATTTAACTATTTTTTTATAGGAAATACTTTTAAATCTTTTTTTTAAGAAATTAACAATATCTTTGGGATTATTTTTGATTATTTCTTTACTTGCATATCTATACAATAATCCTGAATTGATAAGTAACAATTTATATTTTCTGGAGATGAGCTTTGCTGCAGTACTTTTTCCACTTGCTGACTCCCCATCGCAGGCAATTATTAATTTTTTAAATTTTTTCATGCAACTTTAATAATATTTACGTTCGATTTATGCAAAAAGATTATGAATTTTGTTATTTTTAACAACTATTAATCACTTACAGGTTGAAACTCAAAATAAGCACTAAAGAGCTAAAGCGAAAATTGAAATATTGAAAATATATAAAATATTTGTTTTTATACACAAATAAAAAAATGCCTAAAAAAAAAATTAAACAAAAAAAAATAAAAAAAAAAGTTGGGGTTGCAAAGATCGCTAATTTTTCTACTAAATCCTTTTTAAGTAATGCAATTTCTAATTACAAAAAAAACAAAGAACTTGATAAAATCAAAGCTATTAAATTAGAAAAACTACAAGAAAAAAATCAAATCCTTAAAGAGAGAAAAGATCTTAAAATTTGGGAAGAAAGACTCATTAAAGAAAGCAATAAATTAAAATTAAATGAAGATGAATTAAGATTTAAAGAAAAAGAAATTAAAATTAAAGAGGACGCTCAAAAGTTAGAGTCAACTCGATTAACGAAAAAAGATGAAGAGTTAGTACTTATAAGTAAAGAACTAAGAGCTAAAGAGAAAGAACTAAAATTAAGAGAAGAGTCTCAAAATAGAAAAGATATTGATTTAAAGGTTCGAGAAGAAGAGCAAAAAAACTTTGAACTTAAAGAAAAAAGAAGAAAAGAAAGAGCCTTAAAAATGATTAAAGAAGAAGAAGAAAAACAAAAAGAACTTGAGTATATTAAAATAAAAGAATGGGAAGAAAAATTTGATAGAGAGCAAAAAGCAAAAGAACATAGAGAAAATTTAAGAGAAGAGAGATTAAGACAAAGAGAATTAGAAAAACTTAAATCATTCGAAAAAACTGAAAATCCTGTTGACAAAAATCTTTCCTCAGGATTAGAAAAATTTGAAGTAGATGTTACAAAAGAAAATTAATTTTTCTGAATAGGAAAATAATCTTTTAAATCACCTTCCCTATAAACATCAGCTGTACAACAATGAATACCACCGCCAAAGGCATAAGCATCTCTTAATTCGACAGGAACAACTTCCATTCCTAATTTTAAAACTTTAGACATAATTGTTTTTTGAGATAAATCTATTTACTAATAAATTTCACAATTATTATCTTGAATAAAATCAGGATGGAGTTTTGTACCACCTGATTTGTTTGGAATTTCATGGTCAATTTTAGTTAAATAACTTCTCATATAGAAGTTTCCTTCTTTTTGTTTAATTGCACTTTCCAATGATACGTCAAAGAAGATAGATACAGGGTCTGTTCCTCCATCTAAATTTAATGGCCTCATATTCATTGGTGCTTCAAAAGAAATAAATGTGAAACCTCCGGGAAAAATAGTTTGAGGGTCGTTTTCATTTCTTTGACCTACACTGTAATCTGCATCACCTATACGAGATAATAAATTCAATGGCCTAACTTCAGTATTATCTAAAAAAGCTATTAATTTTGGTTTTTTTCCATCAGATTTATATAATTTAAACTCAATTTGATGTGTTATTGAAACGTTTGAATTTGTGTGGAAAGTTTTACCGTCTAAATTACATTTTAATTTTAATACAGTTTCCATTTGAGATGGATCTTTGTATTCCGCACACTCCATCGTTATAGTTCCCCTCTCTTTTTCTTTTTTACATCTTTCAGCAAGTGTTTCTTTTGATTTTTTAGCAGCTTTTTCTTTCTCTATTTTTTCCTCAATATTCTTTTGCTCAACAGCTTTTTTTTGCGAAATTAATATTTTAATATAAGTATCAACAGACATACCAGGATTTCGCAGTTTAGGATTTCCTCCTAATGAAATAATTTGATTTTTAATTTCCTCTATAACTTTTTTTTCATTTGACTTTTTATCCTCAGCTTTTTTAGCTTCTGCTTTAGCTTTTGCATTTTCATCAGCTACCTTTTTTTTTGAATTTTCAACTGCTGCTTTATATTCAGGATGCATCTTTGCTTTTTTATCAGTGTCATTGATTTGACTTCTCCTGTCATCAATTTCTTTTTTACATAGATCGTCATCACCACAAAAAGTTGCTTTGTATGGCATAAACCAGATATTGCCAACTAATTCTTTGTTATAGATCTCGTAATTTAACACCCATTCAGTAAGAACTTCAATTGAAGTTTCATTGGTAATTTCTATTGATATCAAATATTCTTCGGCATTTTTAATTTTATTATATTTTAACATACCAGCAGAATAACTAGTGCTCTGTAAAAGAGTAATTAAAAAGAATATTATAAAAAAAAGTTTTTTCATTTTATGTCTTATATAAAGTATAATAAATCTAGAATTCTACAAAATAACTATACCCCAGATTAGGTTAAATTTGAATAAATCAGAGTTTGGAGTAGTATGAATGAGGAAAATCACCATCGTTTGTGGGTTTTGATCCAAGAAGCTGGCGATTATCTACAAAATAGATTACCTGAGCACCCAAATCATCCTAATGGAAGAAATTCATATGCTCACGTAGCTATATGTGTAAGAAATAACTTTAATACTAGCTATAAAAACATACCAGATGAAAAATTTGATGAAGTGGTAAACTACATTGAAAAGTTAAAAAATAATCCAAATTAATTTATTTGATGTATAGTAAAACCACTATTTATGGATATTTCAAATTTTAGAGAAAAAAAATTTTTTTATTTTCAATTTTTTTATTTTTTTACATACTTATAAAATTTAATTTTTATCTAAAAAAATTTAAAATCACTAAAGAGATTAATTAAATATTTTATTGCCTAGGAAAATAATCTTTAAATTCACTTTCTCTATAAACATCAGCAGTACAACAATGAAGACCGCCGCCAAAAGCATAGGCGTCTCTTAAATCTACTGGAATTACTTCCATACCAAGTTTATCGAGTTGCTCTGCTTGATATTTTTCACTTTTTTCTACACAAACTGTCTTTGGATCTATTACCAAAACATTCATAGAAAGCCAAACAGATGAGTAACAAAGTGGTGGTGGTTCGTTGTGAGCAGGTTGTGCAGCATCTATAATTTCCCAACCATTATTTTCAAATAATTTTCTTTGTTCTTTAGGTAATCTTCTTTGAGGATTGTTAATAATCAATCCTTCTTTTATTGGTGTAAAGGTTGCATCTATATGAATTGGGTATGGATCACCAGGAAAGTTTACAGCATGAACTCTATGATCTTTAAAATGCCTTCTTAACCAATCAATTCCTTTTAAATTCGTTGTAAAACCATGTTGTACAATTAAGTCCTTACCGAATCTCAAAACATCTGCAGCATCAAATAAAGGTTCCTCTTCTGTTGTTACAAAGAATTTTTCTTCAGTCCATTTAAGTCTTTTTTGAATACTGATCTTGTCTGACAAATAATCTTCACGGTAATCTGCGTCTGTTAATCTTGGTTTTGGTGCAGTTTCATGACGCATGTTCTTGTCTATTTCAAAATATTTTTTAATTAGAGGTCTATAATTTAGATATTCAAACCATCTACATCTATAGCTCATTGTTGCTTCAAGCATTTCATTTCCAACTGTAAGTATAATATCTCTAGCTGGCATACATCCGAACATACTATCAACCTTCCAATCGGGAGTAGAAATTTTTTGATTATGATTAAGAGGAACTGGTCGGTCAACTTTAATGCCTCTTTTTTCCAAGATTGAAGCAAAATTATTTAATAACTCATTTGCTTTATCAACTGTATCTTTAGTACGAAGTCCATGAGAACCTTTCATATCTGAATCTTCTGGTACTTTAGCATCTAAAGCAGGTTCTGGTGCGGGTATACAACAACCGTCTGCTTTTCCAACTATAACATGTTTAAGTGGATCCCATTCGTTCCAACTATTTACAATAACTTTGTCCTTACTCATGTTTCAAGATTAATTTAAAGCTATAAATCTTTTATTCCATCGCATTAACAAACTGTAATAAATTAATGAAATAAATAGAAAAAATCCTCCGACTATAGTGTAAGTATCAGGCACCTCATTTATACCTAAGATAGGTAACCAAACCCAAAAAATTCCACCAATAACTTCAGTTAATGATAATAATGTTAATTCTGCAGCAGGAATAGCTTTCGAACCAATAGAATATAAAATTAGTCCTAAACAAACTAATGTTCCATGCAAGGAGAATAATGCTCCATTATAACTTGTTGAAAAGAATACTTGTTTAGTGCTCAAAAGCATTATAGCTGCAAAAACAAAACAAAAAAAACCTGAAAAAGCAACAGTTGTAAACTTTGGAGTTTGTGTTCTCCACCTAAGAGTTACAGAAAAAATAGAAAATCCAATTGATGAAAGCATTCCAAAAATAAAACCAACGAGAGAATTTGATCCAGTACTTCCAAACGCCATAATTATAATTCCAATTGTCGCAATAAAAATAGATATCCAAACATTTAATGAAATTTTTTCCTTAAGAAATAAAAAAGCAAGAAGCGCAGTAAAAAAAGGCATTGCTGCCAAGCAAAGCAAAGTGATTGCAGCTGACGTATTGGTAATTGAGTAAATAAAACTTATCATCGCAATTCCTAATCCAGTTCCACCAATAATGCCTGGGTATCCCATTTTTAAATAATTTTTATAAAATTTAATCCCCTCTTCAAAGTAAAGATAAAGATTTAAAAGAATAAAAATTGTTAATCCTCTGCCAAAAATGTACTGCCATGGCACCTGGTTAGGATTATCCATATATCTCACAACAAGGGGGCCAAAAGACCACAAAATTCCTGCGAACAAAACTACTGGAACTGCTATTTTTGGATTTTTTAATTCAAGCATTTGGGAAGATTAAATCTAAAAATTTATAACTACAACAAAAATGAGATAGCTTTAATCTTAAATTTAACTTTTCCATTTAAAGTTGTGTTCAGCCTATTTCTATTCTTGATTGGTTTTTATTTGTCATGTAATTAAAAATTAATATGGATTTAGAAGTTCTAAGTATTGCTGCAAACACAGATAACAATCGAAATATTGAGAACCGGACACATGTCTCAAAGTTAAAAAATTCAGTTTGTGGAGATGAAATGCAAATAGAGCTTATATTAAAAAACGAAAAAATTTTAGACTTTGGGTATCAAGGTAAATCTTGTGTATACTGCCAGGCATCAGCCAGTTTATTATCAAAAATTTCTATAAATAACCAAAAAGAAAAAATTAACGATTTATGTGATAAAGCTGAATTATATTTTAATGATGAAGTAAAAATTATAGATAAAAAATGGAATTCTTTGAAAAAATTGATTAAGAATAAAAATATCAATAAAAAAGATTGTATATTGTTACCTTTCAAAACTTTAAAAAAGATAGTATCAAGTTAAATTATGGGTAATCTTAAACAGTCTCTTTTAGCTGGTTTATTTTCAATAATAACAATTGGAATTTTAACTTTCCTAACTTATAGAACAGAATTTGGGATCTTTTTGTTAGCCTCATTTGGATCATCTATGGTTTTACTTTATGGATATCCTGAAAGTCCATTTGCCCAACCAAAAAATGTTTTTTTCGGTCATTTAGTTACCGCCATTGTAGGTTTACTTTTTTTAAACTTTGTTCCATTGCCAATCTTTTTGACTATACCATTAGCAGTAGGAGTTGGGGTTGGATTAATGATCCTATTAAATGTTACTCACCCACCTGCAGGTGGTAACCCAATAATAGTTATTATTGGTAGTGTCTCTTTTGATTACTTGCTAAGTCCTGTAATATCAGGATCAGTTATAATTATTATTTTTGCAATAATTGTTAACAAATTTATTTTGAAAAAATCTTATCCAAGCCAAAAATAATTTTTTATGAAATTATAAAATTATTTTCAATAAGTAGACCTATTAATATTCCTATTGCTAATGCTATAATTAATTTCTTCTTGTTCACTTTTTTAGTACTGGAGATTTTACACCTTTAATACCTGATAAAGATAATTTTGATCTCATACTTTGCTTAAGATTTTCCCAAAGCTTAGCCATTCCTAAAGGTTCGTAAATCATAAATATTATCATCAATAGACCAAAAATTACCTGTTCGATTGATGAAATAATTGTAGCATCAATAGCCCCGTGAAATACATTGTTTCCTATAGCATTTAAAAGAACTGGAAAAAGCAAAATAAATGCTGCCCCTATAAAAGCACCGTTAATAGTCCCAAGTCCGCCAAGAATGCACATGAATAAGATTTTAAAAGATAACTTAATATCAAAAGCAACTGGCTCTAAAGATTTTAGATAACAAAACGCAAAAAGTGCACCAGCTACACCACAATAAAATGCACTAATAGCAAATGCTTGAACTTTAGTTCTTAACAGTGAGACTCCCATGGACTCAGCAGCAATATCCATATCTCTAACTGCCATCCAATTTCTACCTGTGCTTCCTCTTGCCATATTCATAGCTAATAAAGTTAAAATAGTGGTCACTGCTAAACATACAAAATACATAGCTAATGGTGTTGTAAATGGTTTTCCTAAAATAACTATATCTTGTGCAGTTATAATCCCAGATGAGTCATAGTTTTTAAACCATCCAAATTTATCTATCATCCATATAATAAAAAACTGAGAGGCTAATGTTGCTACCATAAGATAAATTCCTCTAACTTTTAAACTTGGTAAACCAAATAAAATTCCAAAAGCTGCAGCAATTAAACCCGAAACTATTAGTGAGCCAACGAAACCAAGATCAGGCACTCGTAAAATAAGGTTAAACATAGCAAAAGCACCTGCAGCCATAAATCCAGCGGCACCCAAAGCTAATTGACCCGTATAACCCATTACAATTTGTTGTCCTATCGTAGCTAAAGCCAAGCAAAGCCAAGGAATTAATATCGAGGTGTACCAATATTCTGTTTTAATAAATGTCGGTATTATTAATACACTTAAAACCATACAAACAGCTAAGTTGATCAGGTCTTTTTTTGTGTAAGTCATAAAAATTGGTTTCATAAATTAAACTCTCCTAATAATTTTTTCTCCAAATAAACCTTCCGGTCTATATAATAAAAAGAATATCGCTAGTACATATGGAGCCCATCCTTCAATGGCGCCTCCAAAAAACGGTCCAATATAAACCTCTAATATTTTTTCTACTGCACCAATAATTAAACCACCAATAATTGCTCCTGGAATAGAGGAAAATCCACCAATAATTAAAACTGGCAAAGCTTTTAATGCAAGATCAACAAGAGCAAATTGTACTCCAGCTCTAGCTCCCCACATACATCCTGCAACTAAAGCTACCACACCTGCAGCAGACCAAACTAATAACATTATATGTTTTAAAGGAATTCCTATAGAACTCGCTGCACCTGCATCATCTGCAACAGCTCTCAAACCTAGTCCAATTTTTGTATATTTAAACAATAAAAATAGACCAATAATCATTATTGCTGCAACTAATCCAGCTGTGATATCAAGTGCACTAATAAATAATTTTAAATTATCTGCGATCCATGGCACTGGAAAATCTCCTATACCTAAATCTAATCTTCTAACTTCCACTCCCCATGCCGCTTGAGCTAATCCCTCTAAAACATATCCCAAGCCAATCGTGGCCATCAACACTGTATCTTCACTAGCATTCATCAAAGGTCTTAAAACCAATCTTTCAGTGCAAAGACCAACAACAACCATCAAGAAAGCAGCTAGAATAAACGCGAGTACAAAAGGTATATTAAAATCTTGCATGAAACCACAGAAAGCAAGTACTGAGAAAAAAACCATAGCTCCTTGTGAAAAGTTAAATGTTGCTGAAGCTTTAAAAATAAGAACAAATCCTAAAGCAACTAAAGAGTACATTGTTCCAGCAAGTAAACCGCCAACCAGAACTTCCATAAAAAATAGTAATTCATTTGCCATATTATAATCCTAGTGTTCTACTCCTAAGTAAGCATCTATTACTTTTTGGTTTGCCATTATTTCATCTGGTGTTCCATCACCAATAACCTTGCCGTAATCAAGCACGACAACTCTATCAGAAATATCCATTACTACTCCCATATCATGCTCAATTAAAACCATTGTTGTACCAAGTTCATCATTTACCTTTAAAATGAATCTACACATATCTCTTTTTTCTTCGACATTCATTCCAGCCATTGGCTCATCCAATAGAATTATTGACGAGTCAGTTGCGAGAGCTCGACCTAATTCAACTTTTTTTTGTAATCCATAAGGAAGTTTTCCAACAGGAGTATCTTTAATGTCTTCTATCTCTAAAAAACTTATTATTTCTTCTGATCGTTCTCTATTTAATTTTTCCTCTTTTTTTACTTTAGGAAGTTGTAAAGCTACCTCAAGAAAATTTGTTTTTGTATGAAGTTTTCTGCCAACTAGAATATTATCCAGCACCGACATTCTTTTAAAAAGAGCTAAGTTTTGAAATGTTCTAGATAGACCCATTTGAGCCATAATATTTGGAGTTATATTAGGTACTACCTGTCCTTTAAAAGATACAGTTCCTTGTTGAGGCTTATAAATTCCATTAATACAGTTTAACATTGAGCTTTTTCCAGCACCATTAGGTCCAATTATTGCTCTAACCTCGTGCTCAAGAACATTAAATGAAGTATCGGTAATAGCCTTAACACCTCCAAAAGCGAGTGAAATATTATTTACTTCTAAAATTGGTTTGCCTATTTTAAATTTTCTTTCGTATGCCATATTTAATTAATTTTTTTGTTTAAACTTTCTTCTTTAAGAACATCTCTAAAGTTTTTTCTACCTTTTTTTGATATGCCTAAGTATAATTCTTTCACTTTATCATTGTTTAATAAACTTTGCGCAGTCCCCTCGAGCATGACTTTTCCAGTTTCAATAATGTAACCATAATCAGAATTTTTTAATGCAATATTAGTATTCTGTTCAGCAAGCAAAATACTAACTCCTTCTTTTTGATTTAACTCTTTTACAATATTAAAAATCTCAGCAACTAATTGAGGCGCCAAACCCATTGTTGGTTCGTCTAATAACAACATTTTAGGTTTTGCCATCATTGCTCTTGCAACTGCGATCATTTGTTGTTCTCCACCTGATGTGAATGCTGCTTGACTTTTTCTTCTTTCTTTTAGTCTTAAAAAATAAGTATAAATTTTCTCTAATTCTTGATCAATATCTCCTTTAGATAATTTTCTTGAATAAGCTCCTGAAATAATATTTTCCTCAACAGTTAAATGACCAAAGCATCTTCTGCCCTCTAATACTTGTACCATTCCAAGACCAACCATTTGAGATGGGTTTTGTTTTACTATTGAGTTTCCATCATAATCGATTGATCCTTTTGTAACTTTACCTCTTTCGGAGGCTAACATAGTTGAGACAGCTTTTAATGTCGTACTTTTACCTGCTCCATTTGCACCTAATAACGCAACTACTTTTCCTTTGGGAACTTTTAAAGAAACATCATGTAAAGCTAAAATAACGTTGTCATACATTACCTCAATATTTTTTATATCAAGAATGTTTACAGAATTATCACTCATTAATTTTTTTTCTTAAAATACTATTTAAATGGGAAGCTTGAAACAGTTAAAATTGTTTAAGCTTCCCACTCATGTAAATATTAATTGATTAAATTAATTATCCACATTTTTTTGGTGTAATGTTGTTTTCTTTAGCAAATTTTGCTGCAGAGTCTTCAACTAAACCTCTAATAAATTTAGGGTCTAATGGAGCTTCCCAACCAGTTACCTGATTGAATTTTTTTCCATCCCACTGCATTACAGCAAATTTACCGGCACCTTCATGGTTTGCACATGAAATAGCAAATGGAGCCAACATTCCTCCAACTCCAAGTTCGGCAAGTCTAGCTTCAGTCATGTTTAAAGCCTCATAACCATCTCTAAACTCAGCACCAGTCACTGCTTTACCAACTTTGTTATGCATCTTTTGAGCATTTTTCAAAGCCTCAATCCACATAACTGCAGCACCTAGTCCTCTATTCCAGTAAACTGAACCAATTCTATTTGGATCAGCTAAGTTACCTTTTCCAGAACCATATACTTTGTCTTTGATGTCTTTAACTAACGGATATTCGCCTGGTAAAGCATTAGCAACTGCGTAAGTTCCTACTGCAGCATCACCTGCTGGATACATATCCTCTTCAGCAGCACCGAATGTTACATACATCATTCTATCTCTTGGGAAATTAATTCTAGCAGCATTAGTCATTGCTGTTGAATTCATTCCAGAACCTGCTCCCCAGAAAGTAACCCAATCAGGATTTTCTCTTCTGATTTGCAGCCATTGAGATTGTTGTTCTAGACCTGGAGGTGGAATTGAAATTTCAACTAATTTCATTCCCCAGTCAGAAGTTATTTTTCTCATTGCTGGTAATGGCTCTCTTCCGTAAGCAGAGTCAATGTGTAAATGAACGATTTTTTTACCTTTCATCTTATCAATTCCGCCTTCGATCTCAGCCATAAATTTTAATTTAACAGCTATTTGTGACCAGTAGTGACTTGCAGCATTAAATACCCAAGGCCATACTCTTCCATCAGCACCGTCAGTTCTTCCATAACCATATTGAGCTAAAACAACATTGTCTTTTGCCATACGGTTAATAACTGCATAAGCTCCTGGTGTTCCTAAAGTATCAAACACAACTATTCTTTGACCATCTTTTTCAAGTAGTCTCTGGTAACACTCAACTGTTTTTACAGCGTTGTACTCAGTTTCACATTCTTGCCACGTAAGCATAACTCCATTCACTCCGCCTGTCATATTGACATAATTCATGTAGTCAATCTGAGCCCCATAGTAACCAGTCCCCATTGCTGAATAAGGTCCAACACGGCTACTAGCTACAGGAAAGTATTGAGTTTCTGCACCAAATACTTTTTGAGGTAAAGCGAGTGAAGAAAATAAAGCTACTACTACTGTTAAAGTAGATGCTAGCTTTTTTAACATTTTTGTTAGCATTTCTATCCCTCTTAATTAAGTTAAAGATCAATTTAACCACATGCTTCAAGTTTGTGCAAATTTTAATCATTCCAGTTCGCAATCAAATGTCGCATTACAACCTTAAGATGAATTAAACTGTTGGTTGAAAAAAATTGTATTTATTAAAATTATTTTATCTTTTAATAATTAATTCTTTTTATAGCGGAAGCTGAAAGTCTACTTAATGATTCAATCATTTTAATAATGAAAGTGTCTCCTTTGATTACTTGGTAAGTCATTTAATAATTATTATTTTTAGAATGAATATTCATAAATTTATTTTTAAAGAGACACATCCATGTCAAAAATAATTCATTGCTTGAGATCCTAAAATAATGTTAGATGCCTTAAATAAATTTAAAAATATACAGGAGTTTAAATGAAGATATTATGCGTATTATATGATGATCCAAAAGGTGGAATGCCTAAATCATATGCACTTTCAGAATTACCTAAAATAGAAAAATACCCAGATGGAATGACTTTACCATCACCTAAAGGAAGAGATTACACTCCAGGTCAATTACTAGGATGTGTGTCTGGTGAGTTAGGATTAAGGAAATTTTTAGAGAGCAATGGTCATGAGTTAGTAGTAACTAATAGTAAAGATGGAGATGGATGTGAAGCTGACAAACATATTGTTGATGCTGACATTGTAATTTCTCAACCGTTCTTTCCATATTATTTAACAAAAGAGAGAATTGCTAAAGCTAAAAATTTAAAAATGGCAATCACAGCAGGAATTGGTTCAGACCATGTTGATTTACAAGCTGCGATGGATAATAAAATTGATGTTGTAGAAGTTACTTATTGTAATTCAAGATCTGTAGCTGAACATATCGTTATGATGATTGTTTCAATGGTGAGGGATTACCATAATCAACATAGAATTGTTAATGAAGGTGGTTGGAATATCGCTGATGCCGTCCAAAGATCATATGATGTTGAGGGTATGCATATTGGAACAGTTGCTGCTGGACGTATTGGTTTAGATGCATTAAGAAAAATGAAACCATTTGATGTTCATTTGCACTATTTTGATAGACATAAATTACCTGACTCTGTTGAAAAAGAATTGAACCTAACGTTTCATGAGTCTGTAGAGTCAATGGTGAAAGTTTGTGATGTAGTGACAATTAATTGTCCTCTTCACCCTGAAACTGAAAACTTATTTGATGATGCAATGATAAGTAAAATGAAGAAAGGTGCTTACATTGTTAACACTGCAAGAGGAAAAATTTGTAATCGAGATGCTATTGCAAAAGCATTAAAAAGTGGTCAATTAAGTGGATATGCGGGAGATGTATGGTTTCCTCAACCAGCACCTAATGATCACGTATGGAGAAGCATGCCAAATCATGGTATGACACCTCATACTTCAGGTACATCTTTAACTGCCCAATCTAGATATGCTGATGGTGTAAGAGAAATATTAGAGTGTTTCTTCGAAGGTAAAGAAATAAGAAATCAATATTTGATTGTAAAAGATGGTCAGTTAGCTGGTATGGGTGCTCACTCATACAGTAAAGGTTCAGCAACTGGTGGATCAGAAGAAGCGGCAAAATATCAAAAAAAATAATTCTGTATTTAATTATAAAAGGTGGCTACTAAAAAGTAGCTACCTTTAAAATCTGGACTTATCATAACGAATTTGTTTATGATAATTAATGAAGCATTTTTTCATAATTTTCTTTTTTTTAATTAATATAAATTTTTCATATTCTGCTCAAAAAGATAAAGCATATTTCGCTGGAGGGTGTTTTTGGTGTGTTGAAGAGTCATTTGAAAAATTAAAAGGTGTGGAAGAGGTAATTTCTGGTTATTCTGGAGGTATTACTGAAAACCCAACCTACAAAGAAGTAACGTATGGAAATACTGGTCACTTTGAAGTTGTAGAAATAATCTATGATAAAAAAGTTATCTCATTCGAGGATTTACTAAAAAATTTTTGGGTTAATATTGATCCATTTGATGCTTACGGTCAATTTTGTGACAAAGGATATAGTTATAGATCAGTTGCATTTTATCAAAATGATGAAGAAAAAAAATTAATAGAAAAAGATATAAAAGATTTACAAAATAAATTTAACAAAAAAGTTGTTACATATGTTCGAAATTTTGAAAAATTTTATAAGGCAGAGGAATACCATCAAGATTTCTATAAAATTAAATTAGAAAGGTATCTTAGATATAAAAAAGCTTGTGGAAGAGAAGAATTGTTAAAAAGAATCTGGAGTCAATAAACTTTATGAAGAATAATATGAATTGGAATTTTGATAACTCTTATTCAAGACTATCTAATGCATTCAAAGAACATATTGAACCTATTGCCGTAAAAAACCCTGAGTTAGTTTTAATGAATAAAGATTTAGTTGAAGAATTAAACTTAGACTTTTCCAAAATCGGCAAAAATGAATTAGCAGCTTTATTCACCGGTAATATTCTTCCAGAGGGGAGTAATGCTATTGCTCAAGCTTATGCTGGTCACCAATTTGGACATTTCACAATGTTGGGAGATGGAAGAGCAGTTTTAATAGGAGAGCATTTAACAAAAAATAATGAGAGATACGATATTCAATTTAAAGGATCAGGTAAAACGGCATTTTCAAGAAATGGTGACGGCAGAGCTGCACTGGGTCCAATGTTAAGGGAATATATAATTAGTGAAGCGATGCATCACCTAAATATTCCATCAACAAGAAGTTTAGCGGTAGCTAAAACAGGTGAGGAAATAATGCGAGAGACTCCATTGCAAGGTGCTATCTTAACGAGAGTGGCATCAAGTCATATTAGAGTTGGAACTTTTCAATATGTTGCAGCACGTAATAAAAAAGATGAATTAGAAATTTTACTAAATTATGTAATTAAAAGACATTATCCGGAACTAATAAATTCAAAAAATAAAGCTTTAGAACTTTTGAACGTACTTATAGATAAACAAATTGATCTTGTAGTTAATTGGATGCGTGTTGGTTTTATTCATGGTGTTATGAATACTGATAACATGACAATTTCTGGTGAAACGATTGACTATGGTCCATGTGCATTCATGGATACCTATGAACCAAAAACTGTTTTTAGTTCAATTGATAAGATGGGAAGATATGCTTATTGTAATCAACCAGCTATTACAAAATGGAATCTTTCAAGATTTGCAGAGTGTTTAATCCCTTTAATTAATGAAGATGAAGATAAAGCGGTTAAAAGTGCAACCGAGTTAATTGAAACATTCGCTAAAAAATATGAGGAAAAATGGTTGAATATGATGAGAAATAAACTTGGATTATTAGGTGAAGATAACAAAGATAAATTTTTAATTGTCGATTTGCTCACTTGGATGCATCAAAACAAAGTAGACTACACTAATACCTTTTGTCATTTAATGAATCTTAAAGACTATGATGATGGTTTATATAAAGATGATAATTTTCAAAACTGGAAAAAAAATTGGCAAGAAAGACTAAAATTAAATAATAATACTCCAGAAAATTATATAAAATTAATGAGAAGTGTTAATCCTCTTGTAATACCAAGAAATCATAAAATTGAGGAGTCATTAGAAAAAGCAAATGACAACAATCTTAAGTCATTCAATAAGCTTTTAGAAATTTTAAAAAAGCCATATGCACTACAAGAAAACATTTCAGGTTATCTTAAAATGGATAGTTCTTTAAAAGAGTATAAAACCTTTTGCGGTACTTAATGTTAAAGGAATTATAGGACGTAAGGTTCTGGCCTTGCTTTTGCACCTAATACTCTTTCTACTGCCATATTTGAAATATCAATCGATTGATAAGAGCCTGTTGTAATTAATTCTGTTAAAGCTCTACCAATTCCTGGTGCTTGCATCAATCCTCTTCCCGTAAAACCAGTTGCTAAGTAAACATTTTCAAATTTAGGATGTTTTCCGACAACAGCATTATTATCTAATCTATTACAATCATAATAACCTGCCCAACCACCGGTTAACTTTAATTCTTCAAATGCTGGAATCCTTTTTGCTAAAGCAGGCCAAACTAATTCCTCAAAATCATCCCATGCTGGTTCGAGATCAGTAGCATCAAAAACTGATTTTGGTGACCCAGCTAAATACTCTTTACCTTCGGGTCTC
Source organism: uncultured Pelagibacteraceae bacterium (assembly GCA_902617625.1). Lineage (GTDB taxonomy): Bacteria > Pseudomonadota > Alphaproteobacteria > Pelagibacterales > Pelagibacteraceae > Pelagibacter. The sequence continues at coordinate 30,716 of CACMXJ010000007.1, read as the reverse complement.
CAATAAACACCTGAAGTTAAATCTCCAGTTAATGGCATTTCGGGTATGTGTTTCGGACATTTTACTCTAAAGACTGTATGCTTCTGAGGTTCAACCGGAATATCCTCTAATAATTCCTTTGTCCAACATCCAGCAGCAGAAACTATTGTTTTAGCTTTAATTTCTGACAAAGATTTCACCTCTCCTTTTATAAATTCTGCACCTTGCTCTATTGCTTTACTTTTTAGAGCTGTATGAAATAGGAAAGGATCAATCCACCCTTCACTTTTATTGTCAGTAAACGTAGCAGTTTCTATTCCTTCTTTATTAATGTAAGGAAAAAATTTATCTAAATCAGAACCTTTAATATTCTTAGTACCTGCCTCACAGGCTTTGTGATTTTCTAGAGCCTTATATTGTTCCTCAGCATGTTCTGGGCCAAACATTAATAAATATCCATTTGGAACCATGCTTGCCGTAGGATTGGGATTTTTTTCTGTTTTAAGTAATTCTGGTATTTGGAAAATAAATTCTCTAGCAAACTTACCTAGCAGAATATTTTCGGTTTGAAAAAATTGCCTTCTAAAACCTCCTAACGAAAGAGGAAAAGAAGCTGATTTATAAGTTGGGTCTCTTTCAATTACTTTTACTTTTCTTCCCTCTTTGGATAGAAAATAAGCTGTCGCTGCACCAATAATTCCACCACCGACTATTACAACATCATCCATTTAATTTAATACCAACAGGTTATAATTAAGAAATAATGCATAGAAACACCAAAGTAAATATGGAATCATTAAATAAAAACTTACAAAATTGACACGTTTAAATCTAATAATCAGGACTATTATGAAAGTTATCAAAATAACAAGAACAACCAATGCAAAAAATATTTGATGTAATCCAAAAAAAATAATACTCCAAGTTGCATTTAAAACTATATGTATAAAATAAATGTAAATTGTATTCACATCTCTTTTTTTACTGTGCCAAAAGAACCAAATAGCTAATGTCATCATCACATAAAGTGTTGTCCAAACGGGTGCAAATATCCAATCTGGTGGATTATAATTTGATTTCACGAGACTAGAATACCAAGGTTCTTTAAAGCTAATTGAGACTAAACCTCCAATAAATGACGCAGAAAAAGTGATTATAAAAAAAAGAATTAATGATAAAAATTTATTTTTTAACATATAAGTATTATACATCTTTATAAAATGAATAAAAAAACTATTTGGATAACTGGTGGAAGTACTGGAATTGGAAAAGCTTTAGCTATAAAATTTGCTAATGAGGGATGGAATGTTGCAATTTCTGCAAGACGTGAGCAATTATTAGAGGAAATTTCAAATAAATATGAAAATATAAGTTCTTTTCCGTTAGATGTTACTAATAAATCAAATTGTAATGAAGTTTTTAATCAAATTATAAATAAATTTCAAAACATAGATATTTGTTTTTTTTCCACAGGAACTTGGGATCCAAAAAAAGAAAAAGATATTGATGTAGAGCAAATTGAAAATGTTTTTAAAGTAAATTTTTTTGGTACTTTAAATAGTATTAAAGCAGTGGAAAAATATTTTAAAAACAAAAAAGATGGAACAATCACTATTGTTTCATCAATTGCTGGTTACCGAGGATTGCCTAATTCAACAGGATATGGACCATCAAAGTCGGCGTTAAATAATCTTGCTGAAAGTTTATATTTTGATTTTGGAAGATCAAATGTGCGTGTATGTTTAGTTTCACCAGGTTTTATTAAAACTCCGATGACTGATAAAAATGATTTCAAAATGCCTTTTTTGAAAACACCTGAATACGCAGCAGAAAAAATTTACGATGGTTTGGTAAATAAAAATTCTTTTGAGATTCATTTTCCGAAATCTTTAACAATGATTTTGAAAATTTTGAGTTTTTTACCAAATAAAATTTATTTTGGGTTAATTGGAAAACTCACCAAATATCAGAAAAAATAATTAACTTCAAAATTAGAGAATATTTAAGGGGGGTGCTTTTGGGATAGTCCTTAAAAACCGGGAGCTAAAGATGGCTAAGAAGGACTATCTAAGTTAATATATCAAAACTCAAAAATAAATGCATTAAAGATTTTTTTTGAATTTAAAGGATTTATGAAAAAAAAAGGTCACAGGCCAGTCACTCGAGTCAAGAATCCAGAGCCCCACGCCGAAAGTCCAGATTGGGTCATATGGGCTGCCTGGGCTGATAGAATTACTTTTGAGGAAATAGAAAAAAAAACTGGGTACAAGGAGTCAGATGTTATCAAGATAATGAGAAGATCATTAAAACCATCCTCTTTTAGACTGTGGAGAAAAAGGGTTAATCAAAAAAGTATAAAACATAGAAAAAAGTTTGAGTATTCTCGAAAACAAATAACTAGCAAAATAAAAAAAGGTGATTATCTATAATCTATGAAAAAAATAACAATTTATACCGGTCCAATGTGTAATTACTGTGATGCAGCAAAAAGATTGTTAATAAGAAATAATGCAACTTATAACGAAATAGATATTTCAAAAGTTGACGGTGCTATGGATGAAATGATTAAGAAAGCTAATGGAAAAAGAACTATTCCACAAATATTTTTCGATGATCAACATATTGGTGGATATGACGAAGTAAGAGGCTTAGAAAAAGAAAATAAACTTCAAGACTTACTAAAATAACTAATCTTTTACAAAAACAACTGTTAATTCTGCAACTTTTATCCCAAATTTAGTCATTGTTGCACGGTTTATCGCTACTCGATCATCCTGTTTAAAAATCCAATCATCAAAAGTAATTTTCATTTCTTTTCCTTTAACTGGAACTAACAAAACATATTCAAATTTAAAAGCAGGACCATAAGAATACCCTTTTGCTTTACCTACAACATCTCCAGCTGTGCCTTCATAATTGTTGTCATCAATTTTTGTAATTTGCCATTGTCGTGTTTGAATTTCCCCATCATCCCAATTAAATTTTTCATCAAGTATTAATTTTTTTCCGTCCCATTGACCATTTAAGTCAGCAGAAAACTGTCTAGTTACTTTTCCAGATCTATTTTGAAGTACACCCCAAGCTTTAACATTACCAGATAAGTAATTCTCAATTATAAGTCTTGGCTCTTTATTTTTAAAATCTTCTGGTTTCATAGCACTATTTTGTGAACAGTTTGTAGTTAAGAAAAGAAAAATTATCAATAAAATTGATTTAATATTTATAATTTTGATCATAAGAGCACCATAGTTCTATTTATTTTGAAGTGAAAATTGAATTAAATCAATATTTTTTGATTTAAATCCTGCCTCACAATACGAGAGATAAAATTCCCACATTCTTTTGAAAGTTAAATCAAATCCTTGTTTTTTGATTAAATCCCATTTCTTATTAAATTCATTTTTCCACATAAACAATGTATTAGAATAATGATCAGCATAAGAATCATAAGATTTAATAGTCAAACCATTTTCAGAAACATACTTATTAATAATTCCTTTGCTTGGTAAAAATCCTCCAGGAAAAATATATTTTTGAATAAAATCTTGTTTAGTTTTATATCTATCAAACATACTATCATCTATAGTGATAGCTTGTATGGCTGCTCTTCCGTCATTAGATAAATTATTTTTGATCGTTTTAAAATAACTTTCTAGATAGTTTTGACCTACAGCTTCTATCATTTCAATTGATGCTATTGAGTTATATTTCTCTTTTAAATCTCTGTAATCTTTTATTTCAATATTTACTTTTTCGTTCAATCCGCATTCGTGCATTCTTTTTTTTGCATATTCAAACTGTTTTTTTGAAATAGTGATGCAATCTAATTTTACATCATATTTTTTACCTAAATATTCGGCAAAACCACCCCAACCACATCCAATTTCTAAAATTTTATCTCCATTATTTGGTTTTATTAAATTAATCAATTTTTGATATTTATTATTTTGAGCATTTGATAGATCTTTATTTCGCTCATCAAATATCGCACTTGAATAGGTTAAGGTCTTATCGAGCCAAAGAGCAAAAAATTCATTTCCTAAATCATAATGTTTTGAAATATTTTCCTTACTTCTTGCTCTAGTATTTTTAACGAACTTATTCTTTAAGTAATTAATAATTGGAAAATCTAGTAAACCAGAAAATTTATATATTATTTTTATATTTCTTGCAGTGATCTCAATTAAATTAGATAAATTATCAGTCTCAAATTCGTCCCTCATATAAGATTCTGCAAAGCCAACACTTCCACCTTTAATTAAATTAAAAGTAAAGTTAGGTTTTTTAATTTTAAGAATTGCTTTCAGGGGGCTTTGTGAGTTACCGAATTTTAAAAATTCTCCATTATATTTTGTTATTTCTAAATAACCATATTCAATATCTTTTAATATTTTAAAAACTATTTTGTCAGAAAGGTTATATAAACTCATTAATTCTCAAAACTAATATTATTTTTAATTTTAAATTTTTTTTTAATAAACTTTATTCCTTTCACCCATAATTTAAACGCTTCAAAATGTATCGCAGATATAATCTTAAAAGTCATTAATGGATGTTTTAAGTAAGATTTTAATAGTTCTTTACTATTAAAATCAACTCTTTTTCCATCTTGTGATGCGAATAAAATCTTTTCATTAAATTGATATTGATCAATTACAACTGAAATTTTCTCTGAAGGTCTTAAAATTCTAAAAAAATAATTACAATTCATCTCAATAAATGGAGATACATGAAATTTTTTAGAACAATTATGTTGTAAAAGATTATTATTTTTAGCCTTAAAAACATAAGTATGTTGTTCTCCAAAAGTATTTTTTACTTCATATAGTATTGAAATTAGATTTTCATTGTGATCATAAACAAAAAAGACGCTCAATGGGTTGAATACATATCCAAAAATTCTTGGATAACATAATAATTTTATCTTTATATTTTCTGAATTTATATTGTTTTCTATTAAATTTTTTTTTACCCAATCAATCAATGATGAACCATCTCTATCACCATGATCTTTGTCAAAAAAACTTATCAGATTGAAACTATTATACGAAAAAAAACTAATTTTTTTATTTAAATAATTTAAATCGGACAAGTCAATTAATAATGAAAATACATTATATTTAAAGAAATGTATTTTTGGCTTGAATCTTTTGTGAATTACTGTTCCATTATAAATTGAACTAGTCATCAAGGTTTTTTAACATTTCAATGGATGATTTTATTCCATCTTCATGAAAACCGTAACCAAAATAACTGCCACAAAAAAGAATATTTCTTTTATTTTGCAAATTTTTAAGCTTACTTTGATAATTTAAAGCAGATTGATCAAAATATGGATGGGTAAATTTTACCTTTTTTAAAATTTTAGTCTCATCAATTTCAGAATAGGGGTTGAGTGTAAGGAATATATTTTTTTCACACTCTAAATTTTGAAGTAAATTTAACCAGTAAGTGATTGAGTTTTTTTCAATTTCATTTTCCTTCATAGATGAGTTCCAAGAACACCATGCATTCTTATTTCTAGGCATTACTGACTCATCTGTATGTATATAAGCAAAATTTTCTTTATAATTAAAATTAGATAAAATTTCTTTTTCTTGATCGGTTGGGTCTTCAATCATTGACAGGGCTTGATCAGCATGTGTTGCGATGATTACTTTATCGTAATCAAAAAATTCATTTTTTCCACCGTAATACAAATCAATACCGTTTGTTTTACTAACGATCTTATTAACTTTATAATTCTTAAAATATTCGCCACTAATTTTTGAAAGAATTGTTTTTACATAAGACCTGCTTCTATTGGAGACTGTGTACCATTGTGGTCTATCTTTGAATTTAAACAATCCATGATTTTGAAAAAATTTTAAAAAAAATTTCAAAGGCATTTTGTTTGCCGCATATGGTGGCATAGACCAGATAGCTGACACCATAGGTATTAAATGATAATTGATAAATTCTTTAGAAAGATTATTTTTAACCAAATAATCACCTAATGTTATTTCCTCATTTAAAGTATTAAGTTTATCAGATTTTTTATAAAATTTTATGATATCAAAAAACATTTTCAAAAATCTAAAATTAAATAAATTCATTTTATTAGAAAAAATTCCACTCAATCCTTTTCCACAATATTCAAAGTTTGAATTTTCTACTGATACAGAAAAAGACATATCACTTTTTTCAATTTCAATTTTATTTTCCTTAAAAAAATTGATCAAATTTGGATAAGTTTTAAAGTTAAATACGATGAAACCTATATCCACTGGAACTTTTTTGGTTCCAACCATTAAATCAATTGTGTGAGAATGACCACCAAAGTGGTCTTCTTTTTCAAATAAATCTACATGATTTTTTTTTGAGAGATAATAAGCAGCACTTAGTCCTGAAATGCCTGACCCAACTACAGCAATTTTCATCAATAATTATGCTGCATCTTCTTTAAACTCATCCATGCTTGGACATGTACAGAAAATATTTTTATCACCATAAACATTATCTACTCTAGCTACTGGTGGCCAAAATTTATTTATTTTTAAAAATTTAGCTGGATAAGCAGCTTGTTCTCTAGAATATTTATGTGTCCAATTATCAGAAGCTAGCTCTGTGTCAGTATGAGGTGCATTTTTGATTGGATTATCAACTTTATCAAATTTACCAGTCTTAATAAGATCTATTTCTTGTTTAATCTTAATTAGCGTATCACAAAACCTATCTAGCTCTGACAAGTTTTCACTTTCTGTAGGTTCAATCATCATTGTTCCAGCTACAGGCCAAGACATTGTTGGTGCATGAAAACCAAAATCAATTAATCTTTTTGCAATATCTTCCTCTGTAATACCTGTTTCTGATTTAATCGATCTAATATCAATGATGCATTCATGTGCAACATTACCATTAGAACCTTTATACAAGATTGGATAATGATCCTTAAGTCTTTCAGCAATATAATTTGCATTTAGTATTGCAACTTTTGATGCAAGTTTTAATCCCTCAGATCCCATCATTTTAATGTACATCCAGGAGATTGACAAAATACTTGAGCTTCCCCATGGAGCAGCGGACACAGCCCCAATTCCTGTTGCTGGACCACAATCTTTTACAACTGGATGATTAGGCAGATAAACTTGAAGATGTTTTTTACATGCAATAGGGCCCATGCCTGGTCCACCTCCCCCGTGAGGTATACAAAATGTTTTATGTAAATTTATATGACAAACATCAGGACCAAAGTTTCCTGGTTTAGCAATACCAACTAATGCATTCAAATTTGCTCCATCCATATAAACTTGCCCACCATGTTTATGAATCAGTTCGCATATATCCATAATCTTTTCTTCAAATACTCCGTGAGTAGATGGATATGTGACCATTAAAGCTCCTAAATTTTCAGAGTGAAGCTCAGCTTTTATCTTTAAATCATCAAAATCTACGTTACCTTCTTTATCACAGTTAACTACAACTACTTTCATTCCAACCATTTGTGCACTTGCTGGATTTGTTCCGTGTGCTGAACTTGGTATTAAACATATATTTCTATTTTCATCACCTCTATCTAAATGATATTTTCTAATTACCATCAATCCTGCATATTCACCTTGAGCACCGGCATTTGGTTGAAGTGAAACTCCTGAAAAACCAGTAATTGATCTCAACCAATTTTTAAGATCTGTGAATAATGTTCGATACCCCTCCATCTGCTCAATAGGGACAAAGGGATGAGGCTCAGCTAACTCTCTCCATGAGATAGGTATCATTTCTGCAGTAGCATTTAATTTCATCGTGCAAGAGCCTAAAGCTATCATAGTTCTATTAAGTGCTATATCCTTATCCTCTAACTTTTTCAGATATCTAAGCATTTCTGTCTCAGAACGATATGAGTTAAAAACAGGATGTTCTAAATATTTAGAAGTTCTCAATAAACTTTTTGGTAAATTAGGTAAACTTACTGTTGGATCTTCTTTTTTTATGGACTCCGCTGCATTAAAAATTTTTAATAGTTGATTTACTCTATAAACATTTTTTTTCTCATCAAAAGACACTGCAAGCATTTCTGAGTTTACTTTTCGAATATTAACTTTTTGATTTAAAGCATTTTTATAAATTTGATCAGTCTTTTCTTTGGTAATAATAGTGACAGTATCAAAAAAATGATCAGAATATATTTCATATCCAGATTGTTTTATTTTATCAGCAAAATTTTTTGCTAATTGAGAAACTCTCTCAGAAATTTTCTTAATTCCTTCTGGACCATGATAAATGGCATAGGCTGCTGATACTATGGCTAACAATGCCTGAGCGGTGCAAATGTTACTTGTAGCTTTGTCTCTTCTTATATGTTGTTCTCTAGTTTGTAGTGACAATCTATAAGCCTTGTTTCCATGTCTATCTACTGAAACACCAACTATTCTACCAGGCATAGATCTCTTAAATTCATCTTTTGTTGCAAAAAATGCTGCATGTGGTCCTCCATAACCCATTGGAATACCAAATCTTTGTGAACTGCCAACTGCAATATCAGCCCCAAGTTCCCTAGGCGTTTTAAGCTTAGCAAGCGCTAGAAGATCACAAGCTAAAATAGCTTTACCATTTTTTTTATGAATTTTACTTATTGCCTCGCTTGGATCTTTAATATCTCCTAAGGTTCCAGGATACTGTAATATTCCACAAACAATATCCTCTTTTAATTGTTCTAAAACTTTATCTTCATTCCCAACAAGTACTTTGAGACCCATAGGCTCTGCTCTAGTTTTTATAACCTCAACAGTTTGAGGGTGACAATTTTCTGAGACAAAAACTAAATTACTATCACTTTTATCAAGTCTATAACTTAAACCCATAGCCTCTGCTGCCGCTGTACCTTCATCAAGTAAAGATGCATTTGCAATATCCATTCCTGTAAAGTCAACAATCATTTGTTGGAAATTTAAAAGCATTTCCAATCTTCCTTGTGCTACTTCTGGCTGATAAGGTGTATATGAGGTATACCAGCCTGGATTTTCTAATATATTTCTTAAAATTACATATGGTGTATAAGTTCCGTAATAACCCATGCCAATAAAATTTGAGTAAATTTCATTTTTTTTAGAAATTGCTTTTAATTTTCTTAATGCTTCATATTCTGAATTAGACTCACCAATATTAAGTTCACCCTTAAACTGTATTTTTTCTGGAACAGTATTGTTAATTAAATCATCTAATGATTTATAATTTAATTTTTTTAACATTTTAGATTGATCATCTTCAGATGGACCAATGTGTCTTTTTATAAAATCTTTTTCAGAATTATGTAACATTAGGTATTATTCTCCTTTGCAAATTTATCATAGTCATCTTTGTTCATTAAAGAGTCCATTTCAGATTTATCTTTTATTTTTAATTTAAAGAACCAAGCAGAATTTTCAGGGTCTTGATTTATTTTGGATGGATCATCTACAATTTCTTGATTTGTATCAACAACTTCACCACTAACTGGAGTATAAACATCACTTGCAGCTTTAGTAGACTCAACAACTCCTGCAGTGCCATCTTTTTCAACATTAGAACCTTTCTCAGGTAGCTCAGCAAACACAATATCTCCTAGCATTTCTGTTGCATGTTTTGTTATGCCGATTGTTGCAACATCACCCTCTAATTTTATCCATTCGTGCTCTTTAGAATATTTCACATCACTCATTAATTTACTCCTTTTACATAACTTTTTTTATAAAATGGTAAACTGCAAATGTTTGCTGCATATTTTTTACCTCTCACCTCTAAAAATACTTTGGTATTTTTTTTTGAAAATTCATTTTCTACATAGCCCATTGCTACAGGTCCATTTACACTTGGCCCAAATGTACCGCTAGTGATCTCTCCAATATGAACATCTGATTGATTAAATATCTTGGTTTTTTCTCTAGCAATTATTCTTCCCTCAGGCTTAATTCCAACTCTTATTTTGGAAACACCATCATTTAATTGTTTAATAATTATATCCGAACCAATAAAGTCACCTTTGGAAATTCTTTCTTTTGAAATTGCCCATTTCAAATTCGCTTCAACTGGAGTTTTATCTTTATCAAGGTCATGACCATACAGGCATAAGCCTGCTTCTAATCTTAAAGTGTCCCTTGCTCCTAAGCCTGCCAATTTAGATCCTTTATTAATTAATTCTCTGGTCAATTTTTCTGCAAAGTTATTTGGAATTGATATCTCGAAACCATCTTCACCTGTATACCCAGATCGAGTAATATATACTTTCTGATTATCGAATAAGAACCAGTTTCCAGACATAAAATTTAAATCCTTTACTCCATCAATGACATCATTAAGGATTTGCGATGATTTTGGTCCCTGAATTGCAATTAAAGATCTATTTTCATCCAAAACCATTTTATACTTTTCATTTAACAATTCCTTTAAAATTTTAAAATCATTGTATTTACACGCTGCATTAAAAATTATTAAAAAACCTTCATTAATTTTTGTAATGATTAAATCATCTTGTATTCCAGCATCTTTATCCATTAGGAAGCTGTATTTGGAATGATTTATTTTCAAATTGTTCAAATCCAGTGGAAAAATTTTTTCTAAATCTTTAATTAATTCATCGCCACCATAAATAAATAATTGACCCATATGTGAAACATCAAAAATACCAGAGTGATTTCTTGTAAATTTATGCTCCTCCACAATACCTTCGGAATATTGGATTGGCATTTGATAACCTGCAAATTCAACAAACTTTGCGTTACAATCTTGATGTAATTGGTAAAGTGATGTTTTTTTTGTTTCCATATTAACTCATTATACCCATCTGTATATTTGCCTGAGAGTTTTGCTCCTTCGGCGAGAATTAAATCTCTTTCCAGAGTTAATATGTTACGGTCCTTTTTGCCTGAGAGATTCCTGGGTAGTTGCTCCTTCGGCGCTACGATAAACTGTAGTCTCTCCCGTAAATCAATAGTCCTATAAGTAACTTAAAATGTCAATTGGAAACGATTGCCTTTGGTTTTTTTAAAAGCGTGTAAAACTGTAGTAATACTGCAAAAAGTATTATTGCCCCTCCTATCAACCCATATAATGATGGTATTTCGCTCACAAAAAGAAAAGCCCAAATAGGACCAAGAACAGATTCGGATAGCATGATTATTCCGACCATTGCGGAAGGAGTTGTTCTTGCGCCAATTGTTATAAATATAAAACCAAAACCTATTTGAAAAAATCCAGCTAAAAAACCTAAAAAAATATCATGAGGTGAAATCATTATAGTTGGTGAAAGTGATAAACCAATAAGACATGAACTTACACCTGCAACAAACTGTGCTGGGACCATATCAACAGATGGAAATTTTCGAACAATCATTATCAAAACTGCAAAGGTAATTGGCATTGTGAAAGCTGCTAAATTTCCAGATAATTCTCCTGGAGATAATGAATTTCCAACCATTAACAACACTCCAGACATTGCTAAAATAATTGAGATTAAAGTAATTAGGTTAATTTTTTCTTTTAAGAAAAAAAAACCAAATATAGCTAAAAATAAGATTTGAAGTGATATGATGAAATTAGTATTAGCAACAGTAGTATTATACATAGCAAAAACGTAACCACAAAAACCAATAGATAATATTAATCCACCAATAAAACCTGGTAATCCAGAGTCATGAAACGATTTTAAAACTTTGCTTTTGTAGGTGATTATTAAAAAAGTTAAAACAGTAAGAGAGAAGAATAAGGATCTCCAAAATAATATCTGCCACAATGTTGCTCCTTCAAAAGATTTTACTATAAGTCCGCCAAAGCTTAAACTAAGAGCACCAAAAAATATCAGTAATGGGCCAGGTAAACTTTTTAAAATGTTCATTAAATTTGTGAAATTAAATTTTGAGTCTCTAAGTCATACAATTTAAAAAGAGTTTCCGCACTATTTAAATCGACCTCCTGAAATTTAATAGTTGAGCCAGGAGTTAATTGAACTAATCTATCATAATCAGCGCTTACAACTACACCAATTTTAGGATACCCTCCTATAGTACCATGATCTGAGAGCATGATTATTGGATTTCCATCTGCTGGCACTTGTATCACACCTTTAATTAAACCCTCAGATCTAATATTAGTATCAACTATATTTTCTATTTTTTTTCCCTCTAATCTCATTCCCATACGATCGGATAATTTAGAGACTTTAAACTCATTTTTAAAAAAAATTTTCTTACCCTCTTCAGAAAAATAATTAAAATTTGTTCCTTTTATTACTCTAATATTTTCTATTTTTTTATTAATATAATTTAGTTTTCTATTCATAAAGTTATTATTAATTTCTTTAATATTAATTTTTTGGTTAACAGATAGCTTTTCACCATTATTGGATCCTATTTTTGCTTTAGTATTAGTTGAACAGCTAGACCATTGAAATTGTAAATCAAATGTACCACTGATTGCTATATATCCATAAACGGATTTATTAGTTGATAAAATATCTAGCTCGTCATTATTTTCTAAAATAAATGATTGATAACATTCTCCATCAATTAAATTATCACCTTTTTTAATTTTGAAACTGACATCGCCAGTAATAGCAATATTAATTTTATCTCCATGATATTTCAAATGAGGGCCTTGATAAGCAAATTCTATCACTGGATCATTATGATCATTTCCAACAAGTTTATTAGCTAGTAGAAAATTTCTATTATCCATAGCTCCACTGAATGGGACTCCTATATGATAAAGATTATCTCTTCCAAGATCTTGGAAAGTTGAATTAATACCTGCCCTTATAATTTCAAAATAATTTTTATTCATGATAATTTTGATATTTTTCTTTACTAATTCTTTTGAATGTAACTAAATCGCCCGGATTAATTAAGTTAGGCTTATTTTCTTTGGAACTATCAAAAATATTTAATGGAGTATTTCCAATAATATTCCATCCCCCAGGGCTTTCAAAAGTGTAGATATTAGCGAATTGCTCAGTTAAACCAATTGAACCCTTTGGAACTTTAACCCTAGGAGTATCAAGACGTTTTGCTCTAAGATTTTCATCTAAATCTCCAAGAAAAGGCATTCCTGCAATAAAACCTGTCATATAGCAAAAAAATTCTTTTTCAAAAAAACTTTCATATATTTTTTCCTCTTTCATCTTTAGTTTTTCTTCTAATCTTTTTATGTCTAGAGAAAATTCTTTCTCACAACAAACAGGAATTTCAAATTTTTTATTTTGAATACTATCACCTTTAATAATCTCAATATTATCAATTGCTTTTTTAAGTTTATTAAAATTAATTTTTTTAAGATCAAAAGAAATAATTAATTTATTATAAGATGGGGTAATATTATTCACTCCTGCAATATTTTTTTTTTGAATAGTTTTAAAATATTTGATTACTTGTGTGTTAATGTCTTTATTTACCTCTTTACCAAAATCACAATATAAAGCTGCGTCACCAAGATTTGATATATTTTTTATCATGCCATGTTATACTGAAGAAAAATGAGTATTGAAATTAATATAAATTGTGATTTAGGTGAAAAATCTAAACATCATTCTAACAAACATGATCCTGACTTACTTGAAATAGTTAATTCAGCAAATATAGCATGTGGTTATCATGCAGGTGACGAGGAAACTATGAATCAAGTTGTAGAAATATCAAAAAAAAATGGTGTCAGTATTGGTGCACATCCATCTTTTAATGATCCTGAAAATTTTGGAAGAGAACGAATGAATTTATCCTCTTCTGAATTAGAAAAATTAATAATTGATCAATATGAAATTCTTCAAACAATTTCGTCTAGCCATGGTGAAAATGTAACTCATATAAAACCACATGGAGCTTTAAATAATATGGCATGTGAAGATATTGATTTAGCAACAACTTTAGCAAAAGTAATTAAAAGAATAAATCCAGAGTTAATTTATTTAGTGCCAACTGGATCTAAAATGGAACAAGCTGCTAAAAAATTAGATATGAAAATTGCTTGTGAAATATTTGCTGATAGAAATTATGAAGATGATGGAAATCTTGTATCAAGAAAAAAACCTCATGCTTTAATCACTGACCCAGAACAAGCAAAAAAACATGTATTAAAAATGGTGCAAACTCAGTCACTTAATTGTCACAGTGGAAAACAAATACCTTGTGAAATCGACTCTGTATGTATACATGGCGATAATATTAGTTCTTTGGAAACAGCTAAATCTATAAGAAAAAATTTACTGGATAACGGACTAAAATTAGAAACATTAAACAAAATGAAAAAATTTATATGATTAAAAATTTACTTATTTCTCTTATTATATCTACTTTAGTAATCTCGAGCTCATATGCTGCAGGATCGAGCGATAGTGGTTCATCTAAAACAAAAACAAAATATGATATGGCTGTTACACATATTAAAGCAGCAAAAAACTTTGAAAAAAAAGATAAGCTAGATAAAGCAAAAAAAAGTTATTTAAAAGCGCAAAAATTATTGGTTCAATCTAATAAAAATTTTCCAAATAAAGCTGATACATTAAATTATCTTGGTTTTACAACTCGAAAGCTTGGTGATTTTGAGAATGGGGAAAAATTTTATCTACAAGGATTAAAAATTGATCCAAAGCATACTGGTATAAATGAATACCTTGGTGAACTATACGTAGCCACAAATAGACATAATCTTGCAGTTGAAAGACTTGAAGTTTTAAAAGATTGTAATTGTAAAGAATATGAACAGTTAAAAGCAGTTATAGCTGGTGAAAAATCAAAATATTAATTACTAGTAATAGACAACAGAAATCTAACAATTATAATTGTCCTTTAAAATAATATTACCTTGTTAGAAGAATCACTCATACTCTTACAGATCATTTTCATTGATATTATCTTAGCTGCAGATAATGCAATCATAATTGGTTTAATTGCTGCAAATTTTGTACCTAAAAATAGAAAATTAATTATTTTTTGGGGTGTAGTTGGTGCACTTGTTTTTAAAGTTTTATTCGCTATTTTTGCTACTTACCTTTTTCAATTTTATTGGGTTAAAATAATTGGTGGTCTACTTTTAATCTGGATTGTTAATGACCTTCGAAAAGATTTATTTGAAATTAAAAAAGTTAAATCACCTACTAAAAAATCAAAAGAACCTTCATTTATTAAAAGTATTTATAAAGTCCTTTTTGCAGATATAACTATTAGTTTTGATAACGTCATTGGTGTTGTGGGTGCTGCAAAAGGTAACTTTGGTTATATGATGTTTGGACTGATCTTGTCAGTTGTTTTGACTGGTGCATTAGCTACATATTTGGCTAATTATATTCAAAGACATCTTTGGATTGCCTATATTGGTTTAGGTTTTATTTTGCTTGTTGCTTTACAGTTGATTATTGGTGGATTAAATGATTATGGTGTTTTATCAATTAATGAAACCTTTAAAAAATACTTCTAATCAAAAAAATTGCCACTCAAACACTTATTCATTTTAATCTTTATAATGATTGCTCATGGAAGTGCGTTTCCTATAGCTAAGTTAGCTCTTAATAATTCTGTTCCACCCATCTTAATGGCCTCATTAAGAATGGGATTAGTCTTTTTATTACTAATACCTTTTTGGAAATTTAAATTACCAAATAAGAAGTTTATCAAACCTTTAATTTTATTTTCAATATCTATGGGTGTTTTAGTTTATGTATTTATGAATTTATCGTTATTTCATTCCTCAATAATTGCTCCTATAATTTTAGGATCTCAACTTGCGATACCGTTTGGAATACTTGCAAGTGCGTTTTTATTAAATGAAAATATTAGTAAAAATAAATGGATTTTGATTTTCACATCATTTATTGGAATAGTCATAATCTTTTTTGATCCGAAATTAACAGAAAACTATTTAGGTTTATTTTTTGCTAGTCTTATGGCTTTATTTTTTGGACTAGCACAAGTTTATTCCCGTCAACTAAAAGAGCTGCCAATAAGTATGATAAATGCCAGTACAGGTATTTTTGGTTTTATAATACTTATAATTATTTCAGTTTTAATTGAGGGTAATGTTCAGGAAAATATTGAGCAAATAAATCTTGAGTCGTGGATGCTCATATCTTATCAAGCAGTGATAGTATCTTTATGTGCCCACCTGCTGATGTTTTATCTCTATAAATTTTATACTGTTGGTAAGATTTTTCCTTTTTATTCTCTTTTTCCAATATTTGGAATAATTCTTACATATCTAGTTTTTGGTGAAGTGCCGACTATTTTGTTCATATTGGGTGGGATAATAGTAATTACTTCGGTGTTTTTTCTACACAAAATTAAATAATTTGCTTATTGCAACTTTTAATAAATCAGATTTAATTTAGTTTTTAAAAATTGTTAACAATAAAAGAGGATAATAATGAAAAAACTATTTGTAGCTGCATTTATATTTGTTTCTACTTTTACAACAAATGTTTTTGCAGAAGTAAAAATGGGAATTATATTAGGATTTACTGGTCCAATTGAATCCCTTACACCAGCAATGGCAGCATCTGCTGAGCTTGCTTTTAAAGAAGCCTCAGATTCTGGGTCATTACTCGGTGGTGAGAAAATTTCAGTTGTAAGAGCAGACTCAACTTGTGTTGACTCAGCGGCAGCTACTGCAGCAGCCGAAGGTGTTATAGCACAAGGTGTTGCAGCAATTATGGGAGCTGACTGTTCAGGTGTAACAGGTGCGATTGCATCTAACGTTGCAGTGCCAAATGGTGTTGTAATGATCTCACCTTCAGCAACATCTCCAGGTTTAACAACTCTTGACGATAAAGGATACTTTTTTAGAACAGCTCCTTCAGATGCAAGAGGTGGTCAAATCTTAGCTGATGTTACTAAAGACAGAAAAATTAAAAGTGTAGCAATTACATACACTAATAACGACTATGGAAAAGGTTTAGCAGATGTTTATAAAGCAGCTGTTGAAGCTCATGGTATAAAAGTTACCACTGTAACAGCGCACGAGGATGGTAAAGCAGACTATTCATCTGAAGTAGCAACACTTGCTTCAGCAGGTGGAGATGCGGTAGCGGTAATAGGTTACTTAGACCAAGGTGGTAAAGGTATTATTCAAGCATCTTTAGACTCTGGTGCATTTGATAGATTTATTTTATCAGATGGTATGATTGGTCAATCTTTAGTTGATGCATTTGGAAAAGATTTAAATAAATCTTTTGGTTCATTACCTGGTTCAACTGGAAAAGGAGCTGGAGTATTTGCTAAAGTAGCAAGTGCTGCTGGTATAGATAGTTCTGGTCCTTACACAGGAGAATCTTATGATGCTGCCGCTTTGATAGTTTTAGCTATGCAAGCAGGTAACTCAACTGACAGAGCGTCAATTGCAAAAAATGTAATGGATGTTGCTAATGGTCCTGGAACAAAGATCTATCCAGGTCAGCTTAAAAAAGGTTTAGATTTATTAGCTAAAGGTAAAAAAGTTGACTACGAAGGTGCAACTGGAGTTACTTTTACTAGCGTCGGTGAAGCTGAAGGTTCTTTCTTAGAACAAGAGGTTAAAGGCGGAAAATTCAAAACTAAAAAACAAAGATAATTTTATCTAAAAAATTAAACCCCCAATATTATTTTGTTGGGGGTTTCTTTTAATTTATGAAAAAAATATTCAAAATAACATTAATTCTTTTATTTTTAAATATTTCTTATTCACATGCTTTAGAAAAAAGAGTTACAGGTTATGCAGATGATGGTGTTGAAGCTTGGTTCACATTTGCATATTCATCTAGTGATGTTTTTTCATTAAGTTTCGCTGGCTCCGGTGATGCTGCTGGTGTCTGGATCACTAAAGGAGATCTACTTGATCCTAATAATACTTTATGTCTGCTTTTGAAAGATGACCCAAATCGAAAACTACATAACTTAATTAAAACAAAGTTTATGACCAAATACGGTTTTGGTGGAACTATCAAGGTTGATCCAAACAATACAATGAGTATTGTTAAAGGTGAAATTTCTAACACAGTTTTATATTATTTCTTGAGGGCAGCTCAAGACTCTAAAAGCACTAATGAATATCTGCAAAATATAAATTGCAATTAATTATATATTTTTTATTATAAGCTCGTCCTGATTTAGAAAATAACTCTACTTGCTGGGACTTTAAACACAACGCTAAAGGAGAAAAATGAAACTAAAAATACAATCAATTAAAAACTATTTTAAATCAAAAAAAGATAAAGGTTTAGAGCCTGTATTCTTTGAAAAAATAGGTGATAAGAATACTTCTAGAGATGAAATGCTAGAAAATTTAATTAAAGCATTAATAAAGAATGGCTGGACTTTAAAAAAATAAATATTTGTCTGCCATATATAATGCCCAAGCTATTGCAGCACCTGTAATAATATATTTCATAGTCTTATTTTATTTCTATTTTTTCAGGAAGTATACCCTTTGGTCTATACCTCATAATTAATAATAAACCTATTCCCATCATTAAAAATCTAAAATAAGGAACACTTTCAATTAAATGAACTTTTAAAAAATGTGTGTCTTCTAAACCTGCTGTTGTTAAATTAACTAAATATAATCCTATTGGTGCTGCCTCAATCCATAAGAACCAAACTACAAAACCTCCAAGAATTGCTCCAAAATTGTTTCCACTTCCTCCAACAATGACCATTACCCAAATCAAAAAAGTATATCTCAAAGGTCTATAACTCCCTGGTGTAAATAATCCATCTTGTGTCACAAGCATTGCTCCTGCAATACCAACTATAGCTGATCCTAAAACAAAAATTAATAAATGTTGTTTGACTACATTTTTGCCCATTGCATTAGCTGCCTCTTCATTATCTCTGATAGCTCTCATCATTCTTCCCCAAGGAGAGTAAAGAGCTTTTTGAGTTAAGATTAAAAGAATAATCACAACAACTAAAAATAAACCTGAATAACAAAGTTTCACAAACACTGATGATCCTTCAATTACAAATTGATTAAGAGCTGCTTGTCTTTCTGACAAATCAGAAATTAGAGCTAATTTTCCTGAATTAAATTTTTCAACTAGATTTATAAACCATTCTGTTTCTTGTAAGTTGACTTCATATGGAGCAGGACGCTTCAATCCAATTACATTTTTAACACCTCTGGTTAACCAGTCTTCATGTTTTATAATTGCTATTACTATTTCTGATATTAGTAATGTGGCTATTGCTAAATAATCAGCTCTTAAACCCAATGCTACCTTTCCAATGACAAAAGCTAATCCCCCTGCAAAGAAAGCGCCCACAATCCAAGAAAAAATTATTGGAAGCCCTAACCCACCTAGAAATCCAGTTCTCGCTGGATTTACTTCCTCAATTGCTTCAATGCCAGGTTCAGAGACAAATCGTATAATAATTATTCCAGAAATGATTATTGCACCGATAACGTAATTTCTAATTTTAGATTTTTGATATTTTTTAAGAACAAATCTAACAGCTAAAACAATTCCAATAATGAGAAATAAGCTCAATAAAATGTTAGTACCTCCTGCGCTCCAAGCCTCTTGAACTGGATTTACAGAAATTAAAACTGCAGCTAGACCACCTAACGCGGTAAAGCCCATTATTCCAAAGTTAATTAAACCAGCATAACCCCATTGAATATTAGCACCCATCGTCATGACGGCTGATATCAAACACAAATTAAAGATGGATAAAGCAATATTCCAAGATTGAAATATACCTACAAGAACAATTAATCCCATCATAATACTGTAGGCTGCAATTACATTTAAATTTTTTCTCACAATATCTTTCCCTTAAATATTCCTGATGGACGATAAAGTAATACAATTACCAATATTGAAAAAGATACAGCAAATTTATAATCAGTCGAAAGTAACTGAATTAAACCATTAGGTTCCATGTTTTCTGGTAACAAATACATAAAGAATTTTTTATAAGCATAAGTCAGAAGTATTTCAGAAAAAGCAATTACGTAACCTCCAAGGAAAGCTCCAAAAGGGTTACCAATTCCTCCAACTATAGCAGCAGCAAATATTGGGAGCATGTTATTAAAATATGTAAATGGTTTAAAACTTTTGTCTAAACCATACAAAACTCCACCTATTGTAGCTAAAATTGCAGCAATCATCCAAGTTATCATCACAATTTTTTTGGGATCTATCCCAGATAGTAATGCTAAATCCTCATTATCTGAGTAAGCTCTCATACTTTTTCCAGTTTTTGTTTTGTTTAAGAACCAAAATAAAGTTGAAACTAAAATTATTGTGACAATAATTGTAATGACTTGCGTTGACTTAATAGCAAGTCCCTCGTTTAAACCTGTCATTTCTTTAAAATCATTAGCTCTTATTAAAAATTTTTCACCATCAAAAAATCTTCTATCGGATGGACCAATTATAATTCTTACCACTGCTTGAGTAACAAACATTACCCCTATACTTACCATCGCTAATTGAACCGGAGGACTTTTATTCAATCTGTAATATTTAAATACAAACTTATCAATCACTAACATGTATAAACCCATAAATAGGATTGCAAATGGTATTGCTAAAAGTGCGGTAGGTAAAAAACCAAGGGATAAACCAATTGATTGAAAGTACCATGTAAAAAGTATAGCAACCATTGTACCGAACGACATCATGTCGCCAGTTGCAAAATTTGCAAAACGCAGTATTCCATAGATTAAAGTTACAAATATGGCTCCAATAGCTAATTGAGATCCATAGGCAAGAGCAGGAACAAAAATATAATTTAATAAAAGGATTAACGCGTTTAGAAAATCCATTTAACCACCTAAAAAAGAGCTTCTTACTCTTGGATCGTTTAGTAATTCTTTTCCTGTTCCTGAATGACGATTTTCACCAGTGACTAATACATATCCTCTATCGGAAATATTGAGAGCTTGTTTTGCATTCTGCTCAACCATTAAAATAGCAACATTTGTTTTTTTTACTTTAATAATATGATCAAAAAGTTCATCCATGACTATTGGAGAAACTCCAGCAGTTGGTTCATCTAACATTAGTACAGACGGCTTAATCATCAGGGCCCTTCCTAACGCTACTTGTTGTCTTTGACCTCCAGATAATTCTCCTACAAATTGTTTTCTCTTTTCACTCAAAATTGGAAAAAGATTATAAATTTCATCAATTACTTTTGTGTAATCTTGATTTATTAAAAAAGCTCCCATTTCTAAATTTTCCTCCACTGTCATTCCTGCAAATACATTTTTTGTTTGTGGGACAAATGAAATTCCTTCTTTAACTCTATCTTGTGGGGAAAGTTTTGAGATATCCTTACCATCAATAATTATTGAGCCAGATTTTAAATTTAACAAACCTAGCATGGCTTTCATCGCAGTGGATTTTCCAGCTCCATTTGGTCCAAGAATGGATACTATTTCTCCTCTTTCAACATTTACAGTACATGAATTAATTATATCTGGACCCTTGCCATATCCACCTGTCATGTTATTTCCCTCAAAAAATGCCATGCTTAATTATCTTTTAATTTTGAACCTCTACCTAAGTAGCTTTCAATTACTCCTTCATCTTTTTTTGCATCTTCCACAGAACCCTCAAATAAAACAGACCCTTCTGCCATAACAATCACTGGATCACACAATCTTCCTATAAAATCCATATCATGCTCAATCATACAAAATGTATAGCCTTTCTCTTTGTTTAATTTCTCAATAGCTGTGCCTAAATCCTTTAATAAAGTACGATTAACTCCTGCACCAACTTCATCTAGTAATACTAATTTCGCATCAACCATCATTGTTCGCCCTAACTCTAATAGTTTTTTTTGTCCTCCAGATAAATTTCCAGCTAATTCATTTTTTAGATGACTTAAATTAAGAAAATCAACTACTTCCATTGCTTTTTCTTTTATTTGACTTTCTTCTTTTGCAACTAATCCAGGCTTTAACAAAGCATTAATTAACTTTTCTCCAGATTGATTGCCAGGTACCATCATCAAATTTTCCAAAACAGATAAATTTGTAAATTCATGAGCTATTTGAAAAGTTCTTAACAATCCTTTTGAAAAAAGTTCAAAAGATGGAACGTCAGTAATATTTTCATTATTAAATAAAACACTGCCATTAGATGATTTTAAATTACCAGCAATTAGATTAAACAAAGTTGTTTTTCCAGAACCATTAGGTCCAATTATTCCTGTTATAGTTCCTTTTTTTACCTTAAAGGAACAATTAGATACAGCAGCTAATCCGCCAAAATATTTTGATAAGTTTTTTATTTCTAAAATATTATCTTGCATGCCTAGATTAGATTATAATCTTTTATAAATCTTCTTAAGTGATTTTTCCAATAATCTATAATAACCTAATTTTCTTAATTCATTAACACCTTGCCAATTCAGTCCACCTGGTGTTTGTTCGTCTACTAAATTTTTTAATGGTTTTGATGAATTTAAAAGTGCTAATTCAGCTAAAGCTGAATATAGCGAGGTTACATATTTTTGAGCATCTAATTTATTTGTTTTCTTTCTTATCAACCAATTTGATAAAACATTTAATAGTTCATAAAATGAAGCCATAGTTCCTGAAATAGCCCAAAAATTTTTTGACAGTTTTTCATTTTTTATTTCAATAGTTGTGCCAATTTTACTAAAGAAATTTTTAATCTTTTTGTTAGGTGGAAATATTGCAACAGGTCCTTTACAAAGTCTAATTGGAGGCATGGGGATGGCTCTTACAATAGTTGCTTTTTTTCTGATAAGTTTCTTTAACTTTGGATAGTTTGTTGTAGACATAAAACTGATAACAGTTTGGTTTTTTTTGAAGTTTAATTTTGGTAATATATTTTCTCCAACTCTTGGCAAAACACCTAGAAATATCCAATCTGATTTATCTATAACTTCTTGATTATCTTTTGCTATCATAATTTTCTTGAATCTTTTTTTTAAATATCCAGCCTTTTTTTTATTTCTTGGAGAAATAATTATTTTTTTATAAGAAAACTTAGATTTAATTATGCCAGTAATAACGTCTGAAACGATATTCCCTGTTCCTATAAATCCTAAGTTCATAATTTAAAGTATATTATAGAAAGGTTTATTTGAACAAAAAAAAAGGCTGGTAAATTACCAGCCTTTTTTAATTTTTTAATTTAGCTTTTACTTAGAATGTTTTTCCAACTTTGATTGACGCTGATGCACCATACATATCTGAAACTGTAATTTCTTTATCAGTTTCATTAGTGTTTTGTGCAGTCACGTTATCATATTCAGAAGCTGAAAGTTCAGCTCTTATGAACACTCCATTATCAACAGTATGCTGATAACCTAGACCTATAGTGTAGCCAGTAGTATCAACGTCTGGATAAGCACCGCCTGTTTCTAAGCTCTCTGATGTTTGTACATCAACCATTGCATAACCTAGTTTTAAGTAAGTATTGAATGGCATATTGATGTTCGCATACAGAGTTGTGTGGTCCTTAAAATCTGCTCTAACTGTGTTAGTTAAAGTATCCTGTACGTTTGTATTTTGAGGCGTCTCCATGTCTTCTGCAACATATTCAATACCAAAAGATACTTGATCATTGATTGCGTATTCAGCAAAAACACTTGCAACAGTAGTATCAAAAGCACCAGTTTCCTCAGTAATTGTCTTTACACTATTTCCAGAACTTGTAGCTGTCTCTTTACCTTCACCCATAAATGCAGAGTAGTTAAAGCCAACTCCAAGAGATAAACCCTCCATTGCTGAAGCAGTTTGAATTCCTAGAAAAGATACGAAAGATATCGCTAAAATAGCTATTTTAGTTTTTAAGATTTTCATATTAGTCCTACTTAATTTATTAATATATTAATAGTTGCTTAATAACATTATTTTCTAAATAATTGAATTTTTATTACGAATATTTAATATTAAAAATAATGTGTTGCAAAATTATCACTAAAAAACCCTCTAAAATTAATGTTTTTTTTTAAACTATAAAAAATATACCATCAGTTGAATTAATACTTCTTTTAAAAAAAAGAAACGGCCAACATGTCAATTAAATCGACTCTATATTTTATTTATCAAAATCACCTAAAAGAAAACACTTTAAAATTATAAATATTAAAAAGTGCCTAACAGTTTTATACTGGCACCATAATCAGGTATCTTACTAAATAAACTGTAGTTTGAGTCTATTTTAACGTTAAAATTATTATATTCTTTTGTATAACTTAACTCAGTCTTATTATTTTGATTAGGATTAAAATTCATCGCAAACTCTGAATCATTGTTGTTTATACGACCAAACTTAATCAAAAATATATCTTGGTGTGAATAAGATCGTTCTTTATCTTTGTGTATTATCTTTTCATAATTAATAGAAAAAGTAATTCCATTTTCATATATAGTTTCGATTCCTATGTTTCCTTTTAATTTTTTATGTGAATACTTTTCAATTTTAGCTGTATTTGTTTTTGTTCCACCAACATTAGAATGATTAAAGGATAAATCTGGTGAAATATCTAATATCATCTCAAATCCACCATTAGGTCTTGAAATTCCATTTGTAACTTTTATTTCATCGATATCAAATAAAAAACCAGCTGCAATTTCTCCATTTTCAAAAGTTTCTTCTTGATAGATAATATCTGTTCCTGGTTTTGCTTTAGAAATAAAATCAGTGAAATTGGATAGATTAGTTATACCGTAGTTAAATCTTGCAGAAGGAGTAAAATTAAATGCACCATAAGTCTTTTTTGTCCTAAAATTTAAAGCAGTAAAAGCTTGTTTACCATTTCTTTCACCAGTAATCTTACCTAAAAATCTTTGATCAAATCTTAGTATACTCAATCCTAAAATAGCATTCGTGTATCGATATTGATCTATGGGTACAGTTCCATACATATTTAAGGTTAAAGACTTTAAATTTATCCCTTGTGACGAATACTTAATATCTGAATCACTATTTCCATATCTTATTGCAGTACCAAGATATTTATTTTCACCATATTTTTTATCAGCACCAAAAGTTAGACCTCTTGCAAGAATTTGTTTAGGTTTTTCAAACGATGTCGCATCAAAACTTCCTATAGAAATATCTGCATGGTTCCAAAAAGACCAATCAGATTTCTTATTTTTTTTGTCACTTTGGTATTTTTTATTATTTAAAGAAACTTGAAGACTATCTTTTAAAGATATTAATAAACGATTATCTGTATCAATATTTATAGAAAAATTATTAAGATTTTCTTTATTTCTATTTCTTTTAATCCATTCAAATCTCTTAAATATTGTTGATGTATTTAAACTTATATTTTGTTTTGCTAGCTCTACTTGGGACCCTAAATTAGATCTTGCATCTGATGTACATTCATAAACACCGTACGGACACTCTAAATTATATTCATTAGTCCTATCATGTTGATTATCACCATCGTCTCCTCTAATATTCGTCACAAATAATTTCATTCCTGAAGCACTAAATGCGAAACCATATGGAATTCCTATACCAGCATGGTCATCATCAGGATCAAATACCACATTCCATCGACCTTTAAATTGAACAGATGATATGTCGTAATTTGCTGCAGTGTTATATTGGAAGATAGCAGACTTACTATAACCAGTATCATTTCCAGGAGATGTTGTTTGCGCCAAGATATAAATTGCACTTCCAGTATCATTAAATTCAAAATCTAAAGCTTGCATGTGTGCAGGAGATTGAAGTGTTTCTATTTCTGTATCATTTAAATCCAACGTATAATTTAATGTAGCTGAAGAAGTATCATAAGGACCAGGTAAATCATAAACTTCAATCGTTGGATCTTTATCTTTTCCATCCAATTTGAATAATTGCATACCATCAGCACTAAACTCTATTGATATTCTAGATCCAGTTAAATCTAACTCAGTAATATATGACCGGGTTGATAAATCAAAAGGTGTTGAAAGATCATAGCTAAATATTTCTCCATTTTCATTTACAATAAAAAACTTTAAACCATCACGGCTAAATCTTATAGACTCTACTCTTGTATTTGTTTCGGTTGTCATATCTTTCCAAGGATTAAAACGAAACTGTGAACAATCATTTTTGATAGTGTCTAAATCAAAAGGTGTGGTTAGTTTATAAGCTATTATTCGATTGGTTATACCGTCAACTTTTATATTACCAACTACATAAGTTAAACCATCATTACTAAAAGCAACATCTGATGGTTCTCTAGCTCCTTTTACAGTAATTTGAGTTCCTTGTTCGTCAAAACATACGTGACCAGCGTCGGCAGGACTAGCCGGAATTATATTTGTTCTCCATTTTATTTGTAATTCAGATGCTTGTACCGTTGTAATTAAAAATAAAAAAACAAAGAAAATAAAATTTATTAATTTCATCTTTATGTTTTTTTTTTATTTTTCATAATCACTTTATAAAAAAAATTTCAAATTTGAAGATACTAAAAAGTTCCTGACAATTCAATGTTTGCCCCATAGTCTGGAATTTTACTAAATAAACTATAATTCGAGTTTAATTTTAGTTTGAAGTTACCAAGGTTTTTTAAATAACTTATTTCAGTCTTATTATTATTTATTGGATCATAAATTACATCAAAATCTGCATTTTGTTTCTTCGCTCTTCCAATCTTAATAAGTAAACTATCTTTATGTCCGGATTCGTCAAGACTTTGAAATCTTTCGTAATTTATAGCAATAGTTGATCCATTCGAATTCATATATTCGTAACCTATATTTCCTTTTATATTATGTAACGAATGTGTCTTTATGGTTTTTTTTAAAGTAACATTATCGATATGGCTTCTAACATAATGATTGATATCTGGTGTTAAATCATAAATATATTCAATAAAACCATTTCGACTATAAGTTTTGTCATTTAAATATAAAATGTTATCAAATTTCAAACCTGCTGAGACATTACCTGTTCTAAATGTAAGTCTTTCATGATTTTCGATATTATTAGAAATAAGATCAAAATTAGTATAATCTGAAAATTGAGTAATACCCATTTCAAACTTACCAAACGGAATTAATTCATATTTGGTATACTCATTTTCATTTTCATAGCCAATTGATGTGTAAATTTGTTTTCCATTTCTGCTACCACTTTCTAGATTATTTCTATCCAACTGGTCTAACATTAAATAACTAACACCAAATAATAAATTTAGATTGGATTGACTTTTTAAAGGTATGCTGCTGTACATATTTAAAGAGAATGTGTGAGCTTCTAATGCATTGTCTGATCCATCTTCTAAATCAACTTCATCTGTACCATATCGAAATGCATAGCCAAAAATCTTGTTATCTATTAATTTGTCTAAACCATACATATAGCCCCAAGTCTCAACTTCTTTAGGTTTAGAAGATGCTGTATCGCCAACTCTTCCAAATGAAATATCTACGTGAGACCAATGAGACCAATTTTTTTTATTTTTACTTGAATTTTCTTTTTTTAATGATGCTTGTGTAAATTGAATATTTTTTAACGAATTTTCAAAGTTTGCTTTTAATGCTGCTAAAATTGGATTATGAAAATTTAATTTAACTTCATGATTAGTTAAATTAGCTCTTTCATCGTTTCTTCGTAACCACTCAAATCTTTTAAAAATTGTTGAAGTGTTCTGATGAATTACATTTTTGGCAATTTCTACTTGAGCCCCTATTGCTGTAACAGCATCTGTTTCACAAAGAACAATTCCATAAGGACAAGTTAAATCATATTCATAAATTATATCGTCTCCGTCAGCATTAGCATCCTCAGTTGCAATATAAGCCTTCATACCATTATTTCCAAAAGTCCATGAGTATGCAGAAATATTTCGGCCATTAGCAGTAATTGGCCATTTGCCAGCAAAAGTTGCAGAACTTAATTCAAATGGATCAGATAATTTATAAACATACATATAAGTAGTGTTGGTAGTATTATTATTATTAGCTTCACTAATGTATAATCTTGTACCATCATCATCAAAAGATGGTTCCATAGTAAAATATGCTACTCCCGCAGGTTCTGTATCAAGAGTATGTACTTTAGTTCCTGACGTGGGATCAAATGGAGTGGAAAGATTAATTTGTGCTATATCAGTTTGACCTGCAGGGAAGCCATTAACAAAATACATTTTTGTTCCATCATTATTAAATTCGACACCTTTAATATTATTTACAGAATACTTAG
Source organism: uncultured Pelagibacteraceae bacterium (assembly GCA_902617625.1). GTDB lineage: Bacteria > Pseudomonadota > Alphaproteobacteria > Pelagibacterales > Pelagibacteraceae > Pelagibacter. The sequence continues at coordinate 2,623 of CACMXJ010000007.1, read as the reverse complement.
TTTTATAATTAAGTCCGTCATCAGCTACGAGTGTTGAAGATGAAATTGAAGCTACATCATATGGTGTTGTTAAATTATGGATTTGTAATGAACCAAATTCACTAAAAAAAAAGACTTTTGTTCCATCATTATTAAATTCTATATCTTTATTATCTAAATTACCTGCCAAATCATCGCCATGACCATCTATACTTACTATTGTTCTATTTGCGACATCCAAAGTACTAATATCAAATGGTGTTGTTAAATTATAAATATAAACTTTTTTAGAACCTGCATTTTCAAGGTGATCCAATAAAAACATTTTTTTTCCATCAGGAGTAATTTGTATTGAAACTGTTGATGGTACATTATCTACACCGTCTTGATTTGGATCTTTAAATTGTTTAAAAACAGGCTTAACTATTTCTGCATGAATAGTTTGCATTACAAAGCATAAACAAAAGGTAATTAAAAATAACCTCTTTATCATCTTGGATTATTTTTTCTTTATTAATTCAGTATTATTTATATTTATAGCCATACAAGTAATATCGTCTCTTAATTTTTCTGCACCCCAATTTAATTCTTTTTCTATAGATTCGACAATAGTTTTTGGTGTCACTTCTGACATGCCATCTATAATTTTTTGAACTCCTTCGGCCCCTAATTCCTCACCATTTTTTAAATAACCTTCGGTTACACCGTCAGTATAAACCACAAATGTCTTATCCTTAAGATTCATGGTATTAGATTTGACCATCGACTCTGTAAAATATTTAACAATCCCAATGGGTGGCATTTCTGATTTGATATATTCATAATTTTTATTTTGATCAAAAGTTAAAATACTTTCATGCCCTGCGTTGATAAAAACAAGTTCCCCGGTTTTAATGTTTAATTTTCCAAAAACAGCGGTCACAAACATTCCTTTAAATTTCGCTTCAACAAGCTCATTATTTACTCCAAACACTACTTTTTCTAATGGAAACTTTAAATTTGTTAGGGTTCTAAATATTGAAGATGCTTTTGCCATATACATACCTGCTTTAACCCCTTTTCCTGAAACATCGGCTAAAGTAAAAAAGTATTCCTCTGGTGTTGCTCTTACCACATCAAAATAATCTCCTGACACGTCTCTTGCTGGTACGTTTTTTGCAAAAATAAAGTTTTCAAACTTTGAAATATCTGGGAATAAGCTTTTTTGAACTCCTGCAGCTAGCTCTCTTTCTTTTAAAAGTTTTGCTTCTTTTTGTAAGTTATCTAAAGCTATTTTGTTTTCCTCAATAAATCTAAAATATAAACCAGTTAAAAAAGTAACTGTCACAATAAAAATTGGATAACTCATGTCTACCAATTCAGATCTAAATTTATAGATATAAAAACCAATGACTATTATCGCTAAAATATTTCCAAAAAAGATGGATAAACTTAATTTAGGTTTTACTCTTTGAGATAATATAAATGTAATGAGAGCAACGATAATGGAAAATAATAACTCAAATATATATGTATTAGGATTTCTAATTAAGTAGGATTGATCTAAAATATTCTCAATAACATTAGCATGAACTTCTACTCCTGGAATAGTTATCCCTAGTGGAGTTTTGACTAAATCAAAAAGTCCTTGCGCAGAGGCACCAATCAAAACATATTTATCTGTAAAAAAATCTGATTGGAATTTTCCATCATAAACATCACCAGCAGATATATACTGATTTTTATCTGACTTTTTGTACTTAATCCAAATTATACCATTGGGGTCTGAATTAATTTTATAGGGTCGTGCACTAATTCTTTGAATACCAACTTCATTTAATTCAACATAAATATTTTTCTGTTTTGAACCCACTCGAACCATTTCTAGTCCCATGGTTGGGTATATCTTCTTATCAAACTGTACCACTAGTGGTAATGAACGGATAATACCATCTAATTGATCTAAAAAAGAAATTGAACCTAAGCCTTTCACATCTTTTTCTAATACCTCCAGTGAACCAATTGAATACGGATATGAATAAGTAAATTTCTTTGGATCGCCACCTTTCGATAAAAATCTCGCTTTAGCTTTTCGATCATAATTGGAATGTGAGGGAACATTGCTACCTAAAACTGCAATTATTGATTTAGATTGTTTAAGTTTCTCAGAAAAAATTTCATCTGGACTTTTTAAATTCTGAAGCTCTGCCATATCGGATGGAACTAAACCATAAGATTTTATAATTTCATCAGGAGACTGTTTATCTTTCTCAGTAAAAAAAATATCAAAACCTATCGCTTTTGGATTGGACTCATTTATTCTATCTAAAATATCTGCAAACACCTTTCTATTCCAAGGAAACTGACCAAACTTTCCCAAACTGTTTTCATCAATATCAATTATGACAACATCCGAGTCTTTTTTTTCAGCAAATACTTTTTGATATAAATCAAAACTTAAATATGAAATTGATTTTACAAATGCAGGATTAATTATTTTAATTAAAATGAGGAAAACTAATAAGATTAAAAAGACAAAATAATTAGTATGTTTTTGAAAAAAAGCTTTCACAAAAGGAATTTAACTCTAATTATAGTAAAGTAAATGGTATTGAGTATTTATTGAAGATTACTTCTTTTTTCTTCTTTTCTTTTTCTTAGCTTT
>CACMXJ010000006.1 GCA_902617625.1 uncultured Pelagibacteraceae bacterium | reverse complement strand
AAATGTAGCATTAGATACTCCTGGTATTAGAGGAATAAACTTTAAGCCAGATGGCACAAGAATGTATATAACCAATCGTTTTGACGATCCAGGAAAAGCTTATTTAATTGAATATTCGCTTAGTAAACCATTTGATATAAGCACAGCAACAATTTCTTTTACAGGAGGTAAGCCAAAAGGAACTGCATTAGCTTGTAATGGAGCTGGAGATGATAATCAAATGGAATTACCCCACGCAATTGAATTTAAACCAGATGGTACACGAATGTTTGTAACCACAAATAGGGATTTCGGTGCAGGAGAGATTGGTGTTGCAGTATTTCAATTTAAATTAACAACGCCTTGGGACTCAACCACTTTAGTTTGTGAAAAAATATATGAAGTAGACGTCGATGGTACAGGTGGTGAGGATCAAGTAAGAACTTTAGATTTTAAACCAGACGGTACAAGAATGTATGTAGGGGGAATGAAAAAACACAAAATAAGACAATATGATTTAGCAACTCCTTTTGATCTTAGATCTGGAGTTACCCCTGGAGGAATTTCAGACTCATTACAGAGTTTTGAAAATAATATGAGAGATATTCAATTTAATCCTGATGGAACTCAAATGTTCTTAACTGGGAATCAGAGAGATAGTGGACTGATGCAAAAATTTAGTTTAAGCACTCCATACGATATAACCACTTTATCCTCTACGACTGAAACATTTTCTTTAACATCACCGACAGACGCAAATCTGGTAAATAATTTGATGGGTTTTATTTTTGCAGTAAATTTTACAAAAATTTTTGTAACTAGTGACGATGGAAATAACGATGATGGAGGTAATCACAATCAAATCCATGAATTTGATATTGATTGTGCAGGTACAATAACTTGTGCTGATCCTTCTACTAATGCTGATGTGAAAGCTATCATTGAGGCAAATGTTGAGTCTGCTAAACGTATAATTAGAAATAATACTCTTCCGATATTTCATAGAACTGAATGGTTAAGAAGACATAAAAATAAAGACAATCTAAATAACCTTAATGCAGGGATAGATTTTACAAATGAAAAAATTGCAAGATTAGTTAGTGCATTAGAAACTCTTAAAAAAGATAAAGATAGAACCTATAGTAGTGATGATTGGTTTCAGTGGAGTGAGGGAAGAGTAAGCTTAGGTAGAAAAAGTGCAAAAGGCGGGTCATCTAGAGACATTCATGGTTATGGAATTTCTGTTGGTGCAGATAGAATTAAAGAAGAGGATCGAGATGAAATGTATGGCTATGTTTTTCAATATGGAAATGATGATGTTGACATTGGAAACAAAGGCACAAACCTAAGTACAGATTCTTACAGCATCGCTATGTATAGTACGAAATTTGAAGATAATGAGTCTTTTACTGATAGTATTATTGGATTTAGTTTACTAGATATCAATCATAGAAGAGTAATTAATAACAATACCTTAAAAGGTGATAGAGCTGGACAACAGATATTTGGTTCAATTAATTTTGGAAAAAGATTACATGATGAAAAACTGAATTTAAGTCCAGGTATTAAAATAGATTTAGGGTACACAAAATTAAAAGAATTTAAAGAAAAAACTACACTAGGTGATAGTTTAGCTGACGCATTAATTTACAAAGATCAAAATATCAAAACAGCTTTAGCTACAATTGGTTTTCTTTTTGATACAGAAAATAAGCAAGAGGAAAGAACAATTAATCATCACGGAAGAATTGAGTATGTTGGAGACCTAAGCCCTTCATCAAACGCAGAGTTTGTTTACAGAAATGATCTAGGAACTGGCTACAATTATAGCACAAATAATAAGTCCAAACATAATTACAGAATAGGTTATGGTTTCGATATAACTTCAATAACAGGTTGGTCTATTGTAACAAATTTTGAAAGATTTGGAGCGAGTGGCGAAGGTTTTTATAATGAGTTTTATTTATTGATAGGATATGTTCCTATTGATGATCTAAAATTTACATTTCAATTAAACGATTTTGAAAATGCTAGTTTAGATTTAACTAAAAAAATAAATGAACTTGATTTAAAAATAAGCACAAATTACGATATTTTAAGTGTTGTACCTAATTACAATGCAAATATTACATTAAGTAACAGTTTTTAATATTTTTTTAAAAAAATATATAATAGATTACCCAAACAATTAGAGAATATTCAAAAAAAGACTTTGATAATTGAAGCTGCTTTTCACTAAACTTTGAAATTAAATATTTCTTTGAGAAATGAAAACCTATGTGAACAATTATTATACCAACTATAATTCCAATTATTGTAGATTGAATTGAGAAGTTTTTATAACCAAAATAACAAGCCACAAGTAAAGTCAGCCAAGAAACATTGGAAATAAATACTTTAAAAATTAGCCCAGTTTTTTTACTAAAAACTGATTGAGTTTTTATAATTGAATAAGACCAAATAATTCCAATTAAAAAGCTTATATATTTTAATATCATTCAATAAGTTTAAGAATTTTATCAAAATATTGATTTGTAATGTAATTTAGCTTGAGCGCCATAGGTTTCTTGGCTTGAATAAAGACCATCCAAATTTACAGAAAATAGATTATTTTCTAGAGGTTGAAACTCATAATCTAAACCTACAGTAAGGATTATTTCTCTTGATAAATCATCATCTGGTTTATAGCTAGCTGAAACATTATTGACTTTAAACTCTTGGGTGTTTTCTAAAACTACTTGTCTATAATCAGCAAGCCAAGTGAAATATAATTTTGATTTATCATCACTTAAGATCGAATATTCATCACTTAATGCAACTGATGCATTTATAAAATCCTTTTTTTCCCATTTATAATAATGGCTTTCTTCGTGAGAAGGAGTTAAGCTGTAACCTATGGAATAGCTAATGTCAGGAATCATATCATTTAAAAACTTAGTTCCATAAAGAGCATCATAACTAAAATAGTCATCATCTATGTCTAATAATCCGCTAGTAGTTGTGTTGGTAAGAATTCTTCTAGTGCTATTATTATAAGTTACACCCAATAGAAAAAAGGTTTCAGAATTGGAATTAAATTTAGATTGTTTTTCATCTGTAAGCAGACCAGTTGAAATGCTAATACGATCAATATTATGATCTTTTGAAAATTCTTGTCTTCCAGTTTCAATAGAGAGTATCTGATTTGAGTTTTGCCCAGGTTGAATTATGTTTGCCCCAGCTCTCAAATTATTATGTTCCAGTCTTAAGGACTCTTTTTCTCCTTGTCTTTTTTCAAAAGATGTAAACATCTCTGTCCATGCATCTTCTTGATTTAAATATTGTTCACTTCTTTTAAATTTACTAATTGATTTTCTTAAATTAATTGATTTTTGTCCAAGTTGCTCATCTAAAATTTCATTTCCTCCCTGTCCTACTGAACCAACAGAGCCTTTGACTATAATATTTCCATCAAGATCTTCTAAATCATAAGTCCCTGTACCTGAAGTATTATAATAATATGATCGTCCCATACCGTGGTTTACTTTTATCGTGTGGCCAGAGCCTGAGATATTGATCTTTCCAATAACTATACCCTCATCCTTTAAGTTTAGTGTTGCTCCAGTATTTCCTGACATACCAATTGAATTTACATTTGGACCATCTTTATTTTCAATTTTTCCGCTGTTATTTAAAGTAGCACCACCCCCCAATACGATAACTGCAAGTTGAGAAGTATGATAAATATGTCCACCGCTATTATTATTTATAGTTACGTTCGTAGATTCGTCATGACTTTTAATTGTATTAGTCCCATCATCATCATCATCGGTAGCAAAAATTGTTCCATTGTTATGAATAGTGACACTGTCAGTATCCGCGCCAAACATGGAAATAGTGTTAGTTTTTGCTTGAATTACTCCACCGCTATTATTTGTTAATGTTGTACCAGTTGTTGCGTCAGTTAAATTAATAGCCTTGGAAGATGCTGATTTGATTGTTCCACTGTTAGTTATAGTTAAGCCAGAAGCGGCATTACCATTAATAGGATTTGATTTACCTCCTGTCGTTTCTACAGTTGAACCGGCCTCAATAATAACTGTTCCATTATCCTGTCCATTAATGTTAATCATATTATTTAGTGAATTTCTTAATGTAGATGAATTAGATATTGTTATAGTTGTATCTGCTGAAGTAAAAGTTTGTTTGGCGGTAGTAACCCCACCATCATCAATATCAATTGAATAAGCCAAATTTTGATAGATTATGACAAAAAATATAATTTTAATTAGGTGCTTTAAATTTTTACACATAAGAGCGATTTATAGTAAATTTAGCCTTAATTTTCATCTTTTAAGTTTAACTGAATAACATCTACTTTTGGCGTTTTATCTATTAAATTATTAATTATTCAATTACTTCTAGCTCCTCAATTATACTCACAATTTTTTTGCCGCTAATTACAGCATTTACTCTCGCACATTCATAATACGCAAACGAGGTTTCTTCTGCTATTTCTTTCATCTCCAAACATTTTGATCTGTTTTCCGTATACAAATGTTCTGTTAATTCTGGAGGATTACCCAAATACATCATAAGACCGATGACCTCACCTTTTTTCTCAAAACCTGCTTTCTCCTCTATTTCAGCTACTCGATTATCAACACCAATCTCAAAATTTTTAAATGCTACAAAACCTTTGTAAGCAACAAAAGCTAAAATCAAATAAAAGACAAACTTAATTTTACTCATTTTAATCTAAAATCATTTGGTCTCTTTAAAAACTAAACATACACCATTATTGCAATATCTTTTTCCAGTTGGCAAAGGTCCATCATCAAAAATGTGTCCGTGATGGGCATTGCAATTTTTACAGTGATACTCTGTTCTTGCATAACCTATTAAATGGTCAGTTTTAGTTTCAAATACATCTGGCAATGATTGATAAAATGATGGCCAACCTGATCCACTTTCATACTTAGTTTTTGAGTCAAATAATTTTACATCACAATTTGCACAGTGATAACTTCCTTCTCGTTTTTCATTATTTAACTCGCTTGAACCTGGTGGCTCAGTGCCATCTTCAAACATAACTAATTTTTGTTCTGCAGTTAAATCTGAGTTTTTTTTGCTCATACTATTAAACTAATTTAGCACACGATTGATGTAAATAAGAATGTAATTCTACAAGCTTTTTAGGATCTTTATTATACCCGCCACCTAAAACACCACAAAGAGGTATTCCTTTAGAGAAAAAGTTCTCAGTAACAATTTCATCTCTTTTTTTAACCCCATCATCAGAAATTTTTAGTTTTCCAAGTCTATCGTTAAAATGAATATCAACACCTGCGATATAAAAAACAAAATCAAAATTTTCCTGATTTAATTGATTTAAATAAAATTTTAGTATCTTTAAATATTCTTCATCCTCTAAGTCGTTTTCAAGCTCCACATCACAATCACTAATAGATTTTTTTGCAGGATAATTTGATTTAGAATGCATACTAAAAGTAAAAACATTTCTATTGTCTTTAAATATATCTGAGTTACCATTGCCTTGATGAACATCTAAATCTACAATTAAAATTTTTCCAGCTAACCCTCTATCTAACAAATATTGTGATGCCACTGCCACATCATTAAAAACACAGTAACCAGCACCACCTTGGTAATTAGCATGGTGGCTGCCACCTGCAGTGTTACAAGCTACACCATAATTTATTGCTAACTTAGAGGCCAATACTGTGCCACCAGTTGCTATAAAAGATCTTTGAACTACACTATCAACTAACGGAAACCCTATTTTTTTTACACCAATCTCATCCAAAGTTTTGTTTTTAATATGGTTAATATATTCCTCTGAATGAGCTCTTTTTAAAGTTTCTACTGAACAGGGGTAGGGTTCATGAAATTTTTCTACAATTTTTTTGCTTATTAAATAATCTGCAAGATCACCAAATTTGTTTATTGGAAATTTATGATCATCACCAATTTTTGCAAAATAATCTTTATGGTTAACGACTGGTAATTCCATTATTATTTAATGACACGAATTGGTTTACCATTTACACATGCTTCAAGTGACTCCATCATTTGACTGTAAAAAATTTGATAGTTTTCAGCGGTCACATATCCAATATGAGGAGTTAATAACACATTTGGTAAAAATCTAAGTTTATTATTTTCCGGCAAAGGTTCTTTTTCATAAACATCTAATCCAGCACCAGCTATTTCATTTGTTGATAACGCAATTATTAAATCGTCCTCGCTTATGATTGGTCCCCTGGAAGTGTTAATTAAAAAAGCAGTTTTTTTCATTTTATCCATCTCTTTAATTGTAATACAGCCTTTGTATCTATCACCACCTTGGACATGAATAGATAAAAAATCTGAGTTCTTAATTAAATCTTCTTTGCTACAGGGTAAAACGTCTAATTCTTTGCAGGTATCTAAATTGAGATTTTCGCTCCATGCCATCACTTGCATACCAAATGCTTTTCCAATTTTAGCTACTTGAGATCCAACTTTTCCAAGGCCAATCAAACCAAGTATTTTTCCTTTTAATTCTACTCCAATAGTAGTCTGCCAATAACCCTGGTACATATTATCAATTTCTTCTTTAAAGTTTCTTGCTAATCCAAGAATTAATGCCCAAGTAAGCTCAGGAACTGAATTTTGATTACTGTCTGTCCCACTAACAATTATTTTTCTTTTTTTTGCAGCCTCAAGATCAATAGACTTATTTGTTAACCCGCTGGTAATTATAAATTTTAATTTAGTTAAATTTTCAATTAAATTTTTTGTAATTGGTGTTCTTTCTCTCATAATTAATAAAGCTTCAAAATCAGCTAATTTATCAAGAGCATCTGCTTCATCCTCGAAAGGCTCACTAAAAATTTTGATCTCGTACTTTCCTGCTAATTTTTCAAGATCAACAAATTGTTGAGATACATTTTGATAGTCGTCTAAGATGGCAACTTTAAGCATTTTTAATTTCCTTATTTGATAGAAATAAACCTAATATAATTAAAATTGCACCAATCAAGTGAAAAAATTTAAATTGCTCATTATAAAATAGTATTGCCATTATGGTGCTAAACAACGGAATTAAAGATAAGAAAATACCTGCTCTATTTGCACCAATGATAGAAACAGCACCTGCCCAACAATAATAAGATCCTATACTAGGAAAAAGAGCTAAAAATATCAAAGTATAGACTAAATTTATGTCGAACTTAATTAATTCTCCATTAGAGTATTCATATAAAAATTGAGGCAATACAGTTATCAAACCGAATGTACAAATAACATGAACTAAAGTTAATAACGGAAGAGTAAATTTTTTTTTCTTTAAGAGAGTTGAATAAACTCCCCATGTAATAACACCTCCTATCATTATCAAATCGCCTTTATTAAAATTTAGGGAAAACAAAATGTCTAGCTTAAGTCTGGTAATAATCGCCAGAATACCACACACTGAAATGATAAGCCCTAAAATTTGATACTTATTAGTTTGTTCAACTTTAAATAAAAAACAAAGTAAAATTATTATAGCTGGAATAGCTGTATTAAAAAGAGATGCGTTAATGACTTGGGTATGAATTAAAGATAAGTAAGTAAAAGAATTAAACAAACCAACACTTGTAAAACCTAAAAAAAATAACAAAGGTAGATTATTTAAAATCGTATCTTTATATTTAATTATTTCTTTAAAAGTAAAAGGTAACAATATAATCCAAACAAGTAGCCAACGATAAAATACTAAAGTTAGAGGAGGTATCTCAACCAAGAAAGCGTACTTGCCAACCATAAAATTACCTGCCCAGAATAAAGTTGCGCATACCAGCATGATATATGCTTTGGTATTTTGCATTTTACTAATTGAATCTTGTTGAGCTATAAGGGGCTAAATTTAAATTAGTGTTTTCTTTAGCTATCATTCCAGAGACAATCTTTCCAGATATTGGACCTAATGTCCATCCTAAATGATGATGACCAAAACAATAGAATACATTTTTATGATTTTTTGATGGACCCATAACAGGTAAAAAATCAGGTAATGTTGGTCTAAATCCTAACCATTCATCTTCATGATCAGGTAAGTCTCCCAACATATACTTGGCATTATTAATTAAATTATTAATACGAGATTTTGATAAAGGATTTTTCAATCCACCAAACTCTACTGTACCTACAACTCTTAATCCTTGTTCCATTGGAGTAATTCCAAATCCTCGATTTGAAAAAATAACTGGTCTTTGTAAAAGATGGTCACAATCTTTAAAGTGAACATGATAACCACGCTCAGTGTCTAAAGGTATTTTTTCATTTAAATTATCAGTTAATCTTTTTGAAAAGGCTCCACAAGCTACCACCACTTTATCAAATGAAAATTTTTCAGACTCCGTTTTTAATATTGGTTGTTCATCTTGAAAATCTATTCTTTTAATATCTGTTTTTTTAAATTGCCCACCTTTTTTAAGAAACAAATCAAAAAATTTAAGAAGGATTTTTTTTGGGTTTCTCGCATGTCTTGCGTAAGGATAATAAACACCAGCATGATAAAATGGTTTTATATTAGGCTCTAAATCATGAATTTCTTTTTTATTTACAAGTTGTTGCTGAACTCCTAATTCCTTTCTAACATTAATTTCTAATTCTCTACTTTTCAAATCTTGATCGTTCCAAATATACAAAATTCCTTTGTTTTCGACTAAACCTTCAATATCAACTTCATCAAATAATTCATCATAGGCTGGTAAGGCTAAATCTAAAATTTGATGCATATTTTTTGCAGTGTGCATCATTTTATTTTTTGTGGTGTTCAATATAAATTTCATAAACCAAGGGATCATTTTTGGAACATAATTCCATTTAAGTGCAAGAGGTCCGGTTGAGCTCATTAACATTGCAGGAACATCTAGTAAAATGTCAGTTCTATTTAAAGACAAGGAAGCATAGGGAGAAAAATGACCAGCATTTCCATAAGATGCTACAGGGCTTCCTGGATTTTCTCTATCAAATATCGTGACATCAAAACCTTTTTTCTGCAAAAATAAAGCATTAGAGATTCCTTGAATACCAGCTCCAACAATACCTACTTTAATTTTATTCATTAGACGACTATATAATGAAATATTAATTAAGATTAAGCGACAAATTATACTTATGCAATGGATTGTTGACTATGAGTTTTGGCACTCATCACAATTCCAAATCCTATCATTGTGGCTAACATTGATGAACCACCATATGACATTATCGGTAAAGGTGAACCTACAATAGGAAGTAAACCTAAAACCATGCTCATATTTATTACAACATATATAAAGATTGATGTTCCAAAGCTGTAACAAAATAATTTCGCAAAATAACTTCTAGAAAGCGCACCTATTCTGATAACTCGGTAAATTATGATACTATAAATTAAAAGTAACAAAACTGACCCAATAAAACCAAATTCTTCCGAAAAAAGGGTGAATATAAAATCTGTATGTTTCTCTGGTAGAAATTCTAGATAACTTTGTGTTCCTTTTAGAAAACCTTTACCAGTGAAACCTCCTGATCCAACAGCAATTTTAGATTGAATAATCTGATAACCGGCTCCTAAAGGATCTCTATCTGGATTTAGAAAAGTTAATACTCTAAGTTTTTGATAAGGTTTTAGAAAAGAAATAATAATTGGCAATGAAATGATTGATAGTAAACAAGAATAAAAAAAATATTTATGATTTAATCCAGCAAACCACAATACAACTATTCCACTTATTGCAATAAGTAATGAAGTACCTAAATCTGGTTGTATAATTACTAAACTCATTGGAACGAATATGATTATTAATGAAAAACAAAGGCTATAAAAAGAGTTAACATGTTGTGCTTTCATTCTATGAAAATATTTTGCTAGACATAAAATAATAAAAATTTTCATTAATTCAGATGGTTGAATATTTAAAAAATATAAATCAATCCATCTTTTAGATCCTGATGCAGTAATACCAAAATTTATAGTCCAAATTAACATTCCTAAAATAACTGCATAAGATAGATAACCAAGAGAGAACCAAAATTTTATGTTGATAAATGAAATCACAAGCATCATTGAAAAGAAAACAATAAATTTTATGAAGTGACTTCTTGTATGAAATAAAACTTCACCCCCGTCAGTAGAATACATTGTTGCAAGACTAACAAATCCAAGAATTAGAAGACATGATAAAAGGATATAATCTAAATTTCCAAATTTTTGGAAAAAACCATTTTTATTATTAAATCTTGTATATTGGTACATTAGATATCCAAATATTTTTTGTTATCGTAATTTTTTCTTATTTCATGTCTATCAACAATCATTTTAAATAATTCTTTAGCTAATGGAGCTGCAACAGTTCCTCCAGAACCACCATGTTCTATGATTATGCTAAGCGCATATCTTGGATTTTTGTAAGGCCCAAAAGCTACGAATAAAGCATGATCTCTCTCCTCATAAGGAATTTGAAATGTTTTAAGATCTAACTCACGATCCCTCTCAGTTATTTTCTTAACTTGTGAGGTTCCAGTTTTTCCAGCAAATTTATATTTAGGATCGTCCAAACGAGATCTGTAAGAAGTTCCTCTCACTTCATTTGTAGAACTAAACATTGCATCTTGAACAATCTTAATATTTCGAGACTTTTTATATAATGGTGTAAACTTATCTGCATATTGATTGTCATCATTTGCCACTATTTTAGGATAAATTTTGTATCCACCATTAGCAATTTGAGCAGTCATCAAACATAATTGTATTGGAGTTGTTTGAATAAACCCTTGGCCAATTCCAGTAATTATTGTTTCACCAAGTACCCAATTTCTTCCTAATGCATTTTTTTTCCATTCTGTATTAGGAACTAAACCCTTCTTTTCGTTATCAAATATATCTTTAAAAACTTTCTGACCTAATCCGAATTTTTTTGCAGTAACACTTAATCGATCTACACCTAACCTTCTTGCAACTTCATAAAAATATGTATCACAAGATTGTTTCATCGCTTCTCTTAAGTTTACAAATCCGTGTCCCTCTTTCTTCCAGCAATGATAAGTTTGCCCGTACAATTCTAAAGGATTTTTGTGTCCTTTACATTGAACTGTAAAATCTGGTTTAATAATTTCATTTTCTAAAGCGGATAAGGCAACTATAGGTTTTATGGTTGATCCTGGTGAGTAATTACCTGATAATGATTTATTTACTAGAGGTTTCATTGGATTGTTTCTTATCAGTTGCCATTCATCTTGGCTTATTCCAAAAACAAAAGAATTGGGATCAAAGGATGGGGAAGAATGCATTGCAATAATTGCACCTGTATAAATATCCATTACGCATATCGATCCAGCTTTTTCTTTAAGTAACTCATTTGTTAACTCTTGAATTTTTGTATCTATTGTAAGTTTGATTGTTTCTCCCTTATCTCCTTTTTGAAATGCTAATTGACTGATCCTTCTACCATAAGCATTAACCTCATATCGCTCCACAGAATTTGATCCAATTAATTTCTGTTCAAATGATTTTTCTAGACCTGTTTTTCCAACTTTTAATCCAGGTACAAATTTTTCTTTTATATTTTCATTTGTTAAAAGGTCATTTTCATTAGCCTGACTAACATAACCCAAAACATGAGTGAAATTTTCTTTATAAGGGTAATCTCTTGATATTGAAATGACTGGCTTAACACCATTAAGATCATAAAGGTGATTATTAATTTTAGAAAATTTTTCCCAACTTAAATTATCTGCTACAATTAATGTTTCCCAAGGTTTTATTTCATTCTTTTTTTTTACAATTTTTTTAAATTGTTTATCACTTAATTCCAATAATTCTTTCACACGATAAATTACATATCTAAAATCCTCAACCTCCTCTGGTATGATATGGAGTTGGTAAGCCTCAAAATTTCCAGCAATCGTGTTTCCAAAATAGTCTTGAAATTCTCCTCTAATAGGGGGTAATTTCCATTCTCGAATTCTATTTTTATCAGATAGTGTTAAGTATTTTTTATTCTCTTTAACTTGTAAAAAAAATAATCTACTAACTATTCCACCTAGAATGATAATTTTAGCTGTCGCAAGAATAAACATTCTTCGATTTAATGAATTTAACTTGGTTGCGCTGTCACTTATATTAATATTAATCATCTAAACTTTTTAAATACCTCTTAAAAAATATTGAAAATATTATGTAAAATAAAAACGTAAAAAAATTGTTCACGATAAAAAGTGTAATATCCAATTCATAAGAAAAAAACAAAAATAAAACTGAAAAATTTATTGAATTTATCAAACTAATGATAAACAAAAAATAGAACCAATCTTTTATTAAATTTGGACTAATTGTTATATTTCTTAGGTAAGTGGCAAATATACAAATTAAGATATATGACATAGAACTTATGCCTAAGGGTAAACCCACAACGGTATCATTAAATAACCCTGCTAAAAAAACTAAAAAGTAATCAAATCGCTGATATGCTTTTAAAGCGAAATAAAAAATTAATATAAATGGAAAATTAAATGAAAAATAATCAATGTTTAAATAATTAAAATCAAATTCATTAAATACAGATATAAATAAAGCGAGAATTGGTAACCAAGTGTATATCTTATAAAGTAAATTTTTCTTTTGAAATCTAATCACTTATCTTTCCTTTTCGCATTATACATTTTTTATATTCTTCAGTGCCTACTTTAAAACCAGTGCTAAAGAGTTTTTTTGATTGACATTTTGAACTATAGATTAAATTTAATCTTAAGAATTCTAGCTCTTCTTGGTCTAAATTATGCTGTTGAATAACACTTTTTTGAAACTCATTTTCTGACTTTAATATCTCAATTTGTTTAGTTAAATTGTTAGTTAAAGTATTTAATTCTTTATTTTCCTCTAAAAATTTAGTGTTACTATCCTCTAAAATCTGCAATTCATCACTTATTAAGTCTAATTTTATTTGCTCTGTATTTGAAGAGACTTGTGTTTGATCATTTTCTTCAGTTTCAACAGGTGTTGGGATTAACTCATCAATCTCTGCAAAAACATATTTTAATTGACTAAAATCACTATAAAAGTTGATCAAAATTTTTTCATTTTTATCTTTTAAATCAATCGTTCCAACAGGAATTCCACTTTTGAAAATTGAGCCAGTTCCTGAGGTATATGCAATTCCTTGATCATCGATTTTGTTTATAAGATCATTTTTAATATATTTAATTTCACCTTTTTTATCTCCATTACCAACAACAATTGCTTGAACATTTCCAGGTGTGATAGAAACAGGAATATTTGAATTTAAATCAGTTAACAACAATACTCTTGAATTTGTATAATTTACTTCGATGACCCGTCCTACAAGATAGCTTCGATCATAAATATTTGTTCCAATCTTAATTTTTTCCTTACTACCTTTGTTGATAATAATTGATCTTAAAAAAGGACTTTCATGATCAACAATTACCTTTGCTAAAATCTTATTAGAGGTAATGGTATAACCATCAATTAGACTTTTGAGTTCCTCATTTTCACTTTTAATAATTTTTGTTGATATATTTTCAGATTTTAACTGATCTAATTCCTCTTTGGTTTGTTTATATTCTTTATAAAAATTAGTATATTCATTTAGATTTAAATAAGAAGATTTGATAAAATTTTCTGGGATCGAAACTATAAATGAAGATCGATAGACAATTTCTTTTATAACTGACTTTGTTACAGTTATCGCCTTGAAATTAAAACTAGATAAAACAATTATAACAATCGAAAAAAAAACTAAAGTTAATAAGGAAAATTTTTGTTTTGTACTTTTATTTAAAAAAGCAGATCTAATTGCTATTATAAAATCATCTCTGCTTTCGGCCATCTTTCTTAATATTCAGTCAGCATCGTAGAGAATGTTTGTTCTTGATCCAAAGCTTTACCAGTTCCAATAGCAACACATGACAATGGGTCCTCAGCAATGTTCACTGGCAATCCTGTTTCCTTAGAAAATCTTCTATCAATATTTTTTAATAAAGCTCCGCCGCCTGTCAAAGTAAGACCCATATCAACAAGGTCTGCTGATAATTCTGGTGGTGTAGCCTCAAGGGCATCTTTAATACCATTAACCATTTCTCTTAAAATACCATCTAATGCCTCTGCTGTATCTTCTTCGGTAATATTGACTTCTTTTGGAGTTCCTGATCTTAAATCTCTACCTTTGACAGCATAAGTATTATTATTTGATGGAATAGCGGTACCAATTTCTTTCTTAATTTTTTCAGCTGTGCTATCCCCTATCATAAGGTTATATTCTTTTCTCATATAATTAACTAGAGCTCCGTCCATAGCATCACCGGCAACTCTTAGAGATTTTGAATAAACTAAACCTCCTAATGACATAACGGCAATCTCACTTGTTCCACCACCGATATCAACAACCATTGATCCTGTTGCTTCTGATATTGGTAAACCTGCGCCTATCGCTGCAGCTATAGGCTCCTCAATTAATTGAACTCTTCTAGCGCCTGCTGCCAAAGCACTGTCTTGAATAGCTTTTCTTTCAACTGGAGTAGAGCCAGTAGGTACACAAATTAATATTCTTGGATTAGCAAATGTTCTGCCTTTATGAACTTTTTTAATGAAATGTTTGATCATTTCCTCAGTGACTATAAAATCAGCAATTACACCGTCTCTTAAAGGTCGAATTGCACTTATATTTCCTGGTGTTCTTCCTAACATTGTTTTTGCTTCATCTCCTACAGCTAAAACTTGTTTTTTTCCAGTTTGCTCCACAATTGCTACGACAGATGGCTCATTCAAAACTACACCTTGTCCTTTAACAACAACTAATGTGTTGGCAGTTCCAAGATCGATTGCCATATCCTGGCTCCATATTTTTTTAACGCTATCAAATATTCCCATTATATACTCTCCTTTAATTTTTTCGGTTCGATGTTTTTATATAAAGATTTTTTCTCTCTCTTAATAAGCATTTTGTTTAAAGCATTTAAATAAGCATTTGCCGATGCTACTAAAGTATCTGTGTCAGCTGACTGACCCACTGTAGTTCTATCATTTTCCTCTATCTTTACACTTACGGTAGCCTGTGCGTCAGTTCCTTCTGTAACTGCATGAACTTGGTAAAGAGATAATTTTACATCATGAGGATAAAGTTCTTTAATACATTTAAATATAGCATCAACTGGACCATCACCAGTTTGAGAAGTCTTTTTAACTTCTCCAAAAACATCTAAAGTCATATCAGCTCTTTGGGGCTCACCAGTTCCAGCAAATACTTTTAATGATTTTAAGTTAATTGCATTTATCTTATTATCAATAATTAAACTATCATCGACTAATGCAACAATATCCTCGTCGTAGATATGTTTTTTCTTATCTGCTAAAATTTTAAATTTTCCAAAGGCTGCTTGTACAACATCATCTGTGACATCGGCATAACCTAAATCACTTAATTTATCCTTAAATGCATGACGTCCAGAGTGTTTTCCCATTACTAAAGATGTTTTTTTCACACCAACACTTTCTGGTGTCATTATTTCATAAGTTTCTCTATTTTTTAACATTCCGTCTTGATGAATTCCCGACTCATGAGCAAAAGCATTCTTTCCAACGATCGCTTTATTAAATTGAACAGGGAAACCTGTAGCATTTGATACAATTTTAGATGCTTTGCTTATTAGTTCAGTTTTAATTCCCGTTTCGTAAGGTAATAAATCATCACGTGTTTTTATCGCCATTACAATTTCTTCAAGTGCTGCATTACCCGCTCTTTCACCTATTCCATTTATAGTACATTCAATTTGTCTAACTCCTGCTGATAAACCTGATAGAGCATTAGCAACCGCTAATCCTAAATCATTATGACAGTGCGCAGAAAGTATAGCCTTATCAATATTTGGTACATTGTTTTTTATTGATGTAATAGTTCTTGCAAATTCTTCAGGTATTGAATAACCAACCGTATCAGGAATATTAATTGTTGTTGCACCACATTTAATGGCAAGTTCTATTGTTTTATACATAAATTCTAAATTTGTTCTTGTGCCATCCTCACATGACCACTCAACATCATCTGTAAATTTTTTAGCATAAGTAACACTTTCTTT
This sequence comes from uncultured Pelagibacteraceae bacterium, assembly GCA_902617625.1. Taxonomy (GTDB): domain Bacteria; phylum Pseudomonadota; class Alphaproteobacteria; order Pelagibacterales; family Pelagibacteraceae; genus Pelagibacter. The sequence continues at coordinate 51,587 of CACMXJ010000006.1, read as the reverse complement.
AATAGCGCCTAAAACTTGTTCATCTGTCATATTAAGTTTATGTTTCATATGAACTGGACTTGTTGAAATAAATGTGTGGATACGAAATCTTTTTGCAAATTTTAAAGACTCATGACATGCGTCTATATCTTTTTTTGTAGCTCTTGCTAAACCACAAGGTATAGAATTCTTTACACTTTTACTGATTGCACTTACAGCTTCAAAGTCACCAGGTGATGATATTGGAAAACCAGCCTCAATTATATCAATTCCCATTTCATCAAAAACTCTTGAAATCTGAATTTTTTCCTCAACACTCATAGAAGCGCCTGGTGATTGTTCACCATCCCTCATAGTTGTATCGAAAATAAATACTTTATCTTTCTCAGCCATATAAATATTTTTAGTGCTCGAAATATACAACCTATCGTTTAGATTGCAAAATAAAATAACTATTTTAGCCCAATTTAATCAATATTTACTTCTTATCGCTATCCACTAATTTCTTCTTACCAATCCAAGGCATCATAGCTCTTAGTTTCGTACCAACTGTTTCTATAGAGTGCTTTGCTAATTCCTCTCTGGTCTTGAGAAAATTCTTTTGACCGTTTTTACACTCATCCATCCATTGCTTAGTAAACTTTCCAGATTGAATGTCTGCAAGCACTTCTTTCATTCTTTTCTTAGTTTCCTCTTTATTAATGATTCTAGGTCCTGAAACATACTCACCATACTCTGCAGTATTCGAAATTGAGTAATTCATATTTGCAATCCCGCCCTCATAAATCAAATCAACAATTAGTTTTACCTCATGTAAGCACTCGAAATATGCCATCTCTGGTTCATATCCAGCCTCAACTAATGTCTCATAACCATTTTTAATCAGCTCTACAAGACCTCCACAAAGGACTGTTTGTTCACCAAATAAATCTGTTTCACATTCATCTTTGAAAGTGGTTTCAATAATTCCAGATCTTCCTCCTCCAATCGCTGATGCATAAGATAGAGCTAAATCTCTTGCTTTACCCGTACCATCTTGATGGACTGCCATCAAACAAGGAACTCCACCACCTTTTTCAAATTCACTTCTTACAAGATGTCCAGGTCCTTTCGGAGCAACCATAAATACATCTAGATCTTTTCTTGCTTTGATTAAATCATAATGAATATTTAAACCGTGAGCAAAAGCTAAACTTGTGCCCTCTTTTATTCTTTGTTCAATATGATTTTTATATATTGTTGCTTGAAGTTCATCGGGAGTTAAAATCATACAAACGTCAGCCCATTCCGCTGCATCAGACAAATTCATTACCTTCAATCCTTTTGACTCAGCTTTAGCTTTACTTACTGAACCATCTCTTAAAGCAACGACTACTTCTTTTACCCCACTATCTTTTAAATTAAGAGCATGAGCATGCCCTTGACTACCATAACCAAAAATAGCAACTTTTTTATCTTTAATTAAGTTTACGTCAGCATCTTTTTCATAGAACATTTTCATTTTTTTTCTCCTTTATAAATTTATTTGAATGTTTGAGCACCTCTGGTCATAGCTATTGCCCCAGTTCTAGAAGTGCTTGTAAGACCTAAGGGTTTTAATTTTTTACTCATTTTATCAATTTCTCTTCTTAAAGCAGTTATTTGTACAACCACTGATTTATTTGTTTTGTCTAAAATTACAGGATTAAATTTTTTGCATTCTTTAAGACACTTATCTATCTTTTTTTTCTGTGCAACAATTTTAAGTAATGCCATCTCTTTAAAAATAACATTTTTATCTTCTCTTTTAAAATCTGCAACTTTATGGACTGGAACTAGTTTTTTCAGCTGAAGTTTAATTTGATCAATAACTTGTGGTGTTCCTGTTGTCACGATAGTAATTCTTGAAATATTTTTTGTTGCATCAACTTCTGCAACCGCTAAGGACTCGATATTATATCCTCTGCCAGAAAATAACCCAACTACTCTTGCCAATACACCAGACTCATTATCAACCCAAACAACAAATATATGAGTATCTAATTTTCCTTTTTTAGTGGGAATACTATATGCTGATTTTGGAGATGACATTAAACTAATGATTTCCCTTTACCGGTAATTTTATTTTCCTCTTTATCATTTGGACCTAAAATCATCTGATTATGAGGCTTTCCGGATGGTATCATTGGAAAACAATTTTCATTAGGATCTACATGACAATCAAATATTACTGGACCGTTATAATCAATCATCTCTTTAATTTTATCATCTAATTCATCTGGATTATCTGCCTTGATACCTTTACATCCATAAGCCTCAGCTAATTTAACAAAGTCAGGTAAGGCTTCAGAATAACTCTCTGAGTAGTTTTTTTCATGTAGAAGTTCCTGCCATTGTCTTACCATTCCCATGTACTGATTATTTAAAATAAATATCTTTATGGGCAAATTGTATTGAACTGCTGTAGACATTTCTTGAATCGTCATCAAAACAGATGCTTCACCTGCAATATCGATCACCAATTTATCTGGATGAGCAATTTGAACGCCTACTGCTGCTGGAAGTCCATATCCCATTGTTCCAAGACCTCCTGATGTCATCCATCTATTAGGTTTATTAAATTTATAGTGTTGTGCAGCCCACATTTGATGCTGACCAACTTCAGTTGTGATAAATGTATCTTGATTTTTTGTTAGCTCATATAATCTTTTTACAGCATGCTGAGGCTTAATTTCTTTATCACTATTGATAAATCCCAAAGAGTCTTTCGTTCTCCACTTTTGGATTTGTTCCCACCATTTTGAAATTCTTTGTTTATTCGAGTCTTTTAATCCATTTTGTTTTTTATTTATTTTCTTAATAGCTGACTTTATTACTTCATTAACATCTCCAACTATTGCAAGATCTACTTTAATAATTTTATTGATTGACGATGGATCAATATCGATATGAACTTTTTTTGATTTTGGTGAAAACTCATCGATCTTACCAGTTATTCTATCGTCAAATCTTGCACCAATGTTAATTAACAAATCACAATCATGCATTGCATTATTAGCTTCATAAGTTCCATGCATACCTAGCATTCCAATAAATTGATTATCATCCCCTGGAAATGCCCCTAACCCTTGTAGAGTCGACGTGATTGGAAAACCAATTAATCTAACAAACTCTTTTAAAGTCTCACTAGCCTGAGGCCCAGAATTTATTACTCCGCCCCCAGTGTAAACAACTGGTTTTTTTGCTTTTGAAATCAAATCAATTAATTGATTAATTTCATTTTCAGAAAATTTATTATGTATTTTTCCGTTTAATTTTTTTTCTTTTTTAAATTTTGTATAATTAGTTTTTGCAAATTGGATATCTTTAGGAATATCAATTAGTACAGGTCCAGGTCTCCCAGTTGTTGCTACTTTAAAAGCTTCATGCATTATTTTTGGTAATTCTTTAATATCTTTAACTAACCAATTATGTTTTGTGCAAGGCCTTGTGATTCCAGTTGTATCACATTCTTGAAAGGCATCAGTGCCTATTAAATGAGTAGGTACTTGACCAGAAATACAAACTAAAGGTATTGAGTCCATATAAGCATCAGTCAATGCTGTAACAACATTAGTTGCACCAGGTCCAGATGTTACTAAAACTACTCCAGGCTTGCCTGATGATCTTGCATAACCCTCTGCTGCATGGCCCGCTCCTTGTTCATGTCTAACAAGTATATGTTTTATTGATGAATGATGTTTAAGTTCATCATAAATTGGTAAAACTGCTCCACCTGGATAACCAAAAATATATTCAACCTCTTGATCTTCAAGACACTTAAATACAATTTCTGCACCAGTATATAATTTAGACATTCAAGCAATCTAGCTGAAGTTGTGCTAATTGGTCAAGGCTAAGTAGAGAATATCTAAATTTTTTTTAAGAGCTTATCCAAACCAACTGGATGAACTTTATTCCAATCTTTCATGTGTCCTCGAGCCCAGGTGCTCTGTCTTTTAGCATATTGCCTAGTCTTTATTGATATTTTCTCGATTAATTGATCTGTTTGGATTTTTTTTTGAAGATATTGCTTAATCTCACTTATTCCAATTGCTTTACTTAGGCTTTTATTTTTTGGAACTCTCATTTTGATAAATTTTTTAACCTCTAAAATTGCACCTAGTTTAATCATATTTTCAGATCTCTTATTAATTCTCTCAATTAAATCTTTCCTTGGAAAATCAATACAAATTTTAAAAAAGTCATTATGACTGTAATCTGACTTAGTCTTTTTAAACCAACTAATCATAGATTTTTTTGTAAATGATTTAATTTCATATGCTCTTAAAGATCTTTGTACATCTAGAGAATTAATTTGATCTTTAATTAAAGGATCTATTTCTAGTAACTTTAAAAAAAATTTCTTTTGTCCTATTCTTTTATGTAAATTTCTTACTTTATTTCTAAAATTAATAGGAATTTTCGGAATATTTACTAAACCGTCAGTTAAAGCTTTAAAATAGAGACCAGTGCCCCCAACCAATATGGGTGTTTTTTTAATTTTTCTACATTGCAAAATTTTTTGGTTTGCCAATTCAAGCCAATCTCCTGTAGAAAAATTTTTTTTAGCATTTTGAAATCCATATAAATGATGTTTGATATTTTGATAATCTTTTTTAAAAGGTCTTGCTGTTAAAACCTTTAGTTCTTTATAAACTTGCATGCTATCAGCGTTTATAATCTGACCTGAAATTTTTTTTGCTAGTTTAATTGCAAATTTAGATTTACCACTTGCGGTAGGTCCATAAATTAAAATAATTTTGGATTTTAAATCCATGAACTAATCTAATTTAACGCCTATATATCTTTTCTGATTTTGGCTATTATAGATCACAAGTAAAATAGTCTTCTGGTTACTATTTAAAACTTGTTTTAAAGCTTGATTTAAATCCTCAACATTCCTTATTTTTTTCTTCTGAGCTTCTAGAATAATGCTATTTACTTCGATCGAGCCAGTTAAGGGACTATTATTTTCAATACTTGTAATCACTAAACCATTAGTTTGGTTGGGTAAGTTTCTCGTTTTAATATCTTGATCAGAGAGTTTTCTTACTTTTATTTTCAAATTCTCAATTAAAGTTTCTTTTGGGAGTTCCTCTTTTTTTTCTGAAATTTTAAAATCCTCTGATGTCTCCAATCTTCCAAGTGTAATTGTTTTGATAATTTCTTTTTTGTTTCTCCAGATTTTAACTTTTACTTTTTTTCCAACTTCAGTTCTTGCAACAATTATAGGAAGTTCTTTCATTTGCTTTATTTTTTCACCATTAAATTCCAAAATAATATCTCCACTTTTAACCCCAGCTTTTTCAGATGGGCTGTTTGGTGCAACACTAGCTACTAGAGCTCCTCTTGGCTCGTCTAACTTTTCAACATCTGCAATTTCTTTTGTTACATCTTGAATTCTTACTCCTAACCATCCCCTTTTTGTTTCCCCAAATTCAATTAATTGATCAATTACAATCTTAGCGCTATTTGATGGTATTGAAAAACCTATTCCTACATTTCCACTTCTACCGAGAATAGCCGTGTTAATCCCAATCACATTACCATTCATATCGAACAAGGGACCACCTGAGTTTCCTGAGTTAATAGATGCATCTGTTTGAATATAATCTTCATATCTTGATAATCCAATTGATCGATTTCTTGCAGAAATTATTCCTGAAGTTACTGTTCCACCTAACCCAAATGGATTTCCAATAGCTATAACCCAATCACCTATTCTTGCTTTATCAGAATCACCAAATCTCACCGGTAAAAACTTTTCTTTTGACTCAATTTTTAAAACTGCAATATCTGAAAGAGGATCTGCTCCAATAACTTTTGCTTTAAACTTTTTTTCTCCGTTGACCTGAACTACGATATCTTCTGCTCCTTCAATCACATGGTTATTTGTGACTAGTATTCCTTTTTCATCAATAATAAATCCTGAGCCAAGTGCTGAGGATTGTCTTTCTTGAGGTGTTCCAAATTCTTTAAACATATCACCAAATGGTGATCCTGGTGGAAATTGAAAGTTTGGGAAAGGATTGCTTCTTGTCACTACTGTTTGAGTTGTTGAAATATTTACTACTGAAGGCATTAATTTTTCAGCTAAATCTGCAAACGAATTAGGAATATTTTGAGAATTTGATATAGATGAAAAACTAAATACTAATAATAAAGAGAGAAATATTGCTTTTATTTTCATCATTTTAACTTTTTGCGTAATAAATAATCATAAATCCTATTAAAGCAAAAATTAATCCCCCGGTACGTAATTGACTATCTTTGATTAACTCAAGCCTTTTTAACATATTCTTCATTTTTGATGGAAATAAGGCATATAAAATTCCCTCAATAAAAAAGAATAGACCAAATGCAATGATCAATTCTTTCATTAAATCTTACTCAGTTTGTGGCTGGATATTCCCAAAAAATTTAAAAAACTCACTATCTGGAGATAAAATTAAAGATGTTTCACCACCTATTAAAGCTTTTTCATATGCTTGCATAGCTCTATAAAATGCAAAGAATTCTGGATCTTGTCCAAATGCTGCAGCAAAAATATTATTTCTTTTACCATCTCCTTCACCTTTCATAATTTCTGATTTTTTTTGAGCCTCAGCTAGAATTACAGTAACTTCTTTATCAGCAGTCGATGTAATTGTAACTGCCATCTCAGCTCCTCTTGCTCTAAATTCTTTCGCCTCTCTCTCCCTTTCAGTTTGCATTCTTCTAAAGATTGCATCACTATTAGCTTGAGGAAGATCAGCTCTTTTAATTCTAACATCAACTATTTTTATTCCAAAATTTTCTGCTTCATTATTTACACCTTCTTGAATTAAGGCCATTTGTTTTGTTCTGTCCTCTGAAAGTAAAGTTTGAAGTTCTTGTTGTCCAAGAACGTTCCTAATTCTTGAATTAATAATTGTAGCCAATCTTGATCTTGCAACTCTCTCATTTCCAACTGAAATATAGAACTTCAATGGATCAACTATTTGAAATCTTGCAAATGCATCAACTATTAATCTCTTTTGATCAGAAGCAATTACTTCCTCTGGCGGTGTATCTAAATTAAGAATTCTTTTGTCTAAAAAGACAACGTTTTGAATAAATGGAATTTTAAAATTTAATCCAGGCTTTAAAATTATTCTTTTTGGATCACCAAATTGAAGAACAATTGCTTGATTGACTTCTTTAACAATAAAAATTGAAAAGAATGCAACAACAGCTAAAGCAACAATAGTTCCTGCAATAATTTTTCCAGCTTTCATATTAATTCGTCACTCTCTTTTTTTGTAACTCAGGTAACGGTAAGTATGGCACTACACCAGAGCCTGCGTTTTTTTCTATAATTACCTTATCAATATCAGCTAAAACTTTTTCCATTGTCTCTAAATACATTCTCTCTTGTGTAACAGATTTTGCATTTTTGTATTCATTATAAATCGCTAAGAACCTGCTGGCTTCACCTTCTGCTTTTGCTACAACTTCCTTTTTATATGCTTCAGCTGCTTGTAAGATTTTTTCTGCTTCCCCTCGTGCTCTTGGAATAACATCATTTGCATAAGCTTCAGCCTCATTTTTTGATCTTTCCATATCTGCTCTTGCAGCCTGTACGTCCCTAAATGCATCAATTACTTGATCAGGTGGATCCGCTTTTTGTGTTTGTACTTGAGTGATTTGAATACCACTAGTGTATTCATCTAAGATCTTTTGAATAATTTCTTGTGTATCTGTCTCTATGACTGATCTACCTTCAGTTAAAATAGGTTGGATATCAGATCTTGCGATAACCTCTCTCATTGCTGTCTCTGCCGCTGCTTTAACTGTTCCCTCTGGGTCTTGAATTTTAAATAAAAAGTTTCCTGCATCTTTGATGACCCAGAAAACAGAGAAATCTATGTTAACAATATTTTCATCTCCCGTTAACATTAAGCTCTCTTGTGGAACATCAGCCACTCCACCTTGAGAGGTAAATCCACTATCTCTCTCAGATCTAAAACCAATATCTATTCTATTAACTTTTGTAACTTTTGGAGTAAGTACAGACTCAACAGGGAAAGGGATATGATAATTTAATCCTGGTTGGGTTGTCTTAACAAATTTACCAAATCGTAAAACTACACCCTGCTCATCTGGTAAAACTCTATAAAGTCCACTAGCTAACCAAACAAATCCTAAAATAATTAAAACTAAAATGGCTTGTTTGCCACCTGAAGAACTTCCACCAGGTAAAAATTTCTTAATCTTTTCTTGGAACTCTCTGATAATTTTGTCTACATCAGGGGGCGTTGGGCCTCGGCCAGAGCCATTACCACTTCCACCACCACCTCCTCCAGGAGGTGTTCCCCAAGGACTTCCGCCACTTTGTCTGAAATTATCTGACATATGGCAATCTATATAATGTCTTTGTGCGGAAAAACAAGTTAAGATCCAATCATGCCAAAGGAAAAACCAGAATTAAGTGACGCAATGAGAGCTAAAATGAGTAGAAAATTACCAGAGAAAAATCCAATTAAAGGCACAAGATTTACTATTGCGATTTCAAGCGCAAAAGGAGGAGTTGGAAAATCCACTTTTGCAACAAATTTAGCTTTAGCTTTAAAAAAGGTTGGATGTAAAGTTGGTTTATTGGATGCTGATATTTATGGTCCATCTATCCCAAAAATGATGGGAATTAATGAGAAACCAAAAAGTGATGGAGAAAAATTAGAACCTGTAAATAAGTACGATATTCAGTGTATGTCTATTGGTTTCTTAACTGATCAACAAACACCTATGATTTGGCGAGGACCTATGGTGACTAGCGCAATTAGAACTTTTACACAAAAAGTTAATTGGAAAGACTTGGATTTTATAATTGTTGATATGCCTCCTGGAACTGGAGATACCCAACTTACTTTTTCCCAGGAGATTAAGATGGATAGTGCAATTATAGTCTCAACTCCACAAGAGGTGGCTTTATTAGATGTAAAAAGAGGAATAAAAATGTTTGATAAACTCGGAGTTAAAATTTTAGGGTTAGTAGACAACATGAGTTACTTTATCGGGGATGATAAAAAAAAATATAATATTTTTGGAGAGGGTGGAGTTAAAAATACTGCAGAAGAATTTAATAAAGAATTTTTAGGGGAGATACCAATTAACCCTGAAGTTGGAAAGTCAGGTGATAAAGGCAAACCCATTGTTGAGGAAGATCCAAACAATGAAATATCAAAAATTTATATTAATTTTGCAAACAAAATTAAATCAACTTATCTTTAAGTTCAAAAGCTTCCATTAATTCATTCCATTCTCTCTTAGATAAACCAGAGTCCTCTATAGAGATGTTTTCACCCTTGATAAGTTTTTGAATAATAATTTTTCCTTTAGCAGAAACTTCTGTTCCACCAACTCTATAATCCATGAAGGCCTCATAGGTTATTGGAACCCATTTTTTTAATGTATCCAACATAATATCTGCGTAAACTCTAATTTCATATTGTGCATGATGATCTGCTCTTAGTCTTAAAAAATTCATAAGATTTAATAAATCTGTTTTCCAATACCATTGAGTATAAGTGTTCAATGTCAAATTCATTCTTGCTAGTTCTCTCGCCAATCCCTTTTTATTTTCATCAATAGTAGATCCATCATATCTTTCATTGAGCATTGTTTCATAATTTGCATATGTTCTCTCAGCATCATTTTTTAAAAGTTCTAAAACTTTATTTGCTTGTTCTCCCTCAAGAACGTCCCCCCTACCTTGTCTATTAGATGTTGATTGAGCTGCAAGATTTTCTTTTGATGGTAAGTAAAATTCTTTATCTAAAATTGAGTATCTTGCAGAATATTCATTTACATTCGCAGTCCTATGTCTAATCCATTGACGAGCAATAAAAATTGGTAGTTTAATATGATATTTAATTTCACACATCTCAAATGGAGTACTATGCCAATGACGCATTAAATATTTAATTAACCCTGAATCTGTAGAAACTTGTTTAGTACCTTTGCCATATGAAACTCTAGCCGATTGAACTATTGATGTATCATCTCCCATATAATCAACAACTCTAACAAATCCGTGATCAAGTGCTGGTATAGCTTCGTAGAGGATTTTTTCTAATTCAGGAGAAGTTACTCTTTTTGTTGAATTGTTTTGTGATTGTTGACCTTTAATCTCTGCAATTTGCTCGTTTGTTAATTTCATGATTGTTATTGAATCTCTAGCAATTCCTTTTATATTAATAAAGTTGGATTTCCAACTATGACGATAAACGAATTTCGTAATAACCATTGCGGACGTGGGGGCAGTACCCACCACCTCCACCATTTACAACTTATGGGGGTGAACTAGATTCGACGAGTGACTAAAGGCTATTCTTTCGTTCGGAATTGTTCCTCCGTAAAGGGCTAATTTATAATTGCTAACGAAAGTTACGCACTTGCTGCTTAATTAACTTAGTTAATTAAGTAAACGGGGTTCGGGGCACCTGGCAACAGAACGCCCCTTTTACTATTTTATAAACTTACTTAAATCTGGCTTAAAATAATTTGGACCCTTCATTACTTTACCCTTATCATTATAAATAGGTTTTCCATTATTATCTAATTTGCTCATATTTGAATTCTGAACTTCTTCAAAGCATTTATCGAGATTTATACCGAACGCATGTCCTGCTCCATATGTTACGTAAAGAATATCTGTTAATGCATCAGCTACTTCGACTAAATCTTTTTTGTTCATTGCCTCTATTAGCTCATCAAGTTCTTCTTTAATAAGACTTACTCTTAATTCATTAATCTTATCAGTGCTAAATGAGGAACTCTGTTTTACGTCTTGACCAAAAGTTTTCATAAAAGTACCTACTTTTTCAAAATTTGTCATTTTGCTCCTGTTAGTAAACTTAATTTTAATATATATATAATAAAGTATTATCAATGAAATTTCGCAAAGAATTTGACAGTATTGGATCAATAAAAGTACCTAATGATAAATATTGGGGTGCTTCAACGCAAAGATCAAAAAAATATTTTGATATAGGAGATTTTTTAGTTAGACCAATTCTAATAAAATCTATTGCAATAATTAAAAAAGCTGCCGCAAAAGTTCACCAAAAAGAAAAGCAAATTTCACCCAAAATCTCAAAAGCAATAATTTTAGCAAGTAATGAGATTATTGCTGGAAAACTTGATGAGCACTTTCCGCTCAAAGTTTGGCAGACTGGTTCTGGCACACAAACAAACATGAACGTCAATGAAGTCATAGCTAATAGAGCCATAGAAAAATTAGGCGGCAAAAAGGGTTCAAAAAAACCTGTACATCCCAACGACCATGTCAATAAATCTCAATCAACTAATGATGTCTTTCCAACAGCAATGCATATTGCAATAGCAATAGAAACAAAAAATAATTTACTACCATCTTTAATTTTGCTCAATAAAGAACTTAAGAAAAAAATATCAAAATTTAAAAATATTATCAAAGTTGGAAGAACTCACCTTCAAGATGCAACTCCGCTTTCTTTAGGTCAAGAATTTTCTGGATATCAGTCTCAAATTGAAGATTGTATTAATCGAATTAATAATGCTTTAAAAGAAATTTATTCTCTTGCTCAAGGTGGTACAGCAGTTGGTACTGGAATAAACAGTAAAAAAAATTTTGATAAAAAAATAATTAAAGAGATAAAGAAAATAACTAAGTTGCCATTCAAACCTACAAAAAATAAATTTGCAGCGCTTGCAGCACATGATGAAATTGTTAATTTTTCAGGTACCTTAAATACAACAGCAGTAAGTTTAATGAAAATTGCAAATGATATTAGATTTTTAGGCTCCGGTCCAAGAGCTGGCTACGGAGAACTTATCTTACCAGCTAATGAACCTGGATCATCAATTATGCCAGGAAAAGTTAATCCTACACAGTCAGAGGCTGTAACAATGGTTTGTGTCAAAGTAATTGGTAATCACAATGGAATAACAATGGCAGGTTCACATGGACATTTTGAACTGAATGTATTTAAACCCTTAATCGCTCATAATATTTTACAATCAATAAATTTATTAGCTGACAGCATAAAAAACTTTTCACTTTATTGTATAAAAGGACTTAAAGCAGACAAATCGAAGATAAAAAAATACCTAGATAATTCTTTAATGTTGGTAACAGCATTAGCTCCACATATTGGATATGATAATTCTGCAAAAATTGCAAAACTAGCATTGAAAAATAAAACGACCCTTAAACACGAAGCTTTAAAGTCAAAATTGATTAGCGAGAAAAATTATGACAGGATTGTTAACCCAAAAAAAATGATTTATCCCGCATAAGTTTGGAAAAAATCTTTCACAAAGTTCCTAAAGATTACTTTGTTAAATAAATTTTTATTTTTATTATTATATTCCTCTAAAAAATTCTCAAGAATTTGATTTGACTTATTGTCTATTTTAATATTATTCAAAATCAATTTTTCCTGAGTAAAATCATAAACAAAATCTGCATTTATTTCATCGAAAACATTTCTGTAATTTCTTTTAATCTGAAAATATCTAAAAAACTTTTCTACATCCTTAAAATCAAACAATATTTCACCTATTAACTTTTTTCCCTTTTCATCATTTGTAAACTCAATATCATTAGATTTAATTGAAAGAGCTTGATTCCAGTTTACATCAAAATTACTCACAAAAATTTTACCATTATCAAGTTGAATTTCTAGAATGAAATCAGTCAAGTATTCAAACTTATCAATTTTATCAACATCAATGTTAATACTAGCACTTAAATTGGGATTGTATAATAATTCTGAGTCAATTAAATCAAAAATCAAAGACTCACTTTGAAATATTTTTTTTTGACTTATATAATCAAAACTTAAATTACTAAAAAAATAAAAAGGTTTGAAATTTAAACCACCACTAAAATTTTCATCCTCCGATAAAAAATTTAATTTTTCATTTTCAATTACATAATTAAACGAATTACTTTTATTAAATAAATCAATATCCAAAAAACCAGTAATTTTTCCAGAATTGTCATATTCAATTGAACTTTCTAAATCTAAACGAATTTTTTTAGACATTAATTTTATATTTTTGTTATGACTTGATGTATCTTTTAAGATGTCTAATTTAAAAGGAATATTAAAAATCTCAAATACCGTCTTTACTTTCTGAAAACTATTTTTATCATCGTAAAAAAATTTCAGATTATCAACTTTAGACAAAAATAATAATTCTTCATTTTGATCCTTATAAAAGAATTTTGATTTTTTAAATAAAATATCATCTTGTTTTTCTGACTTTTTTAAAGTTTTTTTAAAAAAGTTTATATTACTAACATCAACATTAAATTCGGTGTTTTTAAATATTACATCTTTTATATTTAATTTTTTAAATGAAAAAAAATTATTAAATGAGATATAAAATTTAACATAACTTGAGTTACCTAAAATTTTATCATCATGAATAATATTTAAATTTTTTGTATAAAAATATGGCTTTGGGAGTAAGCCATATTTTACTTTTTCATTAAATTCAATTTCTATTTCATAACTTTTGTTAATCTGATTTTTTAAAAAATTTTTAGTTTCGCCTTCATTGTAAAAAACAGGGATAAAAAAATAGGTTAAAAATAACAAAAAAATTATTGTTATTGATAAAACTGCCTTATTTTCAAAAAAGCTTAATTTTTTCTTGCTCTGATTGTATTTCTTAAATTCTTTAAATTTATTAAAAAAACTTTCAAACTTCTGGTCTAAATCAATAAATTTTTTTACTATAGGTGTACGTTTGTCTTTGTAATGTTTTGATCTTGCTAACTCTATAAAAAAACTTTCTAAAATTTTATTTATTGATATTAGTAATTTTCGAAATTTTTTTTTGTAATAATTAAAATTAAACATATTTTGTTCAGACTTATAATTAAAATATTTAAATGGTAAACTCTGATTATTTAAAAAATTTGAATGAAGCTCAAAAACAAGCTGTAATATCTTTAGATGGACCACTTTTAATTGTTGCTGGTGCTGGATCAGGAAAAACAAAGGTTTTGACAAGCAGAATTGCTCACATAATTAAAAATAAGAAAGCCTTTCCTAACCAAATTCTTGCGGTAACTTTCACAAATAAGGCTGCAAAAGAAATGCAAGATAGAGTGAGCAATATTCTTAGTTCATCAGCGGTTGGTTTATCTTGGCTTGGTACGTTTCACTCAATTTGCGCAAAGTTATTAAGAAAACATGCATCAGCGGTAAATCTAAATTCAAATTTTACTATTGTTGATGCTGACGATCAAATCAGATTAATCAAAAATATTTGTAAAGCAGAAAACATCGACATCAAACAACTTGCTCCAAGGTATATCATTGCAATAATTGATAAATGGAAAAATAAAGGATTATACCCCAGTGAAGTAAAGATAAATCCAAAAGATATTTATGAAAAAACAATTTTGCCAGTTTATAAAATTTATCAACAGAAGTTAATAGAATTAAATGCGTGTGACTTTGGAGATTTAATTTTACACTCTGTTAAAATTTTGGAAAAAAATGAAGATATTAGAGAAATCTACTCTAAAAATTTTAAATATATACTTGTAGATGAGTACCAGGATACAAATTATATACAAAGCCAATGGTTAAATTTGTTAGCAGAGAAGAACAATAACATATGTTGTGTTGGTGATGATGATCAATCAATTTATAGTTGGAGAGGTGCTGAAATAAAAAATTTTTTAGAATTTGATAAAATCTATAAAAATACTAAAGTAATTAGACTAGAACAAAATTACAGATCCTCAAAAAATATTTTGTCTGTGGCTTCTTCATTAATATCTAATAATCAAAATAGAGTAGGAAAGACTTTAAAATCAACAATGGAAGAGGGTGATTTAATTAAATTAAACTGTTTTAAAAACGGAAAAGATGAAGCAATCGGAGTTTCTGATGAAGTGGAAAAAATAAAAAAGAAATATTCTTTAAATAATATTGCGATTTTAGTGAGAGCAATTTTTCAAACAAGAGAATTTGAGGAAAGATTTTTAAAAATAGGTGTACCCTACCGAATTTTAGGAGGAATTAAATTTTATGAGAGAGCCGAAATTAAGGACTGCGTTGCATACCTAAGATTAATTTATCAAGAAAAAGATGATTTAGCTTTTGAAAGAATAGTTAATAATCCTAAAAGATCAATTGGTGATAGTACAATTAAAATTATTCATGAATACTCAAAAAAAAATAAGATAACTTTGGAATACTCAGCAAGAAAGATGATAGAAAAAAATCTAATAAAACCTAAAGCAAAATTAGGTTTAAGTATTTTTTTAGATTTAATTTCAAAATGGAGAAATGACTTGAAAATTAAAAAATTTAATCATGTCAAATTACTGCAAATACTTTTAGATGAGTCTGGATATTCCTCAATGTTAAAAAACAAAAAAGATCTCGAAAATGAAAATCGGTTAGAAAATATAAAAGAATTATTAAGTGCAATGAAAGAATTTGATAATCTAGAAAGTTTTTTAGACCATGTATCTCTTGCAACTTCTATTGATCAAGATTGGGAAGGCGAAAAAATTAATATGATGACAATGCATGCAGCTAAAGGTTTGGAGTTTGATGTGGTTTTTTTACCTGGGTGGGAAGAAGGTTTATTTCCTCATCAAAAATCAATTGAGGAAAAAGGACATAATGGATTAGAGGAGGAGAGAAGATTAGCTTATGTGGGTATCACGAGAGCAAAAAAAAATGCAATTATTTCTTTTTCAATGAATAGATTTTATCAAGGAGATTGGATAGATAGCATGGCTTCAAGATTTATTGACGAACTGCCAGAAAATAATTTAGAAAAAAATTCTTATTTTGAAGAAAATAACGACACATTTGACGAATTTGAGTTCAACCAAGATATAGAATTAGATGATGACCCCAAAAGAAGTCCGGGTTGGATTAGATATCAAAAAAGAATTAAATGATTAAAAAAAGGATAGATAAATTAAGAAATCAATTTATTAGATATAATATTGATGGTTATGTAATCCCAAAAAATGATGAATTTTTTTCAGAATATTCAAATAAAGATAGACTTAAAGTTATATCTAATTTTACTGGGTCAGCCGGATATGCAGTAATTCTAAAAAAGAAAAGTTTTTTATTTGTTGATGGTAGATATACAATTCAAGCAAAAATTGAAAGTGGTAAGAACTTTAAGATTGTAGATTATGAAAAGATAATTAATACAAATATATTCAAAAATCTAAATCTAGGGATTGATCCTACACTATTTACCTCAAAACAAATTAAAAGATTTTTTTTAAAGAATAACAAAGTGACTTTAATTGATAAAAATTTAGTTGATAAAATTTACCAATTTAAAAGTAAAAAAAAAGATCCTTTTTATACTTTAGACAAAGAAAACACTGGTGAAACTCACTTGCAAAAAATTTCTAAAGTCTGCTCATATTTAAAGAAAAATAAATTTGATTATTTATTCATCACAGCTCCAGAAAATATTGCATGGTTATTAAATATTAGAGGATATGATAGCCCAACTAGTCCAATACCCAACTGTTATCTTGTTATAAGTAAAAAAAGAAATATTTATCTAATTGTTGAGAAAGATAAATCAAAAAATCTTATTAAAAAAAAAAGATTAAAAAAAAGTCAAATAATTGATCCAAAAAATATCTCCTCTTTATTCCAAGATTTAGATTTGGGAAGTATTTTGATTGATGAGAAAACTTGCTCAGTGTATTTTGAAGAAATTTTAAAAAAAAGATTTAGATTGATCAAAAAAGAAGATCCAGTTTATCTTTTTAAATCAATTAAAAATAAAACTGAAATTAAAAATACTATAGATACTCACATCATCGATGGGGTAGCGCTGACGAAATTCATTTATTGGATAAAAAATAAAAAAAAATTAGATATCACGGAGGTTGATGCTCAAAATAAGTTGGAAAAATTTAGAAAAATGAATTCGAATTATTTATTTCCAAGTTTTAAAACAATAGCAGGCAGTGGAAAAAATGGAGCTATTGTTCATTATAGAGCAACAAAAAATAACACTAAAACTTTAAAAAAAAATGAAATTTTATTATGTGATTCTGGTGGACAATATAAATTTGGAACCACAGATGTTACAAGAACAATTTGTTTTTCAAATCAAAAAAATTATATAAAAAATATTTACACAAATGTTTTAAAAGGACATATCGCAGTAGCTCAAATAAATTTAGATATAAAAAAAACTGGGAAATTAATTGATATTGAAGCAAGAAAATTTCTTAAAAAAAATAATATGGATTATGCCCATGGAACTGGCCACGGTGTGGGTTATTTCTTAAATGTTCATGAGGGTCCACAAGCTATTTCAAAAAACAATTTAATTAAAATTGAAAATGGAATGATTTTGAGTAATGAACCTGGATATTATAAAAAAGGTAAATTTGGAATTCGTATTGAAAATTTAATTTATGCAAAAAAAATTAAAGGTCAATTATTTTTCAAAAATTTAACTTTGGCACCATTAGAAATAGATTTAATTAATTATAAACTTTTAAATAAAGAGGAGAAGAGTTATCTTTTTAAATATCATAAAGAGGTTTATTCAAAATTATCGCCATTTCTTAATAAAAATGAAAAAGAATGGTTGGCTAGATTTATTTAAGCATTTTAAGCCAAGAAGACTGGTCTAAAATTTTTATTTTTAAAGTTCTTGCAACATCAATTTTTCTATTTGTTGGTTTTTCTCCAACTATTAAATAATCAAGTTTTTTCGTCACATTGCTAACTATCGACCCCGAATTTTGTTCTATTAGAGATTTTGCTTCAGAACGACTCATATTTGAAAGTTTACCAGTAAACATAAAAGTTTTATTATTTAATATGCCATCAGTTTTTTGGTTTTCAGCATTTTTTACTGTGAGTATTTTTTCTAAGTTCTGTAAAACGAATAAATTTGTATCATTTTTAAAAAAATTTTTGATTGAACTAATCTGGGTCTCACCAATCCCATCAATATTGATTAAATTATCAAAATTATTTTTTTTGGATAAAGAGATAAAATTTCTTAGTGATTTTAAATTTTTTGATATAATTTTAGCATTTTCTAAACCTATATGTCTAATGCCTAATGCATAAATAAATTTTTCAAATGAAATTATTTTTTTTTGGTTAATTGAATATTTTAAATTTGAAACTGATTGCTTCCCCCATCCTTCTAATTTTTCTATTTTTACGTAATCAAGTTTGAAAATATCTTGTGGAAATTTGATTAAATTTAAATTCCAAAAATTTTCAACAATTTTTTTTCCAAAACCATCAATATTGAAAGCTTCTTTGGAAACAAAATGTTTTAACTTTTCTATTGCCATTTTTTCACATTCATACCCGTCACTTGAACATCTTCTTACAGCGTCTTTTTTTTTTGTGGTAAAATTAAAATCTTTAACAGTTTTTGATCCACAAGATGGACAATTTTTTGGAAAATTAAATTTTTTGGAATTTTTATCTCTTAATTTTAAATCAACTGAAATTACATGAGGTATTACATCTCCCGCTCTTTCAATTAAAACCGTATCCCCAATTCTTATATCTTTTCTATTTATCTCTTCTTCATTATGCAAAGTTGCATTTGAAACAACAACACCTCCAATTTTTACTGGTTTTATTTTTGCTACAGGTGTTAAGGCACCAGTCCTGCCAATTTGAATTTCAATATTTTCAATTTTTGAGACACTACTATTAGCTGAAAACTTATGTGCAATAGCCCATCTTGGAGCATTTGCGACATTCCCTAATCTTTTTTGTAATCCAAAATCATTAACTTTATAGACGATTCCATCAATATCAAAATCTATTTGATCCCTTTTTTTTTCAACTTCATTATAATTTTTCATTAAATCTTTTATTGAACCAATTGTTTTGTTTAAAGGATTTGTTTTAAAACCCCACTCTTTCAATTTTTTTAAATAACCTTCTTGAGTGCTTACTTCTAACCCTTTTTCATAACCAAAAGTATAAGCAATAAACTTTAATGGAATTTTTTGTGTTTCTTTAGCATCTTTTTGTCTTAATGAACCGGAGGCTGCATTTCTTGGATTTGCAAATTTATTGCTTAAATTTTTAAAATCGCTGTTTTGAATAAATACCTCGCCTCTTATATCTATTTCTTCAGGAAAACTTTTTAATTTAATTTCATGAGGTATATCTTTAATTGTTTTTAAGTTTTCTGTGATATCTTCCCCCTCTTTTCCATCGCCTCTTGATAGACCAGTTATAAATTTTCCACCTTTAAACAATAAAGATGCAGATATTCCGTCAATTTTTGGCTCTGCACTATACTCGATATTTAATCCCACTTCATTATTGAGAAAATTTAAGATTTTTTTTTCAAAATTTATAAGATCTTCCTCACTAAATGCATTACCTAAGGACAACATTGCTGTTTTATGTTTTATTTTTTTAAAAATTTTAGAGGGTTTAAAACCTACAGAATAAGAGGGAGAATCTTTGTGACTCAAAAATTTATATTGTTTCTCTAAATTAATTATCTCTAATTTTAATTTATCAAATTCATTATCATCAACTAAAGGTTTGTTTAAATTATAATAATGTTTGTTATATTTTTGAAATAATTTAATTTTATTTAGGTATTTTTGATTAATTCTCTCATCAATCATTTTTAAAAAAGACTTTTTATTGTACTTAAGATTTTACTTTTCTCTTTTTTTTTATTTGGAACACTAATTTTGTATTCTTTATTAAAAATTCTATATGTTTCTTTATACCATTCACCTGAATTGTAATTATAGCCCAGTAATGCTGCGTATTTTAGTGACTCTTCCTCCATACCTAATATGTAGTATATTTCTACTAATCTATGAATTGCCTCTTCAACATGATCTGTTGTATCATAATTATTTAATACATTCTTAAACCTATTTAGAGCAGGTATCCATTTTTTCTTTTTTACGTAATGTCTACCAATATATACCTCCTTAGCTGCTAATATATCATCAATTAGATCAATTTTGTATCTCGCATCATAAGCATAATCAGTTTCAGGATAATTTTCGATAATAAAAATGAGTTCTTTTTTTGATAAAATTAAAGGAGCTAAATCTTTTTTTTCTCCCTCAATAGTTTCATAATAACACATTGCTAAAAGGTAATGTGCATAAGCCAAATTTTTATCTTTAGGATAGGTTTTAAAATATCTTTTAAGATTCTCAATTGCCAAAGAATAATAGCCTTGTAGATAGTATGAATATGATGCCATTAAAACTGACTTTGGTGCCCATTTAGATTGTGGCAATAATATTTCAACTTCTAAAAATTTCTTACTTGCTGCGAAATAATCACCAGTTTCCATAAAGTCCATGCCTTTTTTATATGTAGAAATAACTTCTTCACTTTGACTGGTTTCCTTAATTAGTTTAATTTTTTCTACCTCTTTTCCACATGAATTAAAAATTAACAAAGTAAAAAAAATTAAAATAATCTTAATTTTGAACATACTTTAAGTATATATACATAAAAAACTGCAAAGATGAATATTTTATTAAGCTATTGATCTCAATAAGCTTCTATTTATCAATGTATGTGGAAGTGTTCTTTCTTGTATTTCAACGATTGAAAAATTATCTTTGTTTTCAAATACTTTTCTTAATAAACTATTCGTCATGGAATGACCTCCCTGAGAACAGTTTACACTTGCTATCATTCTATATCCGCTGGTAAAAAGATCACCAATACAATCTAAAATTTTATGATTAACAAATTCTTTGGTATTTCTTAAACCATTTGGATTTAAAATGTTTTCTCCTTTAACAACTATCGCATTCTCTAAACTTCCACCTTTTGCTAGACCTTTTTTCTTTATTGCCTCAATATCTTCGTATAAACAAAATGTTCTTGAATTAAAAATTTCTTCAAGATTATCCTCATAAACGTTAATCTTATTTCTTTGGTTACCAATAATTTGATTTTGATACTTAAGTTTAAAATCTATATCTAGACTTAACTTTGAAGGTTCGATTGAAATAAACTTATCACCATTTTTAAATTCTACTTTTTTGTTTATTTTTATGATCTTAATAGGTTTATTACTTGATTCTAAACCTACTGATAAAATTTCATTTATAAACAACTTGGCTGACCCATCTAAAATTGGAACTTCATCATTATCAATTTCTACCAAAGCATTATCAATTCCAAGTCCAAATAATGCACCCATTAAATGTTCAATAGTTGAAACTTTTGCTCCATAACTGTTACTAATAGTTGTGCAAAGGGCTGTGCTACTTACGTTCATGAAATTTGGATAAATAAAATTATTTTCTTTTAAATCAACTCTTTTGAAAACAATTCCAGTATCTGGCTCAGAAGGTTTAACACAAATTTTGATTACTTTACCACTGTGTAGACCTACCCCACTGAAGGAAACTTTTTTTTTAATTGTTTTTTGGTTTAATAAAGACACGCAGAAGTTTTAATCCTGAGTCACACAAAATTAAACACAACAAATATTACGAGAAAATACAGATTAATTGAAATAATTGAAAAATTTCTCAAAAAAACCAAGGTTTTTTGGTTTTTTTTTCATTAAAATCACTTCATTTTCATTAAAACCAGTCAGAATTTTTTGTGCAACTAATTCTAAATTATTAGTGCTAATTTTAAAATAACTATGAAGGTACTGATAACTAATTGTTCTATAAACAGATATCTGAAAATTATTTAAGATTTTTTCAAAATTATTCAAAATATTTTTTGGTACACAGATAAAACTTAAATCTAAAGATAAACTTTTACAGGTAACTTTATCTGGTAAAACTTTATAGTATTCATTATCAATGAAAAATTGATCAATTTTCATATGAATAACTTCTGCTTTTCTCAAAGTTTCTTCACAATAATTCTTGGCTTCTATTAATAAATTATTAATTATTTTTGCATTAATTGTAATTTCATTAATCTTATTCTTAATTGAAAGATTAACTGAAAAAATTTCTTCATTTTCAATTATTAGATATATAACCTTAATGAATTCACCCAATTCTTTTTCAATTTTAAAAATATTTTCATTCAAAAATTCATTAAATAAATTCAAGTCAAATTTTTTATTTTGATCTTTAAAAATAGTTTCTTTTTTATAATTAATCTTATTTGCTTCATTGAGCGATAAAATTATAAATTTATTTGAAGCAATAAAGATAAACGTCTTATTAACTGAACTATTTATCATTTAGTATGATTTGGTTTTTTTGACGAAAGTCAACAATTGTTTTTTCGTTAATTTTTTCTTCATTAGACAATCGAACATATAAATTTAATATCCTCTTAATATCATTTTTCGGAAGTTTTATTAAATTTCCATTACGAGTTTCAATATCCCACCTATTTGACTTATACACATATAAGTTTAAAATTTCGCTAAATTCAAAAAGAGAGCTATCAATTTTCCTTTTTAATTCGAGAAACTCTAATATGTTTAAATCACCAAATATAAAAGGAAGTTCTAATGTAAAATCTTTGTTTTCAATTAACTTTCCATTTGATCCAATCAAATAATCAAAACCATTTTTTTTTGTTTGTGCAAGTATTTCTGTTTTTTTTATAAAAATTTTTAAAGTTGATGGATAATTTTTAAATATTTCAAATTGTTCAATAATATTAATTGAATTGATCTTTCTTTTTAAATATTCTTTATCTAAATAAAAAATATTTTTAAAATTAGAATCATAGATAATATCTTCAATTTTTTTTCTTTCATCTGAGTTTAAACCATTTATCTCTACCTCACTAATTTTTGGAAAACTAACATTCATGAATGAAATATTATTTATTGATACAAGAAAACAAAACATTAAAAAGTAAACTATAATTTTTTTACTTATTAATTGATGCATCTTTTAAAATTAATTTAATTAAATTTAAGAAATTAATTCCAATATAAGCTGATATCTCTGGAACTAAAGATAGTTTTGTCATTCCAGGTTGGGTATTAATTTCTAAAAGATAAAATTTTCCTCTAAAATATTTAAAATCTGATCTGGAAACACCTCTACATCCCATCAAAGTATGTGCTTTAAAAGTAATGTCCATAAGAGCTTTATATTTTTTCTTTGGCAGGTCTACTGGAATGATATGCTCTGTCTTAGCATTAGAATTGTACTTTGCCTGGTAATCATAAAATTTTCTTTTTGGCTTAAGTTCAATTGCTCCGAGCTTTTTCTTTCCAATTATAGCTGATTGTATTTCTCTCCCAGGAATAAATTGTTCTATCAATATTTTTTTATAATCTTTTAATAATTTTATCTTTCTCGATAAATTATTCTTAGTACAAATATAAACATTTACACTAGAACCTTCATTAATTGGTTTAATTACAACAGGAAAGTTCAACTTTTTTTTTACTAAACTTATAAGTTCTTTATTAGTTTTATTAAAAGTAAAAATGAAATATTTAGGTGTTAAAATTTTATTTTTAATAAAAATTTTTTTAGAAATTTCTTTATCCATTGCCTTAGCCGAGGCAATCACACCTGAATGGGTATAAGGTATACCTATTGTCTCAAGGATTGTTTGTATATATCCATCTTCTCCAAACTGCCCATGTAGGGCATTAAAAATGAAGTGGGGTTTAAAACTTTTTGTTACAGATATTAAATTTTTGTCTGGCTCACATATTTTTACTTTATAATTATTTTTTTTTAGTTCTTTAGCAACCTGTCTTCCTGTCTCCAAGCTGATAATTCTTTCCTTAGAAATACCACCTGAGATTATCAAAATTTTTTTTTTCAATTTATTCTAATATTTTAATTTCTTTATCTAATTTTATACCAGTTTTTTCTAGAACTTTTTTAGAAACAAAATCAATTAATTTTTTCATATCATTGAACGTTGCATTACCCTTATTTACAAAAAAGTTTGAATGTTTTTCTGAGATATGTGCATCACCAAACTTAGTATCAATAGAAACTGATTCTCTTATCAACTCCCAAACTTTTTTATTCGTTTGATTTATTGGATTTTTAAAAGTGCTTCCACCAGTTTTAATTCTCATTGGTTGATTTTTTTCTTTTAAAGATTTCATTTTTATTACTTCACTATTTACTTTGTTGAAAGTGCTTTTAACTCCTTTGAAAGAAGCACTTAAAAAAATCAGGTCATCAGATAAATCATTTTTTCTATAATCAAAATTTATTTCTTTTGATGGAATTGTTATTAAATTTCCTTTTTGATCTATAGCTTGAATTGAAAGAAGAATATCTTTAAATTCCTTTCCAAAACATCCAGCGTTCATCTTAATTCCCCCACCAATAGATCCTGGAATACATGATAAAAACTCAAATCCACTCAAATTATTTTCAGAAGCAAAACTAGATAGGCTATTATCTAAAACGCCACTTCCAGAAATTATTACGTCCTCTCTTAATAAAGACATTCTATTAAAATTTTTACTAAGCTTTATTACGACTCCATCAAAAATATTATCTGTGATTAAGGTGTTTGAACCTGCGCCAATGATAAAGATTTTTTCCTTATTATCGAGTAATTTGAGAAATTTAACTAAATCTTTTAAATTTTCCGCCTTATAAAAAACTTTGGACTTTCCTCCAATATTAAACCAGCTTTTTTTTTTTAAATCTTGATCGTAAATTACATTTTTATCGAAGTCTTTTAATAAATCTTTAAGTTGATGTATCTGCATTACATTAATTCAGGTAATTTTTTCATCCAATTTGAAATTGTACCAGCACCCATTCCTATGACGATTTTTTTTCCATAAATATTTTGTTTGAGAAATTTTGCTAATTCAATATTATTTTTAATCATAAATAGTTTTACTTTTGAATTTTTAATTATTTCTTTTGCAAAATCATTATAATTAAAATCCAATTTAATTTTTTCTCCCGCTGTAAAAATGGGACATAATATAATTGTGTCTGCATCTCTGAAACAGTGAGTAAATTCATTTCTTAAATCTTTTAATCTTGATATTCTATGTGGTTGAAAAACACAGACTTTTTCACACTTATCAAAAACTTTTTTTACTCCCTCTAAAACAGATTTTATCTCAGTAGGATGATGTGCATAATCATCATAAAAATCAACTCCATTAAATGTAAATATCTTATTAAATCTACGCTGGACACCTTTAAAGTTTTTCAGACCTTTTTTAATATTAGACACTGGAATTCCTACAGTAAGAGCAACTGCAATTGCTGCTGTAGAGTTTCTTATATTATGAACACCTAATAATGGGATCTGAAAGTTTTTTAAGATTGTTCTTTTTTTATTTGGTAAATTTATAGATAAATCAAATTTTGAGAAAAGTTTGTTTTGAATTATATTTTTGATAAGAAAATTAGCATTAGACTTGATTCCATAAGTAAAAAAATTTTTATTTTTAATATCTTTACTTAATTCATTATTAATTTTATCATCAATACAAATAAAAGTTTTTCCAAATGATGGAACTTTTTTTATAAAGTGTAAAAAATGATTTTTTAAATCCTTCATTGATCTATAAAAATCCATGTGTTCTCTATCTATGTTTGTAATAATTGAGTATGTTGGAGAAATATGAATAAAACTTCCATCTGACTCATCTGCCTCTAATATAGACCAGTCACTCTTACCTAATTTTGCAGTACTCTTTATCGAATTTATTATGCCTCCATTGATTATAGTAGGATCTAACTTTGTATTTTCAAAAATAGAACTTACTAAAGATGTCGTTGTTGTTTTGCCGTGAGATCCAACTACGACAATATTTTTCATTAAAGAAACAAGATTTGCTAACATCTTCCCTCTTTTAATTACTGGTAATTTTTTTTTTTTAGCTTCTAGTAATTCTGGATTACTTTTTTTTATCGCAGAGGAAGTCACTACAATTGTAACATCTTTTATATTTTGTTTTTTTTGACCAATAAAAATTCTAACACCCTGTTTTTTTAATTTTTCGATATTTTTGTTCTTATTAATATCGCTACCTTGAATTTGAAAACCTTTTGCCTTCATAATCAATGCAAGACCACTCATGCCTATTCCACCAATACCTATAAAATGGATAATCTCTTTTTTAGCTAATTCAATTTTCATTTATAATTTCCAATATTTTTTGATTTATATTATTCCATGAGTTTTGGGAATTATGTTTTTCTAAGTTATTTTTTTTTATATTATATTCGGACTTATTCATAATTATATGATTTAAAAATTTTTCTAAATTTACGTCATTAAAGTCTTTTTGATTCATAACCCAGCAGCAACCTAAATTTTGATAAAAATTTGCGTTTTCAAATTGATGGTTATCTTTTGCTGAAACTAAAGGGATTGTTAGGAACGGTTTATTCATGATTGATAATTCTGCTAAGGTAGATGCACCAGCACGCGTAATACATAGGTCTGATTGATTTATCAAATCTGCCAAATTTTCCTCAAAATCAAAAATGGTATTTTCAATTTTAGCCTCATCATAAATACCTCTTAATTGATCAGTATTACTTTTATGAGTTTGTTGAATGATTTTAATTTTATTTTTTTTCGACACATTAATAATTACATTTTTTACCACATTGTCAAAAATCTTTGCTCCTTGACTGCCACCAACGACCAAAAGACAGAATGCTTTATTTTCTGTTTTAATTTCTCTTTTCTCATAAAAATTTTTTTTAACTAGTGGAGTTATTATTTGAATTTTATGTTTAAGTTTTTCAGGAAAGTTTTTTAAGCTTCCTGTATAAGTAAAAATTTTTTTACAAAAACCTAAAAAGAGTCTGTTTGCTCTACCTAAAACAATATTGGGTTCAAGTAGGTATATCTTTATTCCTAATAATTTTGCACCAAAGCAAACAGGTAATGACATATATCCTCCTGTTGAAAAAACGATATTAATCTTATTTTTTTTTAATAATAAAATTGTTTTAATCACCAAATAAATTACTTGGAATATTTTAAATATAAAAAATATATTAAGATTTAATTTAGGAGTATTTATCAAAATAATATTATTTTTTTCATCTAGATATTTCAGCCCTCTTGAGTCAGTAGAAATAAAAACATTAAAATTTGAATGTAAATGTTCACTTAGAATTTTTGCTGGCACTACATGTCCCCCTGATCCTCCTGTTGAAATTAATATATTTTTCATTCAGTTATTTTTCTTTTTGTTAAATTCAAAATTATACCAGACATTATAGAAATACTTATAATGGATGAACCCCCATAACTTAAAAATGGTAAAGTCATTCCTGTAGTTGGGAATAATCTTATATTTACTCCTATGTGAATCATTGCTTGCATAAGTATTAAGCTAATAGATCCAGTTAGGATTAGTTTGATCTTTTTGTCATTTTCTTTGTAAACTTTTTTCAGAACTGAAAATATTAATACTAGGTAGGTTAATAAAATTAACATTATGAAGATTACCCCAAACTCTTCCGAAATTACTGAAATAATGTAATCTGTATGAGCTTCAGGGACTCTGTTTTTTAATGTTCCCTCTCCAATGCCTTTTCCAAAAAATCCTCCACTTATTATAGCTTCTAATGCTTTATCTGATTGAAAGTTATGAGTACCCATTTCAGGATTAAAAAAAGAAAATAATCTATCTTTTATGTATTTAAATTGTGGAAGGTAGCTAATAATAGATGCTATCGTGGCTAGAGAGATAAAAAAAACTAAGCTCAAAAAAAATATACTAATACCAGAAATAAAAATCAAAACTAACCAACTAAAACCGATTAAAAGAGTTTGACCAATATCTGGTTGAAGTATCAAAAGACTCGATATCAATATAGTTAACAAAAAGGATAAGAAGTATTTCAAATTAAAATTATTATATTTTTGAGAGCAAATTATCATACTTATTATCACTATTAAAAAAGGCTTCACAAACTCAATAGGTTGTATTCTTGGCAATACCAACAAATCAATCCATCTCTTGGAACCCTTAATCTCTACTCCAATTATAGGAACTAGTAACAACAAAACTAATGATAAACAGAAAAATATTAGTGAAATTCTATAAATTTCTTTTTCAGGTATAAAAGATAAAATAAAAATTAAAAAAAAGCCAATAAAAACAAAAACTGTATGTTTAAAAAAAAAGAAATAAGTATTCGTATCTAATTTATCAGATGCAATTAGGGAAGTTGATACTAATGAAAAGAATAAACCCGCCAAAAATAAAATTAAGATCAATGATAGAATAGGTTTATCAATACTTTTCCACCATTGATAAAAAGAAATATAACTAAATAATTTTTCTTTCATTAATATATCTTTTTATCAACTTATTAAAATATGAACCTCTTTCCTCAAAATTTTTAAAACTATCAAATGATGCAGAGGCTGGACTAAATAAGATTGTATTATTTGAGTGTTTCTTTTTAAGAATATTCTTAAAAATTGCTGATACTGCAAGATTTAAATTTTTAAAACTTTTAAGTTCCGCATTTTTCTTTAGATCTTTTGAAAATTTTTTAAAGTTTTTACCAAAGACATAAATCTTAATATTTCTAAAATATTTTTTTGATAACGATATTTTGTCATCTTTTTTTGGAATACCGCCAATTAACCAATGAATATTCTTGTACATTTCTAATAATTCTTTTGAAGAAGAATAACTTGTTGATTTAGAATCATTAATGATGATTAATTTATTTTTGTTATAAATAATTTTCTGCCTATAATTCAATCCTTTGAATTTATTTACACTTTCTAATAATTTATTTGGTTTTACATTAAATTTTTTTATCATTTCTAAAACAAATGAGAGATTTGCTTGATTTGATCTTGATAAAAAATATTTGTTTCTAATTTTTTTCAAAATTAGATTGTTCAATTTTGTATCTACATTTACCAGTTTTAATTTAGGCTTTAATGTTTTAATTCTTTTTTGAATTAAATGATCATTTTTATTTACAAATCCAATTGCTCCTCTTTTTCGATTATTAAAAATTTTAAATTTTGCCTCTATATAATTTTCTAAATTACCATGTCTCTCCAAATGATCTGGCGCAATATTAAGGATAGCGGCAAATTTTGATGAAAAAATTTTACTATATTCTAATTGGTAAGATGAAGCCTCAATAACGAAAATTGTTTTTTTTGAGATCTTATTTATAGATAGTATTGGTGTACCAATATTCCCTACTAATCTTACGTCTTTTTTTTGATCTTTTAAGATATCATATAGAAGTTTGCATGTGGTGGACTTTCCGTTTGTGCCAGTTATTGTTAATGAGTCATTTTTATAAAATGAGTAAAAAACATCTAGATCTGTATAGATATTCTTATTTTTTTTTCTAAGTAAATTTTTTAACTTACATTTTTTTATATCAATTCCTGGGCTTAATATAATTATATCAAATTTGGTTTTTAATAATTTTTTAAAATTGAGAGTTTTTTTTTTAATCGACTTATTTATTTTAAGATTTGGGTTATCATCAAATAAATAAACATCATTTTTATTTCTTAAAAAATTGAATGACGAAAGTCCACTTTTTCCTAATCCATAAATTAAAATTTTTTTATTAAAGAAAATTTGTGAATTATCACTCATTATCTTAGTTTTAATGTAGCAAGTCCTATCATTGCTAAAATAATAGAAATTATCCAAAATCTAATTACAACTGTTGATTCAGGCCAGCCTTTCTTCTCAAAATGATGATGGATCGGTGCCATTTTAAAAACTCTTTTACCAGTAAGTTTAAATGATATTACTTGTACAATCACTGAAACTGCTTCAAGAACAAATAAACCTCCAGTAATTGCTAAAACTATTTCATGTTTTGTTATTATACCAACTGCTCCTAGAGAGCCACCCAAAGACAAAGATCCAGTATCTCCCATAAAAATTTTTGCTGGAGGTGCGTTGAACCATAAAAAGCCTAAGCAAGAGCCAATGATTGCTCCACAAAAAATTGAAACTTCCCCAGTTCCCTCTATGTAAGGAATTTGTAAATAATTTGAGAATACAATGTTTCCTGTAACATAACTTATAAATGCAAAACAAGCTGCTACAAGTATTACTGGTACTGTAGCTAAACCATCTAATCCATCAGTAAGATTTACTGCATTTGATGAGCCAATAATCACAAATATTGAAAAAGGAATAAAAAACCATCCAAGATTAATGATAAGGTTTTTAAAAAAAGGAAAATATAAATTTGTTAAATCTTGATAGTCGTTAAAGTAAACATATAAACTCACACCAATTATTGCTAGTATTATTTGAAAAGTTAATTTTAACTTTGATGAGATTCCATAAGAGTTGCTATGCTTTATTTTTTTATAATCATCGAATGCCCCAAGCAAACCAAAAGAAATTGCGATGTATAAACAAAATAAAACATTTAAATTCGATAAATCAGCCCAGAATAGTACTGATATTAACAAACCAATCAAAATAATTATTCCACCCATAGTCGGAGTTCCTATTTTCTTAACTATATGATCTTCTGGACCATCATTACGGATAGGATTTAAAATTTTTTGTTTTGAAAAAAATTTTATAAAAGTTCCTCCAATAATTAAAACAATAATTAATGAAGTAAAAAAAGATAAACCAGTCCTAAATGTTAGATATTTAAATACATTTAAAAAACTAAAACTATCAACAAAATTTAGTAAAAATTGATAAAGCATTTAATTTAAACCCTTTAAGTTATTTACTATACTGTTGAAACCTGTCGCATTTGAGGCTTTAATCATTAAATAATCATTATTATTGAAATCTTTCTTAATTAATTCAAAAATTCCTGATTTATTTTCTAAAATTCTTCCTCTTTTTACTTTCACAATATTATCGAATATTTCTCTTACCATTTTTCCCATAACAAATACTTTATCAATATTTGTCTCGTTTATTAAAGGAACTATTGATTGGTGAAGTTTTTTTGAATGTGAACCAAGTTCCATCATATCTCCAAGCAAAAGATATTTACGATATTTTTTTGTATCTATGTTGTCATAATTTTTTAAGGCTGATTTTAAAGATAGAGGATTAGAATTATAACTTTCATCAATTAAGTTTATTTTTTTGTTACCTATCTTTATTGTAGAATGATCTCCTCTTCCTGCTGGACTTCTAAAATCTAAGAAAATTTTTTCATTAAGTTTAAGCACATCTTTGTAAATACTTATTACACTTAAAGCGCTTAAAATATTATAAATATTACTTTGAAAATTATTAGAAATTATAAAATATTTAAACTTATCATTAAGTTTAACTTTAATTTTAAATGCCTTTTTAACTTTTTTAATATTAAACAACTTAACATTTGCTTTTTTAGTTTTAATCCCAAAAGAAATCACATTAATATTATTTTTTTCAGCAATTTTTTTATGTAATTTGAAAAAACTATCATCAGCATTCAAGACAACAAAACCATTGGGTAATATATTTTTAATTATCTCTGCTTTAGCTAAAGCAATTTGTTTGATATTTTTAAAATTTTTTGCATGTGCATAATTTATGTTAGTTATCAAGCCAACATTTGGTTTTATAATATTTGTTAAATTATCTATTTCCCCTTTTTTATCCATACCAACCTCTAAAACTCCAAATTCATCACTATGTTTTAAATTAAGTAAACTTAATGGAACTCCAAATTTATTGTTATAAGATTTTGGAGAAATACTAACACTAGAAATCTTTCCTAACACATTGCCCAATAATTCTTTGAGAGTAGTTTTTCCACAACTTCCTGTAATAGCTATAATATTTGTATCGATATTTTGTCTAAATATTTTTGAAATTTCAGTCATAAATTTTAATGTATTTCGTACTTTTATCTGACGTTTGTTATTAAATTTATTTTGAACTTTATTTACTACAACTAATGATGCTTTATTTTTAAATGCCTCTCCAATATATTTATTTCCATCATTTTTTTTTCCTTTAATAGCAAAAAAGATATCATTCTTATTTACCTCTTTGGAGTTAATTCTTGCTTTGTCTGCTTTTACTAAAGGAATTTTGTTTTTGATTTTCGATAATTCTTTAATAATATTTATCTTAAAGTTTTTTGATAAGTTTGTATTCTTAAGTTTAATACAATCTAAAATAATTTTTTTGTCTGAAAAGTAAATTTTCTTTTTACCAAAATCTTGAGTTTTCTCGTGACCTTTTCCAGCAACCAACAAAATATCACCTGTATTTAAATTTTTGATAGCCTCAGAAATAGCTTTTTTTCTATCAGGAATTTCTTTTATCGAAGTGTCTTGAATACCCTTTTTAATATCATCTCTTATTTTTTTTGGATCTTCAAATCTAGGATTATCATCTGTTAAATAAATTTCGTTAGAATAATTACATGCAATCTTTCCCATTTTAAATCTTTTATTTTGATCTCTATTTCCACCACAACCAAAGAGTAAAATTATTTTTTTATTTGGAAATTGCTCTTTTAGGTTTGAAAGACATATTCTGAGTGCATCTGGTGTATGTGCATAATCAAGTATTACTTTAGACCTATTTTTGATTTTACCTATTTTTTCAAGTCTTCCATCTATTGGCTTAAGTTGTGATAAAACATTAAGAATCTTGATTAAACTTAAATTGCTATTTTTTGCTGCAATAAT
The DNA here is from genome assembly GCA_902617625.1 of uncultured Pelagibacteraceae bacterium. Lineage (GTDB taxonomy): Bacteria > Pseudomonadota > Alphaproteobacteria > Pelagibacterales > Pelagibacteraceae > Pelagibacter. The sequence goes on along the minus strand of CACMXJ010000006.1, from coordinate 19,020 downwards.
CGCCATTAAAATATTTTTTAATTGTATTTTTCCAATAAGATTTAAATTTATTTCTCTTGTTAGATTATAGTATCTAATTTTTAATGTTTGTTTCTCACCTCTATAACTATGAGATAAAATTTGAAATTGATTTTTGCTATTATCTAAAACCTGCAATTTCAATTTTCTAGAAATTGCGATTTTTTTTATTCTTTTAAATTCTGGTAATATTTCATCTGTTATTACATTTCCTTTCTTTCCTATCAGATTTTCAAAGAGGTACAGTTTTGCTTTGAAATATTTTTTAAAATTTTTATGATAATCTAAGTGATCTTGAGATAAATTTGTGAAAATACCAGATGAAAACTTTAGACCATCCAACCTATGTTGAGTTAGACCGTGGCTGGACGCTTCCATAATTACATTATTAATTTTTTGAGATTTTAATTTAGATAATATTTGTCCCATTCGAATTGGGTCTATCGTAGTATTTTGTAAATTTCGTCTTATATTTTTCGATTTTACGCCTAATGTTCCGATTGAGGCGACTTTTATTTTATTAAGTTTTAACAATTGAAAATAAAAATCTGAAACAGATGATTTTCCATTTGTTCCAGTTACAGCAATTAAATTATTTGGTTTATTCTTATAAATTTTAAAAGCGATTTCTGCTAAAAGTTTTCTTATATTTTTAGTATGAATGAATAAAATATCCTTTTGAGGATTTGTAATTCTTTTCTCGCTTATAATAATTTTAGAGCCTTTTTTTATTGCAACAGAAATGAATTTATTTCCATCAAAATTATTTCCTTTTATAGCAAAAAAAATATTATCTTTTTTAATATCTTTTGAATTGAATGAAATCCCTGAGAAAAAAATTTTTTTTTTACTATTATCTATATTGGTAAAATAATTGCCTAATAACATTGTTAATTAATTTGCGCGTATTTTGTGGCTAAAATAGGCCCAATCTTTTCTATAATTTGACCAACAACTTCAACTGAAGTCCACCCCGCAGTATTAAAAGGAGTTCCTTTGTATTTTATTCCTGATCCATCTCTATAATTATAAACGTACTCACTATTTGTTTTAGGCTCATCCAACATCACAACTAAGCTATACTTGGGATTTGAGGCTGGAAATACTGAAGCAAAAGTATTAATTTTTTTTCGGGAATATCCACCCTCTAAAATTTTTTCTGCGGTACCAGTTTTCCCTGCAACCTCATAACCTTCTACATTAGCTAGAGTTGCTGTACCTTCTTTTGTAGTTACAATTTTTCTTAATATTGAAACAAGATTTGATGAAACATTTTCCTCTAAAATTCTTTCTCCTTTAACATATTTTTCTTTTTTTATAAGAGTTGGATTGATCCTAAAACCACCGTTAGCAATAGTAGAGTAAGCGCTAGTTAATTGTAAAATTGTAGTAGTTATTCCATGTCCATATGAAGTTGTTGCAAGCTTACATTTTCCCCAATTAAAGGATATTGGTTTACCCATTTCCTCTATGTCAAATTGTATTGAGTTAATTAAGTCGAGATCATTTAAAAATTTTTTATATTTTTCAATCCCAATTGCTTGGCCGATTCTTACTGAACCTATGTTGCCTGAGCGGATTAGTATTTCTTCAGCAGTTAGGTCGGAGGGAATTTTTTTATCATATTCACTTATTTTATTTTTTCCACAGGTAATACTTCTTTCTAAATTTTTAAATTCAGTAGTTGGTTCTATTATCTTTTCATTTAAGGCTGCTGCCAAGGTAAAAGTTTTAAAAACAGAACCTAATTCATAAACACCTTTAGTTGCTCTATTAATATAATTCAAATCTGTAATATTTTCTCTTTGATTAGGGTCAAAATCAGGCAGCGAAATAATCGATAATATCTCACCATTATTAATATCCATTAAAATTGAGGCACTACCTTTAGTTTTAAATATTTTATTAAACCTTATTAACTCTTCTCTTATCAGGAACTGAATATCTTTATCGACAGTAAGTTGAATAGACTTATTTTTTTTTTTTAAATCTACATCTAATGATTTCTCTAACCCAGAAATCCCTAGGTTATCATCATCTATTTGTCCTATTATATGACTAAATAAATTTTTTTGTGGATAAACTCTTATAAGATTTTCGTGTGGTTTTATTGATTTATCACCCAACATCATAATTTTCTCATAGTTCTCCTCTGAAATTTTTTTTTCAAACCAAAAAAATTTATCTTTTGAAAGTTTTGAATTAATAAATTCAAAATCTTTATCGGGAAAAATATATTTTAGATTAAGTAGCAATTTTTTTTTATCTATCGCTTCAACTGGATTTATTCCAATATCAATAGAATTAACAGTTTTTGCTAAAAAATGATTGTTTCGATCTAAGATATTTGCTCTCTGAATTTTTTTAAAAGAGCCATAATTCTTTGAAATATTGGAATTAAAATCTCTTGATCCCAGATGAGTAAGATGAATACAATAAATTAAAGAAATTAAAAAAAAAATAAAAAAAATAAATGCAACTCTATTAAACTTAATATCAAAGTTTTTTTTGTCACTTTTAAATTCAAATTCTTCTTTGTTTTCTTGGAGAATAAACTTCATAATATTATTTTTCGCTATCTATAATTTTGACATCATTTGTAAGAATTTTTTCTCTCGTGAAGTCAATAATTCCAATTTCATTTATACTCTTTTGGGTTAATTTATTTTCAAAATAAAGATTTTGATAACTAATCAGTTTTTCTGGGGAGCTTAGATAATCGAATTCAAGTTTTACATTTTCTAATTCTGAATTTAAATCTGATATATTCTCTTTTAAACTGAACAATTCTTCATCAATTTTCTTTGTAGAATTTTTTATAAAAGATGTAATTACAATAAGTGAAAAAATTAAACTAATAGTTAGAATTTTTTTCATAATTCAAGTCCGAGATTTTCAATTTCTATCAAATCTTTAAATTTGTCTAAAATATCGGTTTTAAAATCATAAAAATTTTCTTTTTTTATTAAGCACCTTAATTTTGCAGACCTAGAGGGAAAATTTTCTTTTAATTCTCGATTTGATGGCACTATTGGTTTTTTTTGATGTAATTTAAATAAGATTTCTTCGTGTATTTCTTCAGGTTGGTATCTAGATACACTTTTATGTTCCGAGAGACTTCTAAAAAAATATTTTACAATTTTATCCTCTAAAGAATGAAAAGTTACAACAACCAAAAGACCATCTTTTTTTAAAACTTTAGCTGCATGGATCATTCCATGAATTAACTCACTTATTTCTTTATTGACAAATATTCTTAATGCTTGAAAAACTTTAGTTGCAGGATGAATTTTTTTATTATTTCTTTTTTTTGATTTTTCAATAATTTTTACTAGATGAGGGGTATCTATTTCTTTTAACAATCTGTCTTTAAGAATATTCTTAACGATTAATTTTGCGTCTCTCTCGTCGCCAAAAAATTTGAAAATTTTAATAAGGCTTTTTCCATCTAATTTATTTATTGCTTCCTTAGCTGAAAATTCATTTAAACCCATCCTCATATCCAACGAACCGCTAGAACTAAAAGATAATCCTTTTTTTAAATCTTTTATCTGTGTGAATGAATAACCTAAATCAAATATTACACCTCTTACATTTTCATTTTTGAGTTTTAAATTTCCTAATTTACTAAAATTTAAATTCTTAAAAATAAATCGATCTGGAAATTCTTTTTCAATTTCTTTTGCGGCTTTTAAGCTTTCAGAGTCTCTGTCAAAACCAATTACTTTGTTGTCATTATTTCTAAGAATTTCTCGAGTGTAACCGCCTTGACCAAAAGTGCAATCGATAAATGTGCCACCATATTGAGGGGAAATAATGCTAATAATTTCTTTTAGCAGTACCGGATAATGTTTTTTTTTATCCTGTACTATGGTGGCTTCCATTTATTTTTACGAAGACCATTAATTTTTTTGTCTTCTTAAAAATGCTGGTATCTCTAAATCATCCTCTTCATCCTCATTTTCTTGCGACAACAGATTTTCTGTTGAAGAGGTCTCGTTTTCAGAGCTAAATAAGTCTGGCGCGTCACTATCTACTCCAAACTCTTTGAGATCATTATTTATCTCAACTTCATTGGTTGATTCATCAATAGCCTCTTGAGTGAAAGAACCTTCCACATCCTCATTGGTGTTTTCAACCAAGCTTTCAACTTGTTGGTTTTTTAATAATTCCTCATGATATTGGTCATTAATTTGATTAATATTATCACTCAGAATATTTTCACTAATATTTTCGTTTGATACTTCATTCTCTAATTTTAATGCATTGGCACCACTTGAGATAGGGGTGCTAGTTGAAAAATTAAAAGAAGTGTTAGAGCCTAGATTCGAGAAATCAGAATATCCAGGATTTCTATTTTGAATTCTGTGGACCATATTGATAACTGATTTTGTTTCAGGTTGTTGTCCATCTAAAGCAGTTGCAACAATTGATACTCTTATTTTACCTTCAAGAGATGGGTCGGTTATTGCACCTATAATAACTTCAGCGTCAGCCTCAACCTCAGATCTTATTTTGTTAACTACTTCATCAACTTCAAATAATTTAAGATCTTTACCGCCTGTGATATTAACAAGTAATCCCTTTGCGCCTTTGAGAGTATAGTCATCAATTAAAGGATTGCTAATTGCCATTTCTGTGGCTTTCATAGATCTTCCCTCGCCTTCAGCTTCTCCTGTCCCCATCATAGCTTTACCCATAGATGCCATAACTGTCTCAACATCAGCAAAATCTAAATTGATGATCCCAGGTCTTACCATCAGGTCTGTAACACTTTGAACTCCATGCATTAAAACATTATTTGATAGATTGAAAGACTCTTCAAATGTAGTTTGTTCATTTGCTATCTTAAATAAATTTTGATTGGGAATTACTATTATGGTATCTACGTGTTTTCTTAATTCCTCAAGACCAATTTGGGCTCTTCTCATTCTTGAAGGACCCTCATATAAGAATGGTAATGTCACTACTCCAACAGTTAAAATATTTAATTCTTTTGCAGCTCTTGCTATTACATGTGCAGCACCAGTTCCTGTTCCACCACCCATTCCGGCAGCTATAAAAACCATATTTGCACCTTGTAAAACGTTAACGATATCATTTAAAGATTCATCGGCTGCAGCTTGACCTATATCAATTTTTGCACCTGCACCGAGACCTTTAGTTAAATTTAAGCCAATTTGAATTTTTGATTTTGCTTTGCTATGTTTTAAATCTTGTGCGTCAGTATTAACAGCAATGAATTCAACACCTTGCATTCCATTTTCAATCATTTCATTTATTGCATTTCCACCTGCTCCACCCACTCCCATTACCAAAAGTCTTGGTTGTAACTCTCTAATCTCTGGAGTTTTAAAGTTAATTGTCATTTTGTTATCCCCCTCTTTTTTTTATTTATTTAATTGGCTCTCCCATTTAAGACTTGCACGACTTAAATTTGCTTTTTTTCTTGCAGTGACCTTAAATTTTTCAAAAATTGTTGGTTCCCATATCTGAAAAGTCTTACCTTGACCAACAAACACCATGCTATTTTTAATTTTTGCATGTTTTAATAATTTTGCTGTAAGTGAAATTCTTCCTTCACCATCAAATTGTAAATTAATGCTTTCTGATAATATTGATGTAGCGAAATAATCTCTTTTTTCCTCAAAAGGATTTAAAGAGTCTATTGAATTTGAAATTTTTTCAATTCTATCTTGTGGCCATGCCTCTATTGATTGATTATTAAATGAGGGATAACAAATTACTCCATTGTATCCTAAATTAGATAAATAAGATCTAAAGCTTGCCGGCACCGACACCCTTCCTTTTTTGTCTATTTTGTTTTCGTAAGTAGATAAAAACATAAACCATAAAATCCCTTATTCCCGTGTTATGGGAATAAATGGGATAATATGGGTTTTTATCCTTAGTGTCAATAGATACAATTAAAGGCTTAGATAAGCAAATTAGAGTATTTATTTATAAATTGTTAATGGTTAAATTTAGAAAAGTCTGCCAGATAAACTATAAGCCGGGTTCTGTCATTTAAACCTATCATTTCTCTAGGTTTGAAATCACTTCCAAACTCAAGCGACTAACCCAGGTGACTAGCCAAGGATGGCTTTTAGTTTTTCAACAATGTCACCTCTACTTAGTCTTGCTCCCAGTGGGGTTTTCCAGCGTTCATTGTTACCAATATAACCGGTGTGCTCTTACCACACCTTTTCACCCTTGCCATGTTATGGCGGTTTATTTTCTGTGGCACTATCCCTAGGGTTGCCCCCGCCAGGTATTACCTGGCACTGTATCCTTGCGGAGCCCGGACTTTCCTCTTTAATTTCTTAAAGCGATAAGTCGTTTATCTGGCTATTACAATTTATTATTAAATTTAATTTTTTCAACAATAATTATTTAGGACTTTATTAAATTTTTACTCAATATTAGGCATTCCTGGTCAGAAATCCCATTGACTAATCCTTGTCGAAATCTTCGTTGGAAAGCTTTGACTAAAAGTCTTTTTTTATCAACAGAGCTTTTTGATTGAACTTTTGTATACCCTATCTTGTATAAATTGATAAAAAATTCTTTCTCTTCTAATAAATTAATTTTTTTAAGCCTATATTTAACAAGATCTTTTTCATTTAACTGATGCCAGTGTGCAAGTTTAACTTTTGCAAGTTCTTTCCAAGGAAATTTTTCACCTGGATCTTTTTTACGATTAGGAGCAACATCTGAATGCCCTAAAATATTTTTATAATTTACACTATATTTTTTCGTCAAAAATCTTAAGAGTTTTTTTACTGAATTCATTTGCTTGATGGAGAATTTCTCATAAAAATTTTGATGGCCAGAATTTTGTATTTCAATGCCAATTGAGTATCGATTTAAAGATTGAATATTTTTCCAATTAGATTTTCCTGCATGCCAAGCCTCGTAAAGGTCTGGAACTAAATTAAGTATTTTACCATCTTTTTTTATAAAGTAATGAGCGCTTACTTTTGACTTATGATCAGTCAATTTATTTAAGGCTGACATCTCATTTTTCATTCCTGTGTAATGGATAATTATATATTTGATGTTTTTTTTTTGTCTTTTAGGTGTATTAAAATTTGGAGAATAATTAGTTGTTATTTTAAGCCACATTTAAGCTATAATTTTGATTAATTCTTATTTTATTTTGTTTCTCATTGTAATATACAAGATCAAAAATGATTAAGAAAATTATAGTTATAATAATTACAACTTTTACGTTAGTTTCAAATTTACACGCTAGTTCTGACGGTGATTTAATTTTAAAAAAAAATGAACCATCTGAAATAAAAGACTGCTCAGAAACTTTCAATAAAGCTTCTTTCGCACTTAATCAAGGTTTGGATAAAGTTATCTTTAAACCCGTTGCAAGTGTTTATAGATTAATGCCCTCGCCAGTAAAAACTGGAGTAAGTAATTCATTAAATAACCTTGGTAATTTAGTTACAATTCCAAATAATCTTTTACAAGGAGAGTTTGCCTTGGCAGTAATAAATTCTGGAAGATTTATAATAAATACGACAGTTGGGGTTTTAGGTTTATTCGATGCTGCGTCATACCTGGGATTTGAAGAATACATAAAAGAAGATTACGGTCAAAGCCTTGCAGTACATGGAGTGGGGCCAGGATGCTATTTGGTGCTACCAGTATTAGGACCTAGCACTGCTAGAGATACTGTTGCTTCACTGGCTAACTTTTTTGGTGGTGATGCTTGGTATAATGTAACTGTAAGAAATGACACTCAATACTTTAGAGATGTAGATTATTATTCATCTAAAGTTACAAGTGGAGTTGATTTTAGAGCTAAAAATTTCGACTCAATTGAAAATTTAGAAAAAAACTCAATTGATTTTTATGCATCTGTAAAAAGTCTTTATTTACAAGACAGACAACAAAGAATCTTGAATAGTCAAAAAATTATTGAAACTCAAGATGATAGTGATTGGGAAGAAATAGAAACACAATAATTTCATTACAAAATGATGAAAATAAAATTTTTAGCATTTTTAATTATTTTTTTTTCAATAACATTCAATTCATTTTCTATAGAACCCGACATTTTTGTTCAATCCACTGTTAATAGAGCATCTAAATTACTTGGAGAAGATATTTCAAAAGAAAAAAAAATTGAAAAATTGAAGGTAATCGCAAAAGAGACTGTGGATATTAGAGGAATTGGTTTTTATACTCTTGGAAAAAAAAGAAAATCTTTGAGTGATCAAGATAAAAAAAGGTATGCCGAATTATTTGAGGAGTATTTTTTAAAAAGCTTTTCTAGCAGACTAGCAGAATATACTAATCCAGAAATAGACGTTAGAAATAAAGAAAAACTTAACGAAAACTATACTATCGTAAATAGTATTTTAAAGGCTACTAATGAAAGACCTGAAATAAATATAGATTGGAGGATATATACTAAAAATCCAGACAACCCTCTAATTAGAGATTTAATTATAGAAGGTCTTAGTTTGGCTAGAACTCAAAAAGAGGAATTTGCATCTGTTTTAAATTCAAATAATGATGACATTGAGGCTTTATTTAAAGTTTTAAAAGAATTTTCACAAGATTAATATAAATAGAGTGGTGGGCCCGCCAGGACTCGAACCTGGGACCAATACATTATGAGTGTACTGCTCTAACCAACTGAGCTACAGGCCCTGATTTCTAATTGACTTATATCAATTTGAAAAATTTATTAAACAAAGAATTTCATGGTGGGCCGTGTTGGTTACGCTCCAACTACCCCTGCAATGTCAATGCAGTACTCTACTATTGAGCTAACGGCCCAAATTAACTTTCCAAAAAGCTTTTAAGTTGTTTGGATCTGCTTGGATGTTTCAATTTTCTTAAAGCTTTAGCTTCTATTTGCCGAATTCTTTCTCGAGTTACTGAAAATTGAAGTCCAACTTCCTCCAAAGTGTGGTCTGTATTCATTCCAACACCAAACCTCATTCTCAAAACTCTTTCTTCCCTTGGAGTTAAAGTAGATAATATTTTTGTAGTCGCTTCTCCTAAATTTGATTTGATCGCCTGTTCTAATGGAGCTAATGCTTTTGTATCTTCAATAAAATCACCCAAACTACTATCTTCCTCGTCACCAACTGGTTTTTCAAGAGAAACTGGTTCTTTTGAAATTTTTAACACTTTTCTTACTTTATCAAGTGGCATTCTTAACTTTTTCGCTAATTCCTCTGGGGTAGCTTCTCTTCCAAACTCACTAAGTATTAATCTCTGTGTTCTTACGATCTTGTTAATAGTTTCAATCATATGGACTGGAATACGTATTGTCCTTGCTTGATCGGCAATAGATCTTGTTATCGCTTGTCTTATCCACCACGTAGCATAAGTTGAAAACTTATATCCTCTTCTGTATTCAAATTTATCTACAGCTTTCATTAATCCAATATTTCCCTCTTGAATAAGATCTAAAAATTGAAGACCCCTATTAGTATATTTTTTTGCAATTGAAATAACTAATCTAAGATTTGCTTCTACCATCTCTTTTTTTGCAATTCTTGACTCCTTTTCACCTTTTTGAACTCTACTAACCAATTTTTTAAAGTCAGTTACAGACATACCTAACTTATTACTAATCTCAATTAATCTTACTCTTATATTTTTAAACTCATCTTTATTTTTGCTAAAAAATTGCCTCCATAAAGAATTGGTATCTAAAAATTTTTTTAGATTTGGATTTATTTCATTTCCAATATAAAATTTAATAAATTCATTTCTTGGTATTTTTTGATCCATCGCTAATCTCAAAAGATTTCCCTCTAAAGATATTATTTTTTTATTTTCTATGTAATGTTTTTGTACAAGCTCTTCTAATACCGACGGTGATAATTGAAGAGATTTTATACTTTCTAAAATACCACTCACTATCTTCTCATAACCTTTTTCTTTTGATGACGAAAAAGTTTGAGAATTTAAAACACACTCAAGTTTTTCTTTCTGGTACTTAATCAATTTACGATATTCTTTGGTAAGTAAATGAACTGTTTTTAAAACTTTCGGTTTTATTTCAGTTTCCATTGCTGCAAGAGTTGGGTTAAAGTCATCATCACTATCATCACTAGAATTATCGTCTTTTTCATCTTCTCCAGCATTCTTTTGTTTTGCGCTTGGACCAGTATTTTCATCCTCCATGTAATTTGTATCGATATCAATTATTTCTCTTACAAGAATTTCATCCTTCTGTAATTTTTCATCCCAATCGAAAAATTGTTGAGCTGTTATTGGACTTTGTGAAAGAGCAATTAACATTACATCTTTTCCTGCTTCTATTCTTTTTGCAATTGCTATCTCTCCCTCTCTTGAAAGCAATTCAACACCACCCATTTCTCTCAGATACATCCTTATTGGGTCGTCACTTTTCTCTATTGTTTTTCCTTCTTCCTTGGATGAATTTTCTTTTTTTCTTAAAACTTTATAATCTGATTTTTTTTCTACCAGTACAATTCCCTCATCCAAAATATGGATGAAGGCCTGTGTTAAGTTTTCATCTGAAAGATTTCTTTTTCCAAGCGATTTACTTAATTCCTCATGAGTTATGAAACCACGGTGAACTCCACGGCCCATTAATCTAGCGAATGATTTTGTAATTATTCTTTCCACGACAAATTAAGTTTGAGAGACTTATATAATATCAAATCAGCAAAAATCCATTGCTAATTTACCATGATTAATTGGATTTTCTTTCGTTTTTAAGCTCTTTTAGCTCATTAAAGGTTCTTTCGCTCATATCCTTGGAAAACTTCGATTCTAATTCTTGAATTCTCAACTCTAGTCCATGATTAAAAAGATCTTTAGATATATCGTCAAGCAAATCTATTACTTGATCATCATTATTTGGTTTATTTTTGAGTATATGTTTTATTGGTGCAAATTTATTTATCTTATCTAGTAATTGTTGATCCAGATTAAGGTTATCAACATCGATTTGATCCTTGACCTTTAATTTATCTATAATGGAATTCAGTATTTGTTTATTTATTTCAGTGAATATTTTAATATTTTCAACTAAATGAATATTTGATTGAAAAAATGATAAATTATTTAAAATTAGGTATAATAAAGAGTATTCCTTTAATTCAACACCAGTAATAGTCTCGCTTTCAATGTAAATTTTTTTTGTTGACTCTAAAGATTTTATTTTCTTTTTAAAAAATTTATTTTTATTTTGATTAGAATGAGGTGTTAATTCTGCAATTTTCTCTAAAAAATATTCGAGAATATATTTTTTTATAAAGCTATCTTTGATTGTGTTTGTTATAGATCTTAGCTTTTTTTCAAATACAGCCATAGAAGAGGGATTATTTTCAGTTTGTTTTTTATAATGACTAAAAATAAATTGATGAATTGAAATTTTATTTTCTTTAGTAAAATCTAAAAAAAAGTTTTTACCATTTTTATTAACGAAACTGTCAGGATCTTCTTTATTTGGTAAAAATAAAAAAGATATTTGTTTCTCAGGTTTTAATTCTTTAATTGAATTTTCTGCAGCTCTTAATGCAGCTTTATACCCGCTTTCATCTCCATCAAAGCAAATAATAATGTCACCAAAAAATTGGTTTAATACTAAAATTTGCTTATCAGTTAGAGAAGTACCAAGGTTAGCAACTACATTTTCTATTTCATTTTTACATAGTCCAACCACATCCATGTAACCCTCAACTAAAAAAATGTGATCTAGCTTGTTAGATAACTTTCTGGCTTGATCTAAATTATAAAGGTTTGAACCTTTTTTAAAAAAAGGAGTCTCTGGTGAATTTATATATTTAGCCAGGTAATCAAAATTTTGAATTATTCTGCCTCCTAAAGCAATTGGTTGTCCGGAAATATTATTAATTGGAAATATTAATCTTCCTCTAAATCTTTCTACATAAATTTTCTTATTTTCATCAAAATAAAATAAACCACTTTCTAATAAAGTTTTTTCACTAAATTCTTTTTTAAGTTCATCAAAAAAACTTGGATTTTTTTCAACAAAACCAATCTTAAATTTTTTGACATCATCTTTGCCAAGCGATCTATTCTTTAAATAGTCTCTAGCGTATGAGAGTTTTTCATTTTTTAACAGCTGATCATGATAATAATCAACATAATTGCTATAAATTGATAAATACTCTTTCCAATTTTTTTCTCTCTCCTCATCTTGTTTTGTAAATAGATATGGTTGCATTCCTGCAATATTAGCAAGATATTTTACTGCTTCTCCAAACCTTAAGTTTTGAGTTTTCATAACAAAATCAAAAATATTTCCGTGCTCTGAAGTTGCGAAGCAATGATAAAATTCTTTTTCATCATTAACTGTAAAGGAAGGGGTTTTCTCATTTTTAAACGGTGATAGTCCAACAAACTCCTTTCCTCTTTTTTTTAAAGATACAACTTTTGAAACAACGCTAGAAACTTTAAGACGAGTTTTAATTTCATCTAGATATTCCTTTGGATATTTCATTATTTATTTAATAATTGTTTTAACAAGGCACCAGCTTTTGAAAAATCAATTTCATCAGCATGCTTTTTTTTTAATTCACCCATTACTTTTCCCATATCTTTAATTGAGTTTGCGCTTAATTTAGAAATAATTTCCTCACATATTTTTTTCGTATCCTCATCATTAAGTTGTTTTGGAAGAAAACTTGATAGAATATTAAATTCGTTTTGCTCAATTTCTAGAAGATCAGAGCGATTATTTTTTTTATAAATATCGATTGATTCGGTTCTTTGCTTCATCATCTTTTTTAATAATTTTTTTATATCTTCATCATCTGTTTCTTTTTTGTTAGGGCCAGACCTATTTGAAATATCGAGATCCTTAATTGATGATAAAATTAACCTATAAGTTGAGATTTTAATCTTATCTTTAAATTTTAAGGCATTTTTATATTCTGTTTCAATTGTTTCTTTTAACGACATAATTTTTAATCTACTTTAAAGAAAAAATTCTTCAAAAGAAAAATTGTTTTTTTACAATTTTATAATACATCTCTGTTGCGATAATAAATCAATTATTGTATTAACCTTTAACTTATGAGTTGTAATTGATCAAAAAAGTAAAAAAAACTCACTTAAAAAATTCTCAAAAATATACAGGTATTTTAGTTTTAGAAAATAAAAAGATTTTTAGGGGGATCGGGATTGGATATCAGGGAGAAGCAACGGGTGAGGTTTGCTTTAATACCTCATTAACGGGATACCAAGAAATAATATCAGATCCATCTTATGCTGGACAAATAATAAACTTTACCTTTCCTCATATTGGAAATGTAGGGACAAACAAAGAAGATTTTGAGTCTGATAAAATATGGACTAAAGGAGTTATCTTAAATTCCGAGATAACATCACCATCAAATTACAGATCTTTTCAACATTTAGATGCTTGGTTAAAAAAAAACAAGATAGTTGGAATTACTGGACTTGATACAAGAAGTTTAACAAATTTTATTAGAGATAAAGGTGCTCCAAAAGGAACCATTGCATACTCAAAAAAAAGTAAATTTCATATTAACAAACTTATTAATTCTACGATTAAATGGAGCGGGCTAAAAAATTTAGATCTAGCAGAAAAAGTTACCACAAAAAAAAATTATATTTGGAACGGACTTAAAACTTGGAGAAAAGAATATGGCTATAGAAAAAATAAGCAAAATTCATTTCATGTGGTGGCCATTGATTATGGAATAAAAAAAAATATTTTGAGATATTTTTCTGATTTTAATTGTAAGGTCACTGTAGTTTCTTGTAAAACATCTGCAGAAAAAATTTTATCTCTTAAACCCAATGGTGTCTTCTTGTCTAATGGACCTGGAGATCCAGCTGCAACAGGAAAATATGCAATTCAAATAATTCAAAATCTTATTAAAAATAAAATACCATTATTCGGTATCTGTCTTGGTCATCAGATACTCGCACTTGCATTAGGTGGTAAAACAAAAAAAATGAAACTAGGTCACAGAGGAGCAAATCATCCTGTAAAAAATTTAAGTCATGACAATGTAGAAATTACCAGCCAAAATCATGGTTTTGAAGTTGTAAGAGAAAATTTACCAAAAAATATTCAAATTACTCATAAATCTTTGTTCGATAATAGTATAGAGGGAATAAGACTAAAGAATAATCCTGTATTCTCAGTTCAATATCACCCAGAGTCAAACCCCGGGCCACAAGATAGTGTCTATTTATTCGAGGAATTTATTAACAATATGAAAAAAAATGCCAAAAAGAAAAGATCTTAAAAAAATTTTAGTTGTAGGTGCTGGACCAATAATCATTGGACAAGCTTGTGAATTTGATTATTCAGGAACCCAGGCTTGTAAGGCATTAAAAGATGAAGGTTATAAAGTTATTTTAATCAATTCAAATCCAGCAACAATTATGACAGATCCAGATGTTGCTGATAAAACTTATATTGAACCTATTACTTTGGAAGTTTTAGAAAAAATTCTCAAAAAAGAAAAACCAAATGCAATTCTTCCAACTATGGGTGGCCAAACTGCTCTTAACCTTGCAATGGAAGCAGAGAAAAAAGGAATTCTAAAAAAATATAAAATTGAATTAATCGGCGCAAATTCGAAAGCCATTTCCAATGCGGAAGATAGAAAGAAATTTAGAAAAAACATGATTGATATTGGTTTGGATCTTCCAAAATCTGAAATCGTAAACAATATAAATCAAGCATCAAAAGTTTTGAATAAAATTGGTTTGCCAGCAATAATTAGACCAGCTTTTACGCTTGGAGGTTTAGGAGGAGGGATAGCCAAAAATAAAAAGGATTACCTAAAAATTATCAAAAATGGTTTACACGAGTCTCCAGTTAGCCAAGTACTTGTAGAGGAATGCTTAGAGGGTTGGAAAGAATTTGAAATGGAGGTTGTAAGAGATAAAAAAGATAATTGTATAATTATTTGTTCAATAGAAAATGTAGATCCAATGGGAATACATACAGGAGACTCGGTTACAGTTGCTCCTGCATTGACATTAACTGACAAAGAATATCAAGTAATGCGAAATGCTTCTATTGCATGTTTGAGAAAAATTGGAGTTGAGACAGGTGGTTCAAATGTTCAATTTGCAATAAATCCTAAAAATGGGCGAATGGTAATAATTGAGATGAACCCTAGAGTATCAAGATCATCAGCCCTTGCATCAAAAGCAACTGGATTTCCCATTGCAAAGGTTGCTGCAAAACTTGCGGTTGGATATACTTTGGATGAATTAAAAAATGAAATTACCAAAGTCACTCCAGCATCATTTGAGCCAAGTATAGATTATGTAGTAACCAAAATTCCAAGATTTACTTTTGAAAAATTTTCAACTTCACCGGCAATTCTAGGTACATCAATGAAATCAGTCGGGGAAGCAATGGCAATTGGAAGAAATTTTAAAGAGTCTCTTCAAAAAGCATTGGTTTCTCTTGAGACTGGTTTTTCAGGATTAGACAGAATATTTAATCTAAATAAAAGACAAATTGAAAAAAAACTAAAAGAAAATATTCCAAATAAAATCTTACTTGTTGCAGAAGCAATGAGGAAAAAAATCAAGCTTAAAAGAATTTATAACTTGTCAAAAATCGATCCGTGGTTCTTAAACCAAATTAAAGAAATAATAGATAATGAAATTAAGATCAAAATTAATGGATTGCCTAAAAATTTTGATGATTTTAACCAAATAAAATCAATAGGTTTTTCAGATAAAAAGCTTTCTGAGCTATCAAATTTATCTGAAGACATTGTGAGAAAAAAAAGAACTGCACTAAAAATTTTACCAGTATTTAAAAAGGTTGATACTTGTGCTGCAGAATTCAAATCTTTTACACCATACATGTACTCAACATATCAAAGAAATTTCTCAATAAATTCAGAGTGTGAAGCTAACCCATCTGTTAAGAAAAAAATTATAATATTAGGTGGAGGGCCTAATAGAATAGGACAAGGAATAGAATTTGATTATTGCTGTTGTCAAGCCAGTTTTGCCTTAAAGGCTGCTGGTTTTGAGACTGTAATGGTTAATTGTAATCCAGAAACTGTCTCAACAGATTATGACACTAGCGATAGATTATATTTTGAGCCTTTAAAAGAAGAATATGTTTTCAACATTATAAAGAGAGAAAAGGATAAAGGGAAGTTAATCGGTATAATTACACAATTTGGGGGTCAAACTCCAATTAAATTAGCAAAATTTTTACATGATAATAATCTCCCAATTTTAGGAACTCAATACTCATCTATTGATCTAGCAGAAGATAGAGATAGATTTAGAAAGCTTTTAGAAAAATTAAATTTAAATCAAGCTGAAAGTGGAATTGCAAAAAATTTTAAACAAGCAATTGAAATATCTGAAAAAATTGGTTTGCCTTTGATGGTTAGACCCTCCTATGTTCTTGGAGGACGGGCAATGGAAATTGTTTATGAAAAAAGCCAATTAAAAAATTTTGTAGAGGAGGCCTTTAAAGCAGCAGAGAAAAATCCAATTCTAATTGATAAATTTTTAGATCATGCAATGGAGGTGGATGTTGATGCTATATCTGATGGTAAAGAAGTGCATGTAGCTGGCATCATGCAGCATATAGAGGAAGCAGGAATTCATTCTGGGGATTCGGCTTGCAGCTTGCCGCCTGTTTCCATAAAACCTTTTTTACTAAAAGAAATTGAGAAACAAACCAAAAATTTAGCCCTGGCTCTGAAAGTAAAAGGTTTCATGAATGTTCAATTTGCAATAAAAAAAGATGAAATTTTTGTTATTGAAGTAAATCCAAGAGCTAGTCGGACTGTTCCATTTGTATCAAAAGCTAAAGGAATACCATTAGCAAAGATAGCCTCGAGAGTTATGGCTGGTGAAAAACTTTCAAAATTTAATTTAAAAGATAAATCTAAAGGAATGTTTGCCGTGAAAGAAGCTGTTTTTCCGTTTAATAAATTTCCAAACAGTGATTTATTGTTAGGTCCAGAAATGAAATCAACTGGAGAGGTGATGGGATTTGACAAAAATTTTGGAATGGCATACGCAAAAAGCCAGATAGCATCGTCTAATTCGTTACCTACAAATGGACTCGCTTTTTTATCATTAAAAGATTCTCATAAAGATGAAGGTTTAGGGCTTGCAAAAGAACTCTTGAAACTAAAATTCCATTTGTGTGCTACAAAAGGAACAGCTGAATACATTAAAAAACATGGCATGAGTTGTAAAATTATAAATAAAGTAAGTAGTGGATCACCTCATATCGTTGATGTTCTCGACTCCAAAAGAATAGCTTTGGTAATCAATACTGGTGGGGGCAATACAGAACATAGATTAAACGATGCTATTGCTTTAAGAAGAGCAACACTTAAAAATAAAGTGCCCTACTGCACTAATATGTCAACAGCACTTGCATGTATTGAGGGTATTAAATCACTTAAAACAAAAAAATTAGAGGTGACGTCTCTACAAAATATTTAATCAACCTTCCAATCAGTTTTAAATGTAACATAATTGACTTGAACACATCGTCTTTCTTTAACAATTTTTTTCTTTTCCATTCCGTGCCATGTATTTGGACCGCTTGTAAATAAATAACCATAATTATGTTTGTAGGGAACTGTTTTAACTTTTTCCAATTTTTCATTATAAAAATCAGTGCCTAGTTCCTCTGATTCATTTGCATTATTTACAAAAATAAGTCCTGACATTAATTTTTCTTTAATGTCACAGTGAGGCTTTAACCAAAAACCTTCACGATCACAAATAACCTCAAGTCTGACATATGAACCGAATAAATCTTTATTAATCATTTTGGAGATCGTTTCGCATGTTTCTTTAGATTGAAGTTCATTAATGAATTTTACTAAATGTGGAAATTGAGAAGCATTTTCTTTTGTAACAAAACATCTAAATTTTATTGCCTTACCTCCTGAAGCTATGCCTTCTCTAAATTCAGCGGCACCACCATCAATTGCTCTTGTACCATCATAAATGAGATTATGTTTGCTTACATCGGGAATGTCTGCACCTTCTATTTCTTTAATAGCTTCTTCACTTAAAGCATTATTGTATTCCCAGTGATTAAATGGGAATTCATACTTTTTTGAGTTTTTCAATATAGAATTAAGAAAAGTCATAATCTTTAAATTGTTTCTCTATATATCCCGATATTCTATAAGTTTCATTAAGTTTTTTATAATTCCATTCTTCTACTCCGTCCCCTAAGTTTTTAATTATTTCTAGGGATTTAAAAAGCTCAAAAAATTTTTTGAAACGAATATTTTTTTTAATAGCTGGCATTTGAGCCACATATATTGGTCTCCCCGACATCGCTGCCTCAGATATCATAGATGTAGAGTCGCAAGTTACAATAATATGATTAGCTAGTTTAAGTGATGACAAATAGGCTTTCTTATCAATATCTTGAATTATAATCTGATCATCGTCAAAAAAATTTCGAGCTTTATCTATAATTCTTTGCGGTGTTCTCATTGAAGGTATAAAAATTAGCTGATAACCCTGATTTATGAAATTTTTTTTGGTTTTAACAAAAATTTCCTCAATTATTTCATCATTAAAATCATAATACTTATTTGGACCACCAGCGATAAACACAATTATTTTTTCTTTTTTAATTCTAGGTTTTAAATAATTAACATTTTCCTCTAACTCTTTTTCAGTAAGATAATGAATTGCTCCTTTGGTTTTAAGAACATTTTTTCCCTCAAGACCGTCGTGTTCTGGCGCAATAACAAAATCAAAATTATTTAATGATACTTTTGGATCTTGAATATGAATGTTCATAATTTTACTTCCAAATTTTTTTTTTAAAAAGATGGATGGGACTACACTTTTTCTCCCACATGAAATTACTACATTAAATTTTTCTGATATATTGTTTTTGAAAACAAAATCTTTTACAGGTGTAATTTTTGGAGGAATCATTTTCCAAAAATTATTTAGTTCAATTTTTTCGTGTATAAATTCAAGATTAAGAGCTTTAGCAAGCCCCTCAACTTGGCTAAT
>CACMXJ010000005.1 GCA_902617625.1 uncultured Pelagibacteraceae bacterium | reverse complement strand
AATTTTGAGTTTTTTCCAGTAACGTTAAGAGCTAAATTAATTTTAGCAAATGACTTTATCCTGGAATAGCTCATCTCAGAGTCCTTTAATTATTTTTGAATTTATTTTTTGTAATAATTCCTCATTTACATCCTCCATTTTAAATACACTTTTCCAAAAATACCTTGCTTGAATTTTTCTACCCAACTTCCAAAGAATATCTCCATAGTGATCATTTACTATCGCATCATATGGCATTAATTCGACAGCTCTTTTTAAGTATGTCTCTGCTTTGACGTAGTCCTCTGTTAAATAATAAGCCCAACCAATTGAGTCTATTATGTATGGATCATTCTCTGTTAAAGAGTATGCTTTCTCTAACATTTCCATTGCATCTTTAATCTTATAATTTCTCTCTAACCAAGAGTAAGCTAAGTAATTAAGAACATATGCATCATCTGGATCAATCTCTAAAGAAGAAAGCATATCTCTATCTGCTTCTTCATAATTTCCAATTCGTTCATTGCTCGCTCCTCTTCTATAAAACAAATCTGATTGAATGTCTAAATCATCACTGACTATTTCTAAAACTATTGTGTAATATTTTATAGCTTGTTCGTATTCTTTTGCGTTTTTATAAAAATTAGCAATATCAAATAAAATTTTTTCATTGGGTTTTTCAATTTTTTCAAAATTAGACTTAATAAATTTTAATGAATCTTTCGTACCTTTTTTTTTTGAAATAATTTGAGCCTCTTTTTTTAATCTATACCAATAATAGAAATCATCTTCTTTTTCAAATCCTCGTAAAATCTTTTTAACTCGATCAAATTCTTTATTTAAATATAGATTTTCAGCAACTAATGATAAATTATAATGAAATTTTGGATTTAAATAATTGGATAAATATGAATAAAAGTTAGAATTTATAAAATCGTCTTGCGCAGAATATAAATTAGATATTAAAAATAAAAATTCACTTATTAAGTCTTTATGGTTTTTACATGAAAAAATTGAGTTCATTTTTCTTTCATTGCCATTTTCAATCCAACTTTTCCCTTGAGACAAAAGTAAAGAAGTATTAATAAATTTAATATTCTTTATTATTTTTTTTGCTTCTTCTATTTGGTTATTTTCAATTAAATATGTTAAGTAAAAAAAAGTGTACCTAGTCAAGTCTGCTTCGTCATTATCTACTAGCTTAGAGAAAAAAGTTTTTGTTTTTGCATCCCCTAAATAACACCTTTGAAAAGTTGTTGAAATTATTGATAGATTTCCGTAATTTTTTATATCATTAGGCAATCTTTTTTCTTTGAATACAAAAATGTAGTTTATCAAGTTATCTAAAATTGCTGAATTAAATCGATTGAGCTTAATATATTTTTTGGTTTCAGAGATATAATCCAATGCTTTTGAAAAATCCTCTCTCCTTATACTGTCTATTGTTAATAATAAATATTGTTCAAAAAATTCTGATTTATTTTTATTTTGTTTAACAATATTTATAGCTTGATTTACTTTATTTTCTAGAACTAAGGAGTAAACATATCTCTTTAAATAAGGTTCGTGTTTATTTAATAAAATCTTAGAGTTATTAAAAAAATTTAATGCCTTTGAATTATTTTTATTCTCAAATGCTACTATTCCAGAAAAATATTTTGATAAGTTTTTCGAGTCAAAATCATCAAAACTAGCACTTTTAGAATATGAAGGATTTTGATAAAGTAATAATAATATCAATAAAAATTTTAAATTTTTGACAAACATAATTGCACTTTATGACTAAAAAGATGTTAAATCAAAATAGCAAATATGATCAAAGTTTTTTGGATAAAGTAGAGCCAAAATTTGAATTTAGTAATAAGCCTATAAATAGACTTATAATTGATAAGAAAAATAGCATTCAAAATAAAACATCAAAAAAAGAAGAGAGAATATTGAGTTTAAAGAAAAAAATTAATTCAATTGAAGATTGTAATTTAAGAAATAATTCTAAAAATTTAGTAATGGGAGATGGCGACATAAATAGTCCTATAATGTTAATTGGAGAAGCTCCTGATGAAAAAGAGGACTTAGAAGCTAAAACATTTTGTGGGGATGTTGGTGTACTTTTAAATAAGATGCTTTTAGCAATTAAAATCAAAAGAGAAAAGGTGTACTCTACATACTCAATAAATTTTAGACCCCCTGATGATAGAAAGCCAACTGCTCAGGAAATTAAAAGATATTCAATTTTCCTAAAAGAACATATTTCAATTATAGATCCTAAAATTTTGATATTAATGGGCTCCACTGCGATGGAGGCGGTAACGGGTCTTAGTAATCAGATTTCAAATGAAAGAGGAAATTGGAAAGAAATCATAATTGGAAACAAAACAATTCCCGTAATTATCACTTTTAATCCATCTTATTTAATTAGGTATCCAGATAAAAAGAAATTCTCATGGGAAGACCTAAAAAAAATAAGAAAAAAAGTAGAAGATTTAAATATTACAATTTAATGAAAGTAATTGCTGGCGTAGATGAAGTTGGTCGAGGAAGTTTGGTTGGACCAGTCTATGCAGCTGCAGTTATTTTAAAAAAATCTATAAATACAAAATTACTAAAAGATTCAAAAAGTATATCGAGCTCTAAACGCAAAGTCTTATTTGGCCATATTAAAAAAAATTCAATTTGGGCTATTGGAAAAGCATCATTGAAAGAAATTGAACAATTAAACATTTTAAATGCAAGTTTATTAGCAATGAAAAGAGCAATCAAAAAACTTAAGAAAAAGCCTTCACACGTATTAATTGACGGAAATAAATTGCCTGAGTTAAAAAATTACAAACTTAAATCAATTATTAAGGGTGACCAAAAAATTCCATCTATTTCCGCAGCATCAATTATTGCTAAAGTTACACGTGATAAAATGATCACAAATTTAAGTAAGAAGTTTAAAGGCTATAATTGGCAAAAAAATTTTGGATATGGCACTAGTCAACATTTAAAAGCCATTAAAGTTTTAGGGATTACAAAGCATCACAGAAAAAACTTTTCTCCAATGAATAAGCTAAAATAGTTTTCACGTAAAAACACAATATATAGTTATCGCCATGACAAGTCATACAAAACGAGTCTAAATAATTCAATCCTAGGTTGACCCAAGAATCTTTTTGGAGTCTAATTAATTTTTTCAAAATGAACTTAAATTTTAAAAATAAATTAATTAACGGAGATAGCCTTCAGGAACTAAAAACAATTCCTAATGAGACTTTTGATTTAATTTTTGCTGACCCACCTTACAATCTACAATTAAAAAGTGAATTAACAAGACCAGATAGATCTAAAGTAAGTGCAGTAAATGATAAATGGGATCAATTTGAAAATTTTAAAAAGTATGATGACTTTAACTATTCATGGTTAAGTGAGTGTAAAAGAATTTTAAAAAAAGATGGAGCAATCTGGGTAATTGGTAGTTACCATAACATTTTTAGAGTTGGAACAGCTATTCAAAATTTAGGTTTTTGGATTTTAAATGACGTCATTTGGAATAAAAAAAACCCTATGCCAAATTTTAGAGGAACGCGTTTTACAAACGCCCACGAAACTTTAATTTGGGCATCTAAGTCAGAAAAATCGAAATACACTTTTAATTATCAATCCTTAAAATGTTTAAATGACGATCTTCAAATGAGATCTAACTGGGAATTACCGATTTGTAATGGCTCTGAAAGACTAAAAAAGAATGGTAAAAAAGTCCATTCTACTCAAAAACCTGAGGCTCTACTTCACAGAATCTTATTAGCAACTTCAAATAAAGATGATTTAGTTTTAGATCCTTTTTTAGGATCAGGAACAACAGCAACAGTTGCAAAAAAATTGGGTAGAAATTATTACGGAATTGAAAAAGATAAAACTTATTTTAAAACTGCCGAACAAAGATTAAAGAAAACAAAACCTATAGAAGATGATTATTTAGATACTTTGCAAAATGGTAGATCTAAGCCGAGAATACCTTTTGGATCATTGGTTGAATTAGGAATAATTAAACCAGGCACTACTATTTTTGATAATAAAAAGAAAATCAGTGCAAAAATTATGGCTGATGGCAGTATCAAACATGCTCAAACTGAAGGCTCAATCCATAAAGTAGCAGCTACAATTTTAGGTGCTGAAAGCTGTAATGGATGGACCTATTGGCATTATAATTTGAATGGAAACGCAGTTCCTATCGATCATTTAAGACAAAGGTTGATTTCTAATAGCTAGTTTTTATATATTTTTCCAAGATAGCCCTCTAAAAACTTTTTGTTTTTTACTAATCTTTTCAAAAAAATATTTCTTAAAAATGTAGTTAAAGGATTAGATAAATGAAAAGCAAATTGATTAAATTTTGAGCGATTATTTACCATTTTTATTTTATCAACTCTATTTCTAAAAAAATTTCTCTTAGTGTTATTATTTATATTCTCAAATAATTCATATGCACCTTCTATTGATTGAGATGCACCTTGAGCAAATGATGGTGGAAAAGTAAAAAAAGCATCTCCTATTAGATGAATATTATTATTAACCTTAAAAAAATCGTGACTCACAAATACTGGATATATCTTTAAATCATTAATTCTATCAAAAAATTCCTTATTTAGATGCGGAACTTTTTCTAAAATCTTTCTAATAAAATTATCATCTTTAAACAATGAGAAATCTTTTTGCTCATCCTCTGAAAGTTTATATTTCATTACAGCTATAAAGTTTAAATCTCCATCAGGAGATACTGGATAAATAACATAGTGAAAGTTTGGACCTAAAAATAATGAGACATTTTTTTTATCAGCTATGTTTGATGAGCTTGGTATTATTCCTCTTATAGCTAACGTATCATCAAATTTTGGTTCAATTTGATTTTTTGATAACAGATTTTTACTCTTTGAAAATACGCCATCTGAAACAATTAAATAGTCAAATTCATAAGCTTCATTATTTTCAAAAGTAATTTTAACAATTTGATCTTTTTGTTCTATCTTTGAAATAGTGTGGTTAAATTTTATTTCTTTTTCTAAATCCTTTTTTAAAAAATTGATAAGCGATGATCTTTTAAGAGTAGTATATTTACAATTTTCAGTATTAAAATCTGATATATTTAACTCACATATCTTATTAGAATTTTTAACTGAGTAAAAATTGATTCTGTCTGGATTAAATTTCTCATTATTTTCTAATGTATCAAACTGAATTTTATTTAAAAGTTTGACACTGTTGACAGATAATTGAATTCCGTAACCTTCTTTCAAATTGATTAGGCTATTTCTCTCAAAGATAGTTACTTGATACTTTTCATTTCTCTTAAATAAATTCCCAATGAATAGTCCTGAAATACCAGCACCAATTACAGCTACTTTTTTCATTATTTTTTTTCTAAATATTTAACAACTTTCTTTGTGAATGTTGGAAGCATATAATTATCTAATTTCCTTTTATCAAACCAATAAGATGAGGGAAATCTTTTTGCATTTCTGAGATATTCAATTTTTATGTTCATATTCATATTTGACATTTTAAAATTAAGATTTTCATTAAAATTTTTTGGGTTAGAGAGCTCTTCCATCGGAAAAATTGCTAAATTTTTTAGAAAGTTAAATCTGGTATTTTTTACTAACAAGTATTTTTGATTTTTTTTATAAACTTTAAGAATAAAATATTTTTCTTTATTCTTTTTTGTAATTTTAGCTAAATCAAAATCTTTCTTCTTATAAGATTTGCAATTTTTTGAGATAGGACACCCACCACATTCAGGATTTTTTGGTTTGCATATCATTGCTCCTAATTCCATTAAAGCTTGAGCATAATCACTTGCTCTTGATGAAATTCCAAAAATAGATTTTTTTTTTATTAGATTGTCTTTTTGTATTTCCTTATCTTTTCTTAAATAAAGATATCTTTTTAAAACTCTTTCAATGTTTCCATCTAAAGGAATATAGGATTTATTAAAGGCAATAGCTAAAATTGCATTAGCAGTGTAATTGCCTATACCAGGTAAAGATATTAAATCCTCATAATTATTTGGAATTTCTGCATGATATTTACTAATTATGATTTTAGCAGTTTTTTTTAGATTTCTTACTCTTGAATAATATCCAAGACCCTCCCAAAGTTTTATCAATTCTCTATCTGGGATTTTTGAAAGTTTTTTAAGATTTGGAATTTTATTAATAAATCTATTAAAATAAGGAATTACAGTCACAACTTGTGTCTGCTGTAACATGAATTCACTTACCAATGTATAATAATGTTTTTTTGATTGTGAAACATTTTTTCGCCACGGTAATGTTCTCTTATTTAAATTATACCAATTAAGAATTTTTTTTGTTATTATTTGATCTTTCATATGCAATTTAAAAAATATACTAAGCAGAGAAATAGCATTCAAGGCTTAAGATCCTTTAAAGACACTTTGCCAAAAAATATCAAAAAAGTCATCAATAAGAAAGGGCACGTGTACTCCGAAACTATCAATAATTGGAAATATATTGTTGGAGAAAATTTATTTAAAGTTTGTTACCCCAAGTCTTTTAAAAATTCTAATAAGTTAGGTGTTAGCACTTTGTTGATCAATGTTAAAAGGGGGCATGAAGTTGAACTGGAATATTCAAGAAAAGGTATTTTGGAAAAATTAAATAATTTATTTGGTTATTCTGTTGTTGAAAAAATTAAACTAACAAGTTTTGATGACGAAAAAATTAAACCCTCTACAAGTGATGAAAGCTCCTATAATGTGACAAATCATGATTATCAAAAAAAGATAAATAGTGTTAAAAATGAAAAAATAAAGAAATCTTTAATAAATTTATCAAAAGTGTTTAAAACAAAATGAAAAAAATATTTTTAATAATAATCTTATTTTTTGGGTCGATAAGTATTTCAAATGCTGAAGGAAATAGAATCATAGCAGGAAATAAGGATGCGAAGATTACAATAATCGCTTATGAATCTTTAACATGTAGTCATTGCGCAGATTTTCACAAAAACGTATATCCTCAACTCAAAAAAGATTATATCGATACTGGTTTAGTCAAAATTGAATTTAGGCACTTTCCTCTAGATGTAGCCGCTTTTAATGCATCAAAAATTTCTCAATGTAAAAGTAATGAAAGTTTGAAAATTTTAAACAGCCTTTATTCAAATCAACAAGCATGGGTCAGAGGGAAAAATGTGGAGGAAATTAATGATAATTTAAAAACATTCATTAAAAATCAAGGCTTCGATTTAGATTTTGAAAAATGTATAAATGATAAAAAAATAGAGGATTATGTGTTAAACGATCGAATCGAAGGTACTAAAAAATTTAAGGTTAATGCTACTCCTACGATTATTATTAATAACAAAAAGTTTGAGAAAACCCTTAATTATAAAAATTTAAAAAAATCGCTGGAAAAACTGATATAAACTCCTAATGGAGTTTAAAAAAATCCAATTGAACGGATTTAAATCTTTCGCTGATAAAACTAATTTTTTAATTGAAAATGGTTTAACTGGAATAGTTGGTCCTAACGGATGTGGAAAATCAAATATTGTTGAGTCCTTAAGATGGGTCATGGGAGAAACATCAGCAAAAAGTATGCGAGGATCAGGAATGGAGGATGTAATATTTTCTGGAACATCTAACAAAGCATCCAAGAATATTGCAGAGGTATCTGTGACTGTAACTAATGAAAAAAATGAAGGGCCAATTCAATATAGAGAATTGGATGAAGTAAACGTAAGAAGAAAAATAGAAAAAGATAAAGGTTCAAAATTTTATATAAATGATAAAGAAGTTAGAGCCCGTGATGCTCAAATGTTTTTTGCAGATCTATCAACTGGAGCACATTCTCCATCGATGATAAGCCAAGGTCGTATAGGTGCAATCGTTACAGCTAAACCAGCCGATAGAAGGGCAATCTTAGAAGAAGCTGCAGGAATTTCAGGATTACATGTAAGAAGGCATGAAGCTGAATTACGACTAAACGCTGCTGAAAATAATCTTAAAAGAGCAGATGAATTAAGGCGCCAACAAGAAAGGCAACTTGTTAATCTTCAAAAACAAGCTGAAGAAGCAGCAAGATATAAAAATATGTCTGAAGAAATAAAAAAGATAGAAGCAGGCTTATATTATTTAAAATTATTAGAAATTGATAAAGAAATAAAAATAGAAAATGAGATTAATGTTGAAGCAGAGACTGAAGTAACAGACTTTAATAATAAGATCGCAGATCTTGAAAATTTAATAAAGACTGAAACTGAAAAAGTCACACCATTAAGGGAAAAGAATATTGAAAACTTATCTAAAATACAGAGACTTAATCTTGAGCTACAAAGTCTGGACGAAGAAAACACAAGGATACAAGATGAAATTGAAAATATAAAAAAAACACTTCAAACATTTGAGGAAGATATCAGTAGAGAAAAAGGAATAGTAATCGATGCGAACTCAAATGAAAAAAGATTAAAAGAAGAAAAAAATGAGTTAATAGAAATTGACTCCAAATATTATGACACTGAAAAACAGTCTGATAATGATTTGAACACCTCTAAAGATAAATTACGAAGTGAAATTGAAAAAGTTAAAGAACTTATTAATTCACAAAAAAATCAAGAAGCAATTTCAGCGCTTGATAATTGTAAGCTTTTGATTGAAGCATATGCTGGGAGTTATAGTAAAAATGAAAATATAAAAAAAGAGTCTGTAAAGAGAAACGAAAGAATTAAAGTAATTGATACAGAGATAGAAAGTTGGAAAAACCTATTATTAAATTCTGAAAAAATGGTTTCCCAGCTCACCGATAGAAGAAGTAAATTGAATGATCAATTAAGTAAATTAGATAATCAACCAAAATTACAGGCAGAAAAAAAAGGTCAAATAACTGAAGGTTTAAGAATTTCTGAAGAAGAAAAAAAAGAAAATGAAGAAATTATTAATTCAACAGATGAAAAAATAGAAAATTTAAGATTACAATTGAATGAAATCCAAGAGCAATCAATTCAGATTAGAGAGAGAAAAGCAAGTTCAGGTGCAACAGTTGAGGGACTAAAAAAGAGAAAAAATGATTTAATCGATAGAATTAATTCCGAATTAAATTTATCTGAGGAAAATATTTTAGAAAATTCAAATCTTTTTGGAGTTGAGGAACTGCCCGATGCTGTAAATCAAGAGGACTTATTAGACAAAAAAAAACAAGAAAGAGAAAAACTAGGTTCGGTGAACTTAAAAGCAGATGAAGAAACAAATAAGTATGAAACTGAAATTAAAAAAATGGAGAGCGATCGGGTCGATTTAGTAACAGCAATAGTAAAATTAAAAGAAAGTATCAATGAGCTTAATCAAAAAGGGAGAGAAAGATTAATTGAGGCTTTTGATAAAGTTGATAGAAAATTTAATGAGGTTTACACAAAACTATTTAATGGTGGAAGCGCCAAACTTGAATTAGTAGATGCTGATGATCCACTAGAGGCAGGACTAGAGATGTTGGTGAGTCCTCCTGGTAAGCGTCTCCAATCAATAACTTTATTATCGGGTGGAGAACAAGCGCTTACTGCGCTTTCATTAATTTTTGCCGTTTTCTTAACTAATCCATCTCCAATTTGTGTATTAGATGAAGTAGATGCACCTCTTGATGATGCGAATGTCACAAGATTTTGTAATTTGCTTGATGAACTTACAAAAATTACTGACACTAAATTTATAATTGTTACCCACCATGCTTTAACAATGTCTAAAATGAACAGACTATATGGAGTTACAATGCCAGAGAAAGGTATTAGCCAACTTGTAGCAGTTGATCTTCAAAAAGCAGAAAGTATGGTTGCCTAATAAAGCTGATTTCAAATGTCTAAAGATCCATTTAAAACTCGCTTAGAAATTGCAAAAAAAAAGGCTTTTGAGAAAGAAAATAAGAAACCCAATCCCTCTCCCATTGGTAATGCTTTCAAACTAAGCACCGAGCTTGTTTCTGCGGTAGCTGTAGGGACAATTATTGGGTTTATTTTAGACAAGACCTTTGGTACTAAACCATGGTTAATTTTAATATTTTTTTTTGTAGGTGTAATCGCAGGAATAATGAATGTAATTAAATCTGCAAAGAAAATGCAAAAATAGATCGAAAAAAATATGGCTGCAAATCCAATGACACAATTCGAGGTCTATAGAATTGGACCTGAAATTAAAGTAGGTGCTTTTGATATTTCATTTACAAATGCCAGTTTGTTTATGGTCATTAGTTCACTAGCTATTTTGGTTATATTTAACCTTGGATCAAAAAAAAATTCATTGCTACCAAACAAGATCCAGTTGTTAGCTGAATTAAGTTATACATTTGTCTCGAAAATGATTAGTGATACAGCGGGCTCTAAAGCTAAACCATACTTTTCTTTTATATTTTCTTTATTTATGTTTGTCCTTTTTTGTAACATGTTTGGCATGATTCCTTACACCTTTACAGTTACAAGTCATATTATTGTTACTTTTATATTAGCAGCTTTTATTTTTATCGGTGTGACAATAATTGGTTTTATAAAACATGGTGTAGGCTATCTTAAATTATTTGTGCCAAGTGGAGTTCCTATAGTGCTATTACCATTAATTGTAGTTATTGAGATTATCTCATATTTAAGTAGACCTATCAGTTTATCTGTCAGGCTCTTTGCTAACATGATGGCGGGTCATACAATGATGAAAGTATTCGGAGGCTTTGTAATAAGTCTTGGGGTAGTCGGTGGATGGCTTCCACTGAGTTTTTCGGTTGCTTTAACAGGCCTGGAGATATTAGTTGCTTTTCTTCAAGCATATGTTTTTGCAATTTTAACCTGCATCTATTTAAATGATGCATTAAACTTACACCATTAATTAACAGAGGAGGATATAATGGAATTAGAAGCAGCAAAAATGATCGGAGCAGGTTTAGCGGCAATCGCCCTAGCTGGTGCCGGTGTTGGTATAGGTATAATTTTTGGTAACTACTTATCAGGTGCAATGAGAAACCCATCTGCAGCTCAGAAACAGTTCCCTAATTTGCTTTTAGGGTTTGCCCTTGCAGAAGCAACTGGTTTGTTTGGATTGGTAGTAGCGTTAATCATACTTTTTGCATTCTAAATAGATGATTAAAAAAATATTTTTTCAGTTAATTTTTTTTAATCTCTTTTTTTTAAAGGAGGTTTTTGCAGCTGAAAGTGGAGGTATGCCTCAATTAAATCCAGAATTCTGGATTTCACAAATTTTTTGGTTAACACTTACTTTTGGTATTCTATACATTTTATTATCTAAAATAATACTACCTAAGATAAGTACCAACCTAGAATTAAGAAAATCACAGATACAAGAGAATATTGAGGCAGCGGAAAAACAAAGAGAAAATGCTGAAGCTAAGCTGAAAGAGTATGATGATATTATTTCAAAAAGTAAATTAAAGGCAAATAATATTTTTAAAGAAGCCAGAGAAAATGTGCTCAAAGAAATTAATGCAAAAAAGGAAACTTTAGATAAACAAATTGATGAGGAAATTAAAAAAGTTGAGCAAGAGATAAATTTACTGAGAAAAGGTGCTTCAGAGAAAATTAATAAAATTGCAATCGAAACTACGTCTGAGTTACTAGTGAAATTAATCGGTACGGAAGTTAATAATAGTAGTATTTCTGCAATCGTTGATGATTTATCTAAAAGAAACGGGGATAAATATTATGGCAATTGATGCAACGTTTTGGGTAGCTGTATCGTTTATTATTTTCTTTGGAGGTCTTATATATCTTAAGGTTCCACAAAAAATAAATGAAATATTAAATAAATTAATTTCTGATATCAAAAATGAGATTGATGAAAGTGAAAAACTAAGAACAGAAGCTAAAACTTTATTGGATAATGCTCAAAAAAAACTCGATACAGCTCAATCAGTGAGTAGTGAAATATTAGCACAAGCAAAAAAAGATAGTGATAATCTTATTATTGAGTTAAACGATAAATTTCATAAATCTTCAGAAATTAAAAAAAATTCGACAGAAAATAAGATTAATCAAATGAAAGACGCGGCAATAAAAGAAATAAAAGATGCTTCAATTAGAGTTGCGGTTGACTCAGTTAAAAAGATAATTAAAACTTCAGTCGATAAGTCTAAACTTGATAACTTGTTTCAAAAAAATTTGGATGAAACAAAAGAAGAGTTAAAAAAAATCAACTCATAATACTCTTACAATTTTACAAAAAAGACTATAAATTATATAGATGAATTCCATTGTCATAGGTTCAGGATTTGGAGGAATAGCTGCAGCTTTACGTCTTAAAGCTAAAGGACATAAAGTTACTTTAATCGAAAAACATGAAGATCTCGGAGGAAGGGCAAGAGTATTTAAAAAAAATGGCTTCATTTATGATGGCGGTCCAACAGTAATAACTGCTCCATATTTGATAAATGAATTATTTGAATTATTTCAAAAAAAACCAGAAGATTACATAAAACTCACTCCACTAAAAGTTTGGTATCAATTCATTTTTGAAGATAAATCAAAATTTAATTATTCTGGTGATGAACTAGAGATGAAAAAACAAATAAAAGAGATTAATGAAAAAGACGTTAAGGGTTATGAAAAATTAGTTAATTTTACAAAAAAAATTTTTGATAAAGGTTTCACAGAGCTTGCTGATGTGCCCTTTGATAAGCCATTGGTAATGATGCAGCAATTGCCAGCTTTGCTAAAATTAAAAAGTTATAAATCTGTTTACTCTTTAGTTTCCTCGTATATAGAAAACGAAAAATTAAGGAGAATGCTCAGTATGCACCCATTATTAGTTGGGGGAAATCCTTTTACTACAACTTCAATTTATGGATTAATCTTATACCTAGAAAAAAAGTGGGGTATTCATTACTCGATGGGTGGAACGGGAAATATAATTCAAGGGTTTGAAAAATTAATGGATGAGGTTGGGATTAAAATAATCAAAGGTCACGAAGTTACCAAAATTATTTCAAACAAGAAAAAAATAACTGGTATTCAATTAAATGATCAGACAATTATACAGTCTAAAAATGTAATTTGTAATGCTGATCCTCCTGCTGTTTATGAGAAAATGTTAAATGGGAATACGAGAAATTCATTTCTTTTTAAATGGAAAAAAAACCGAATGGAGTATTCAATGGGATTATTTGTTTATTACTTTGGTACCAAAAAAAAATACGATAATGTTGAGCATCATACTATTAAGTTTGGAAATAAATATAAAGAACATCTAGATGACATCTTCAATAATAAAAAATTGAACGATGATATTAGTTATTATCTTCACAGACCATCTGCAACCGATAAAAGTATGGCTCCCGAAGGTAATGATTGCTTTTATGTTTTAGTCCCAGTACCAAATAATCAATCAAAAATTGACTGGTCTGTTGAGGGAGAAAAAATGAAAAATTTAATTATTGATAAAATGCAAAATGATTTAATGCCAGATCTTAAAAATAATATTGTGGAAGATTTTTATTTAACCCCTGATTACTTTGAAAGAGATTTAAATACAAAATATGGTTCAGGTTTTTCAATCCAACCAAAATTTTCTCAATCAGCATATTTTAGATTCCATAATAAATCTGAGATATATAAAGGACTTTATTTTGTTGGTGCAGGAACTCATCCTGGAGCAGGTGTACCTGGAGTGCTTTCATCAGCAAAGGTATTGGAAAAGATTTTATGATGTCTGATAAAAATTACTTATCAGTTTATGCAAAATCTTTTAATTGGGCGGGTTTTTTTTTACCTAAAAAAACATATAAAAAATGCTCTGCGTTATATGATTTTTGTAGAGTTGCTGACAATATTGCAGACGATGAAGAAAAATTAGAAGTTAAAGAAATTAAATTCAAACAATTTAAAGAAGATTTTGTTCAAAAGAATTTTGATAATCGTATTGTTAAAAATATGTGGGACCTTATTGATGAATTTAAAATTTCAGTAAAAATAATCGAAGATCTATTAGATGGTATAAATTCAGATATAAAAGATAAGGTGATGTTAAATTCAAAAAAAGACCTTTTAATTTATTCTTACAGAGTTGCTGGAACTGTTGGTTTAATGATGGCAAAAATCTTAAAAGTTAATAAAAAAAGCTCACTTAAGTCAGCCATTGATCTCGGTATCGCAATGCAACTTACAAATATATCAAGAGATGTGATTGAAGATTCTAAAATAAATAGATTTTATATAAATAAAAATTTTGAGGAAATTACATCAACTATAAATCTTGCAGATACCTTTTATAAGAATTCATTTTATTCTATAAAAGACATTCCAATAAGTTTTAGATTTTCAATTTTAGTCGCAAGACGGATCTACCGAAAAATAGGCTATAATATTCTAAATAAAAAAACGTTTGAAAATTATGAAAATTCTGGAAAAATTTATGTATCCAATATTGAAAAGAGTATAGAGACTATTTTAGCATTTTTTGATCTTATAAGGTTATCTATAACCAGTATTAAAGAAGATCAAATT
The DNA here is from genome assembly GCA_902617625.1 of uncultured Pelagibacteraceae bacterium. Lineage (GTDB taxonomy): Bacteria > Pseudomonadota > Alphaproteobacteria > Pelagibacterales > Pelagibacteraceae > Pelagibacter. The sequence goes on along the minus strand of CACMXJ010000005.1, from coordinate 55,372 downwards.
CACCATGATCATTTTTTAATTAATGAGGAAATAAATCTAGATGAAAGAATTTGACTATGTCATTATTGGAGGAGGCTGTGCTGGTTTATCTTTAGCATATGAATTGGAAATTCATGAAAAACTAAAAGATAAAACTTTGGCAATCATAGAGCCAAGAGATGAATACAAAAGAGACAAAACTTGGTCTTTTTGGAAAGTAACATCTCACAATTTTGATGATTGTGTAAAAAAAAATTGGGAAAATTTTTCAATTAATATTCCTAAAAAAACTAACTATTTGCAATGTAAAAGTTCTCCATATCAAAGTATTGACAGTGGTTTATTTTATGAAAAAATTTTTAACAAACTAAATGAAAATAAAAATATTTCCTACTTTAAAGATATCAGTGAAATTAGTTTAAAAAATTCTTTTATTTTTAATAGTGTACCATTCATTAAAAAAGATTATCGAAATCTTTGGCAACATTTTTGTGGAGTGGAAATCGAAACTAAAAATAATTTTTTTGATGATGAAATTTTTAATCTTATGGATTTTGATTGTGATCAAAGAGAAGGTGTTCATTTTTTTTATACCTTACCCTACTCAAAAAATACTGCTTTAGTTGAAACCACTTGGTTGTCTAAAATTAATGACAATTCTCAAAAAGATTATGACAAACAGATAAAAGATTACATTGAAAATCATCTAAATTTAAAAGATTATAAGATAATCTATAAAGAGGAAGGGGCGATACCTTTATTTTACCCAATCGATAAGAATGAAAAAAATAAAATAAATATTGGAACTGCTGGTGGTATGACTAGATTAAGCACAGGTTACACTTTTCTTAATATTCAAGAACATAGTAAATATATTAGAGAAAATATTGAAAATATCGCTAATGTTAAAAAATATAAAATAAGCACCAAATATAAATTTTTAGATGAAATATTTTTAAGAGTTCTTGAAAAACATCCAGAAAGAATGTCCGATATATTTTTTAAAATGTTTAAGGCTTCGCCAAAGACTGTTATAAAATTTTTGTCTAATAAGAGCAATTTTTTCGAGGATTTGTCTATTATTTTAAGAATGCCTAAATTGACTTTTATTAAAGCATTATTTTATTAATGGAATCTACAATGAATAACAGATCAAAAAAAATAAATTTCCATCATTCTTTCATTTTTTTTTTAGTTTGTAATATTTTTTCATTGATAGCTTTTAACTTTAACACTTTGATAATTTCACCGTTTATTTGTTTGTTATTAATTTTAAGTATCGGTATATCTCATGGATCACTTGACGATGTAAAAGGAAGAAAACTTTTTCAAATTTTTGAAATTAAAAAATTTTATATTTTTTACTTGGCATATATTTTAATAGCTATCATAGTTATAATTTTATGGATACTCTTACCATATGTTTCTTTAATCATTTTTTTAATGGTTGCCTCATATCATTTTGGAAAAGAAGACACTCAATTTTTAATAGTTGAAAAATCTAATTATAATCAATTTTTATTTTTGTTAAAAGGTTCTTTAATAGTTTTTGCACCAATATATTTCCATTTCGATGAGACAATATCAATATTCAAATTGCTGTTTATAGAAAATGAAAATTTCTATAATTTTTTAGATTTAATAGAGTCTAAAAAGATATTGTTATATTGTATTATTCTATCAACTTTAGCAAACATTCTACTATTTACAAAAAATTTTGAGCTTAAGAAATTCACAATATTTTTAGATTATTTTTCAATTATAATAATAAATTATTATTTTTCTCCATTAGTAGCCTTTACAATTTATTTCTGCTTTTTACACTCTGTAAGACATAGTATCTCATTAATGTCTGAATTAGACAGGGATGACCTTGGTAATGGATTTAAAATCTTTGTAAAAAAGGCTTTACCACTAACAATTATTACAGCTATTTTTTGTGCAATTGGCCTTTATTTACTAAATAATACTTACAATTTAGAAAGTTCAATTCTTAAAATTATATTTATAGGTTTGGCGTCTTTGACCTTTCCACATATATTGCTTGAGTATTTGATTGAAAAAAATGAAAAATAAACATTTGAAAATATTACTTTCTGCACCAAGAGGTTTTTGTGCAGGTGTTGAAAGAGCTATAGAAATTGTAGAAAAATCAATCAAAAAATTTGGTGCTCCAGTTTATGTTCGTCATGAAATTGTGCATAATAAATATGTTGTCGACGATTTAAAAAATAAGGGTGCCATCTTTGTTGAGGAGCTCGAGGAAATAGAAGATAAAACAAGGCCAGTTATTTTTTCTGCACACGGTGTTCCAAAAAAAATACCAGAAGATGCTAAAAACTATAACATGACTTATATAGATGCTACATGCCCATTGGTATCCAAAGTACATAGAGAAGCGGAAAATTTACATAAAGCTGGCTATCATTTAATTTTGATAGGACATCAAAATCACCCTGAAGTAATCGGTACCATGGGTCAATTACCAGAAGGATCAATTGATCTTGTTCAAAATGAGGATGAGGCCAAAAAATATAAACCTCACAAAAACAACAAAATTTCATATGTAACCCAAACAACGCTATCAGTAGATGATACAAAAGATATAATTCAAATCTTAAAAGATAGATTTCCTAATATAAAAGAGCCAATGAAAGAAGATATTTGTTACGCCACAACGAATAGACAATTGGCAGTAAAAAATATTGCAAAAAAATGTGATTTATTTTTTGTAATTGGTAGTAGAAATTCGTCTAATTCAGTTAGGTTAGTAGAGGTTGCAAAAAAATCTGGCTGCTCTAACTCGCTATTAATTCATTCACAAAGTGAAATACCATTCGATTTAATTAAAGACTCTAATATAATTGGAATTTCCTCTGGGGCTTCCGCACCAGAAATTTTGGTCAATAATTTTATAGATGAGCTAAAAAATAAATTTACAGTCAGTATAGATGAAGTAGAAATAATTAAAGAAAGCGTTGTTTTCAAAGCACCAAAAAAATTAAACTAAAATGGCTGTTTATACTAAAATAAGTAAAAAAGACATTTCTTATATTAATAGAAAATTTGATATAGAAAAAATTTTAGAATTTAAAGGTATAAAACAAGGAATTGAAAATACAAACTATTTACTAAAATCAAAGAATAAAAAATTTATACTAACAATTTTCGAAAAAAGAGTATCAAAAAAAGAATTGCCTTTTTTTATGAATTTGATGGATAAATTAAATAAATCAAAAATAAATTGCCCAAAGCCACAAACAAAAAAAGATGGCGGGTATTTAATTAATTTAAAAAATAAAGCTGCATGCATAGTTTCCTTTCTCAATGGGAAAGATAAAAAATCACTTAATTTTAAAAACTGTTATGACATTGGCAAAATGATTGCTGAAATGCACCAGTCTACAAAAAAAATTAATCTTACTAGAAAAAACTCTATGGGTGTTAGAAATCTAAATCCATTACTAAAAAGTATAAAATTTAAGTCAAAAAAATTTACTAATGTAGAAAAATTTTTAAAAAATAATTTTAAAGATATTAAAACAAAATGGCCTAAAAATTTACCGAATGGGGTAATTCATGGAGATTTGTTTATCGATAATATCTTTTTTAAAAATAATAGATTGTCAGGGGTAATCGATTTTTATTTTGCAGCTAATGACTATTTTATGTATGAAATCGCAATTTGTGTAAATGCACTATGTTTTGATAAAAAAAAATCAAAGTTTGTGTTGAACAAAAAGAAAGTTAAAAATTTAATAAAAGGTTATGAAAAAATTAGGAAAATCTCAGTTAAAGAAAGGAAATCATTAAATATTTTATGTCGTGGTGCTGCAATAAGATATTTTATGACTAGACTTTATGACTATTCTAATACTCCTAAGACAGCATTAATTAAAATAAAAGATCCAAGAGAATATTATCAAAAGCTTGTAATACACAATAATTTAAGAACTTATAAAGATTATTTGAATTAATGATTAAAATATACACTGATGGTTCATGCATTGGTAATCCGGGTCAAGGTGGCTGGGCAGCCATAATATTAAATGATGGAAAAAAAACTGAAATAAAAGGAAGTAAAAAAGATACTACAAATAATCAAATGGAATTATTAGCGCCTATAGAGGCGCTTAAAAAGATTCCAAAAGGAAGCAAAGTTCAAATTTTTACTGACTCAAAATATGTTAAGTCTGGAATAACAGAGTGGATACACAATTGGAAAAAAAATGGATGGAAAACTACAAATAAAAAACAGGTGAGTAATAAAGAACTTTGGACAGAATTGGACCAACTAAATAGTGAATTTGAAATAAGTTGGAACTGGGTTAAAGCGCATTCAACAGATAAATTAAATAACGAAGTGGATTTACTTGCTAGAGATGCTGCAAATTTATAGTAGATTATTCAATAAGTTTTCTGCAGAAGTTAAGCCGCATTCTTTAGTCTCTTCTTCTTCATGAATTTTAATAACTGTAAAATTTTCAACAACCATCAAATAACGATTTGATCTAATTCCCATTCCTTTTGCGTTTCTATCAACTTCCGCACCGATTGCTTTCGTAAATACTAAATATGGGTCAGATAACATTTTAATTTTATCTCCAGTATTATTAATCTCTCCCCAGCCATTCATTACATAAGGGTCATTGACTGATAAACAAAATATATTTTCTATTCCTTTTGCTTTGATTTTATCTGCATTTGCTACAAAACCTGGTAAGTGAAGTTTGGAACAAGTTGATGTAAATGCTCCAGGTAAACCAAACAAAACAATTTTTCCATTACCTATGATTTCTCTTAAGTTACTTCTTTGAGGCTCTCCATCAATAAGTTGAAAAATCTCTGTATCTGGAAGTTGATCTTTTATTTTAATTTTCATATCGAATTCATTACATATTTTTTAACTTTTTCAATATTATTTGAAAGAAGTTCAAATTTTTCTTTTCTGTCATAAACATATTTAAGACTTTCGGGTAAATTTTCAGTTTTTGATATTGCATCTTCAATTGCCCTTGGAAATTTACACGGGTGTGCAGTTGATAATACAACGCAATTTTTTTCTAATCCTAATTTTCTAACAGCACCAATACCTACTGCGGTATGCGGATCAACTACCATCTGATGTTCATCATTGATAGTTTTTATCATTTCAACGGTTTCGTTTTCATCAAGCATCTCAGATACAAAATTCTTTTTGATTTTATCTAAATCGTTTTTATCAATTTTATAGGTATTATTTTTTATTTCAGCCATTACACTTTTTGTAACTTCTGAGTTACAATCTTTTACATCATATAAAAGCCTCTCAAAATTACTTGCTATTTGAATATCCATACTTGGAGTATTTGTTTCCTCAACTTTCTTTTGACTATAGTCGCCGCCTGATATGGCTCTATGAAGTATGTCATTTTTATTTGTAGCTACGATTAGCTTATCGATTGGAAGGCCTAATTTTTTTGCTAAGTATCCTGCATAAATATCACCAAAGTTTCCTGTTGGAACAGAAAAGGATAAAGGCTGACCATTTCCAACTTTAAAGAAAGCGTAAAAATAATACACCGATTGAGCAATAATTCTTGCCCAATTAATTGAATTTACCCCTGACATATTAATCGCTTTTGAAAATTTTTCGTCATTAAACATTGCTTTTACTAGATTTTGACAGTCATCAAAGTTGCCCTCTACTGCAATATTAAATACGTTATTCTCCTCATGTATTGTCATTAACCTTCTTTGTACAGGTGAAATTTTATTATTTGGGTGTAATACAAAAACATTTAAATTGCTTTTTCCTTTTAAAGCATCGATTGCAGCTGCACCAGTATCACCTGAGGTTGCTACTATTATATTAATTTTTTTTTGATCACGGTCTAAATGGTATTGATAAAAATTACCAATCAGTTGCATTGCGATATCTTTAAAAGCAAGCGTGGGTCCATGAAATAATTCTAATACTTTTAAATTTCCGAGATTAGAAATTTTAACAACATCGTCAGATCTAAAATTTGAATATGATTTTGAAATCGTAGAGATTAGATCATCTTTAGACATGAAATCTCCTATAAATGGATAAATTATTTCAGCAGCTAATTCATTGTAACTAAGATTTTTTAGATTATCTAATTCTTCTTTTTGGAATTGTTTAATTGATTTAGGAACAAAAAGTCCTCCATCATCCGCTAATCCTTTGAGGAAAACATCTTTAAAAGAAAAGTTTTTTTGATTATTTCTTGTACTAATGTAATTCATTTAATAATTCTTTTTTCTAAAATATAAATATAGCAAAAGAATTGAAAGCGCTAATGAAAACCAAGTAATAGCGTATTTTTGATGATTATTAGAAATATTTGCAGTAATTTTTTTTGGTCTAGGTAACTGATAATTTCCGTCTAAATAAATAATATATTTAGAAAAATTTTTACCTGTAAATTTTAAGATATCTTCTCTATTTAAACTAAACCAGTAATTTTCATCTAAATCATTATCTGGCTTAAAGATATTTTTTCTACCTTGTAATTTAAGGGTTCCAATAATATTTTCTTGATCAAATACATTTATTTCTTGAGTGCCCTTCTTTTCAAATGGTATCCAACCTCTATTTATTAAAAAATTTTCATCCCCAATCATAATTGGATTTATTACTTCAAACCCAGGAGTACCAGACTCATTTAAATTGTATAAATAAATTTGCTTATCAAAATCTATAGACCCTGAAGTTTTAATTTTGAGAAAATTTTCTTTTTTTGATTGAGCTAATTCCACTGGAGGATTTTTTAATGAATTTTCAATTTCTAAAATTAAATTATTTTTCCAATTTAGACGAATTATTTGCCACGTACCTAGTCCAATAAAAATAAAAATAAAGAAAATTATAAAGACGGAAAATAAAAACTTATGTTTCAAGGATCAAATTAACTTCCCCAAATATATATTGCAGCAAACAAAAATAACCAAACAACGTCAACAAAATGCCAATACCATGCAGCTGCTTCAAAACCAAAATGATGGTCTTTAGTAAAATGACCTAATTTTCCTCTCCACAAACACACTGCTAAAAAAATTGTTCCAACTATAACATGGAAACCATGAAAACCTGTTGCCATGTAAAAAACAGAACCATAAATATGGTCTGAAAAGGCAAATGTAGCATGATGATATTCATATGCTTGAAGTGCTGTAAAAAAAGCTCCAAGAATTACTGTTAGCACTAATCCTTGTATAAAACCTTTTCTATCACCCTCTAATAGTGAATGGTGAGACCAAGTGACAGTTGTTCCTGATAACAGTAAAACTAATGTGTTAATTAAAGGTATATCCCAAGGATCAAAAGTCACAATATCTTTAGGTGGCCATACGTTTCCTACAAAATCATTTGGGAAAAGACTAACATCAAAGTAAGCCCAAAACCAAGCAACAAAAAACATTACCTCAGATGCAATAAATAAAGTCATTCCATAACGGTGGTGAATTTGGACCACTGGGGTATGATGACCTTGATGTTCTGCTTCAATGACCACATCTCTAAACCACATATATGCGCCATAAATTAAAAGAGCTAATCCAAGATACATTCCCCATGAAACATCTGAATGCATATAATACACGGCACCTATAGCTAATACTAAGCAAGAGAATGAAACGTAAATAGGCCAAGGACTTGGGTCTACTAAGTGATAATCATGTTTTTTTTCAGCTGACATTTTTTGGATTATGATTGTTTATAATAATCTGTCGAGAAAAAAGTATACGACATAGTTACATCTTCTAAGTTTTTGACACTTGGATCATTAATCATTTCGGGGTCTAGATAAAAAGTCATTACATAAGTAGCTTTTTCTCCTGCCTTTAATTCTTGTTTTTCAAAACAAAAGCAGCCAAGTTTACTATAATATTTCCCAAAACTTGCAGGTGATACGTTAAAACTTGCAACACCAGCAGTTGGTTCGCTACTATAATTTTCAACTTCAAACTCTATTTTATTAACTTGGCCAACCTTCACATCTATAACATTGGATTTTGCTTTAAAATCCCAAGGTAAATTATTCACATTTGTATCAAATCTAACACTCACAACTTTGTTAAGAACTATTTTGGGAGCACTGTTTGAAATTTGAGTAGTACCTCCAAAACCCGTTACTCTACAAAATAAATCATATAAAGGTACTGCGGCGTAGGATAGACCTAACATAAATACAAATATCCCTATAAGAACTAATGGTGTAAGATTTTTTTTTTGTATCATATTGCTCTATCAAAAACTCCAGTGTTATATAATGTAAATAAAAAAAGAAAAATCATGAAAGCAATAATCGCTAATGCTGTCTTGATGTTTTTTTTCTTAGTTTTTTTATCTGGTATAATCATAAAATCTTATCTATCAGAAAAAGCACAAAAACCAAAAATAAATATAAAATAGAATAGCCAAATATTGATTTAGCTTTTTTTGCACTAAATTTATTTTTTTTAAATTTATAAAGATCGAAACATAGATAATTATAATAAATAGTTAATAACAATGATGGAATAAGAAAAACAAGACCAACAAAGTTTATTACGTATGGAAAAATTATCACTGGAAGCATTATCAAAGAGTAGACAAAAATATTTACTTTAGTGCTCTCTACCCCGTTTGTTAGTGGAAGCATGGGTATATTAGCTTTTTTATAATCTCCTGATTTATATAAACTTAATGCCCAAAAATGTGATGGCGTCCAAAAGAAAATAATTAAAAAAAATACAAGAGGTTCAAGGGATAAAGATCCTGTAGCAATAGTCCAGCCTATAACCGGAGGAAGAGCTCCTGCCGCTCCACCAATAACAATATTCTGTGAGGTTCTTTTTTTCAGCCAAATTGTATAAATTAAAACATAAAATATAATGGTAAAAAGTAATATCCCTGCAGATACTCGATTTGTAAAATAATCTAGTGCAACTACTGAAATTACCGATAAAGTTATTCCAAATATTAGAGCCTGATTTTTATTAACTTTACCTGTTGGTATTGGTCTTAGACATGTTCTACTCATTAAAGCATCAAGGTCAGACTCATACCACATATTTAATGCTCCTGCTGCTCCAGCGCCCATTGAAACTAGTAATATTCCAATTATTGCATCTTGAGTTGAAACCATAGTTGGGGCTGTTAATAATCCAACTGCACAAGTAAATATCACCAGTGACATTACTCTTGGTTTCATCAATTTAAATAATTCAGAAAAATTTAGTAAGTCTTCTTGAGACAAATTATCTTTTTTTAATTTTGAACTACTCATCAATTTTAAAGCTTTTATTCCTAGCTATGAGATTTCCCAGTCTCTTGATCATCTACAAACTTTGGTAATTCTTCAAAAGTGTGGAAATTTGGTGGAGATGGAACGGTCCACTCTAAAGTTGTTGCTCCTTCTCCCCAAGGATTCTGTGCTGCGGCTTTCTTTTTTGCAAAAGCATAAATCAAATTCACAAAAAATACAGCTAAGCCAGCAACTGCTATATAGGATCCTATTGAAGAAATGTAATTCCAACCTGCAAATGCATCTGGATAATCAGCATATCTTCTAGGCATACCTGCTAATCCTAAAAAATGCTGTGGAAAGAAAATCAAATTTACACCAATAAAAGTTAACCAAAAATGTAATTGACCTAGCCACTCTGAATATTCGTAACCGGACATTTTTGAAAACCAATAATAGAAACCAGCAAATATTGCAAATACAGCGCCTAGTGAGAGAACATAATGAAAGTGAGCTACTACATAATAAGTATCGTGCATTGCAGTATCTACTCCTGCATTTGCTAAAACTACACCTGTCACTCCGCCAACTGTAAACATAAAGATAAAACCTAGTGCCCACATCATTGGAGTTTTAAATGAGATCGATCCTCCCCACATAGTTGCTATCCAAGAAAAGATTTTTATTCCAGTAGGAACAGCAATAATCATGGTGGCTGCTAAGAAATAAGCTTTTGTATCTGTACTTAATCCAACAGTATACATATGGTGAGCCCAAACTACGAAGCCAACTATTCCGATTGCGACCATCGCATAAGCCATACCTAAATAGCCAAAAACTGGTTTTCTAGAAAATGTTGAAACAATATGACTAATCATTCCAAATCCTGGTAGAATTAAAATATAAACTTCTGGATGGCCAAAGAACCAGAATAAATGTTGAAACAATACTGGGTCTCCTCCAGTTTGAGCTTCAAAAAAGGCGGTTCCAAAGTTCCTATCAGTTAATAGCATTGTTATCGCTCCTGCTAGAACTGGTAAAGACAATAACAATAAAAAAGCTGTTACTAAAATTGACCAAGCAAATAATGGCATCTTGTGTAAAGTCATTCCAGGAGTTCTCATATTAAGAATTGTTGTGATAAAATTAACTGCTCCTAAAATTGATGAAGCACCAGCCAAGTGTAAACTCAAAATCGCTAAATCCATTGCAGGACCAGGTTGTCCAGCTTTTGACGATAAAGGAGGATATATTGTCCATCCACCTCCAACTCCAGTTTGTCCTGGAGGACCATCAGCAAAAATCGACAATATTAATAACGTTAATGAAACGGGTAATAACCAAAAAGAAATATTATTCATCCGAGGGAATGCCATATCAGGTGCACCAATCATAATTGGAACAAACCAATTTCCAAAACCACCTATCATGGCTGGCATTACCATAAAGAAAATCATTATTAATCCATGACCTGTCACTAACACATTGTACAAATGATAATTTCCACCTAAAATTCCATCGCCTGGATGCATTAATTCCATTCTCATTAAAACAGAAAATGCAGTTCCAATAACTCCAGCAACAATTGCAAAAATTAGATACATTGTTCCGATGTCTTTATGATTTGTAGAATAGGCCCAACGTTTCCATCCTGTTGGTGTATGATGATCGTCGTGCGAAGCTGTTTGTGTATACATATTTATTTACTCACTAATTTAAGATTATTATTTTCTATTTCTTCTTTTGCAAATTTTTCTTTTGCCTCAGATAACCAATCCTCATATTCCTCTTCAGTCACAACTTTAACGGTGATGGGCATAAACGCATGCTTAATACCGCAAAGTTCAGAGCACTGACCATAATAGGTTCCTACTTTTTCAGCTTTGAACCATGTCTCGTTAATTCTTCCAGGAACAGCATCTCTTTTTACACCAAACGATGGTAAAGCCCAAGCATGTAATACATCGTTTGCAGTGATTAAAACTTTTACAACTTTATTTACTGGCACAACAACTTCATTATCTACTGCAAGAAGTCTAGGTTGATCAGGTCTTAAATCTTTATCTTCTACCATGTAAGACTCAAAAATAATATTTTCATCAGGATATTCATATCCCCAATACCACTGATAACCGATTGCTTTAATTGTTAAATCTGCTTTTGGTATTGCATCTTGTTTGTATAAAATTTTAAATGAGGGAACTGCAATTACAATTAAAATCAAACATGGTATTAGTGTCCATAAAACTTCGACTGCAACGTTGTGAGTTCTTTTAGATGGATTAGGGTTTGCTGAAGCTCTAAATCTTATACACGCATACAACATTAAAAATAAAACAAATACACTAATTGCGATTATTATTGGTAATAATAGATAATCATGAAAAGCAACTATCTCTCTCATTGATTCTGAAGCTGCTTTTTGAAAACCTAATTGCCAGTCAACTGGTTGGTTAGCAAAAGCATTTTGCGATATGAAAAGCGACGAAAATATAAATAAAAATTTATTCATTTTTAATAGCTATATAAAGCTCTTTTATAAAAATTACACTTTAGTTTTCGCGACAATTTATCAATTAATCACATAATTTATGATCGAAATTGCAGATATGACCGCGGTTTCTGACCTTAAGATATTCTCATTAATTTTAATAGATTGAACGCCCTTTAAAGAGAGAATCTTCTCTCTTTCAGTCTCTGAAAAATCTCCCTCAGGACCTATGATTATACAAACAGGCTTATCTGTAAATTTTGATTTATCAATTTTTTTAATATTTGAATTTAAATCTGTAAAAATTAGATTCATCGAATTTTTTTTGAGAAAGCCATTTAAATCTTGAGCCTCTTCAATTGTTGGTACGTTGATACGGTTTGATTGTTCACTGGCCTCAATTACAATTTTTTCGATACGATCTTTATTAATTTTTCTAACAACTGTTCTATCAAAAATAATTGGTAAAAATTTTGTAACTCCAAGCTCTGTTGCTTTTTGCAGCATAAAATTCTGATAGTTTGATTTGATAGGAGAAAATGCTAACCATAATTCTTTGGTTATCTCCTTTTGTCTTAGTTGTTTTATTATTTTAAATTCAACAATATTTTTGAATATTCCTAAAACTTTTGCCTCCCACTCTCCCTCTTTATTAAATAATGAGAAAACCTCATTTTCTTTTACTCTCATTACTTTACTTAAATAATGCGATTGACCCTTATCGAGTTTATCAATCATGTTTGCTGATAAAGTATCTGAAAAAAATAATCTAATATTACTCATTTGTGTTAAGTTAATTTATGAAAAATATTAAAGCAATAATTTTTGATGCTTATGGCACATTGTTTGATGTCAATTCAGCTGCTGAAAAATGTAAAGACAAGATTGGAGCTAAGTGGGAAGGTTTTGCAAATTTTTGGAGAACAACTCAGCTAGAATACACCTGGCTAAGAAGTCTTATGGGAAGACATAAGGATTTTTGGCAAATTACAGAGGATAGTTTAGATAAATCAATGAAAACTTTTGATATTGACTCTTCAATGAAAAGTGAATTATTGAATTTATATAGAGTTCTTTCACCTTTTAAGGAGGTTCCAGAAACTCTTAAAAAATTAAAAGAAAAGAATTTTAAATTAGCTATACTTTCAAATGGAACCCCATCTCTTTTAAAAGAGTTAGTTGAGAGTAATAATTTAGATAATCTATTCGATGATTTATTTTCAATAGAGGAAGTTGGAATTTATAAACCAAATTCTAAAGTTTACGACTTGCCTATCAAAAAGTACAAAATTAAAAGCAATGAAATAGCTTTCTTAAGTGCAAACACTTGGGATGTTTCAGGAGGTGGAAATTATGGTTATCATTCTGTTTGGGTAAACCGTAACAATAACATCTTTGACAATCTTGATTACAAACCCAAAAATCAAGTTAAAAATTTAAGCGAGCTTGTTAATTTAATTTAAATTAAAATGCAGATAATATGAACAAAGGACAAAGAGCTGGAGATAGCGCATTAGCTATAAAAGTTGAACAGGGAAAATCTTATTACTGGTGTAGTTGTGGTAAAAGTTCTAAGCAACCATTTTGTGATAGCTCGCATAAAGGAACAGAATTCAAACCCTTGGCTTATAAAGCTGAATTAACAAAAAGAGTGTTCTTTTGTGTATGCAAACAAACAAACGATCAACCTTTTTGTGATGGCTCGCATAACAAAAAGTAATATTGCAAATTGAAATAGAACAACTATTTTAAACTGATGAAAAATATTGAAATAAATAAAATTATTGATCCTATTCCAGCATCAGATGGAGCTGGAGTTAAATTAAAAAGAAGTATTGGTGTTGAACCAAATTATTTTGATCCTTTTTTAATGCTAGATGAATTTGGTTCAGAGAATAGTGAAGATTATATTGCAGGATTTCCTCCACATCCACATAGAGGAATTGAAACTGTTACTTATATGCTTGCTGGTGATTTTGAGCATGAAGACAGTACTGGCGGAAAAGGTAGAATGACTGCTGGTGATGTTCAATGGATGAAAACAGGAAGTGGAATTATTCATTCTGAAATGCCTGCCATGAAAGAGGGGAAACTTCACGGATTTCAATTATGGATAAATATGCCAGCAAAATTAAAAATGAGTAAACCAGAATATATTTATATTGATGCAGATAAAATGAGTGTTCACAAAGACAATGATAAGCAAGTAAAAGTTATTGCGGGTAAATTTGAAAAAGCTGAAGGTCCAGTTAAAGGTCATAATGTTGAACCTATTTATTTTGATGTTGAACTAAATAAAAACAAAAATTTTAAATTTAGCCTTCCCCCTACGCACAATACATTTATCTATCTCATAAACGGGGAAATCAAAATTGGTGAAAAAGAGCATGAAAAAGTCAAGGATAGTACCTTGATCTTACTATCGAGAGGTGAGGATTTAAAAATCAGTGCACAATCCGATGCAAAATTCTTAGTTATTTCAGGTAAACCTATAAATGAGGAAATAGCTAGAGGTGGACCATTTGTAATGAACACTAAAGCAGAAATCTTGCAAGCTGTTCAAGATTATCATAATGGTACATTTGTAAAGTAGATAATGAAATCAGTTCAAATAGATAAATTTGGTGGACCAGAAGTTTTGTTTATTAAGGATGTAGAATTAGGGAAGCCTGGGCCAAAAGAGGTGTTAATTAAAAATTTATCAATTGGTTTAAATTTTATAGATATTTATCATCGAACTGGCCTTTATCCCATCCCGTTACCTAGTGGTATTGGACTTGAAGCTTGCGGAGTAATTGAAGAAGTTGGATCTGAGGTAAAATTGTTTAAGGTTGGTGATAGAGTTACTCATGCATCTATGCCTATCGGTGCTTATTCAGAAAAGCAAATAATGCCTGAAGAAAAATTAATTTCTGTCCCCGATGGTATCTCTCATGAGGTAGCATCTTGCATTACATTAAAAGGAATTACTGCGGAGTACTTGCTACATAGAGCATATCCATTAAAAAAAGGTGATAAAGTTTTATATCATGCTGCTGCAGGTGGACTTGGCCAGATTTTATGTCCATGGGCTAATGCATTGGGTGCTGAAGTTATTGGAACTGTAGGCTCAAAAGCCAAAGAAGAGATTGCTAAAAAAAATGGTTGTCATCACGTAATTAATTATTCTGAAAAAAATTTTGTAGAGGAAATAGAAAAAATTTTAGGAAAAAATGCTATAGATGTTGTTTATGATGGTGTTGGGTTAAAAACTTTTAAAGGTTCAATTGAGACATTAAAAATTAGAGGAATGATGGTAGCGTTCGGAAATGCTTCGGGATATGTTGATACAATTGATGTAAAAAAAGATATTAATGCTAAGGGATTATTTTTTACTAGACCATCTATCGCTCATTATACAATCAAAAGAGAGGAACTTGTTGAGTCAGGAAAAAAAGTGTTTGATGCAGTTTTATCAAAAAAATTTAATGTTGAAATTTCAAAAAAGTATTCACTTCAGGATGCTGCTCAAGCCCATAAAGATCTAGAAGCAAGATTATTAACTGGTCCTGCAGTCATTATTCCTTAAATTGAATATCCATATCTGAAAGATGAAGCCTTAGAGCTTTAGTTGAAATTTGAATTTCCATAATGAAGAATATGATTGAAATCATCATTGATAAACAACATGAACCAAAGATTATCCTTGCAATAAAGAGTTCTTCTAAATAAAGACCAAACACTGTTAACATATTAAATAAAAATCCAAAAGCAGCGAATAAGATACATAATTTCAAAACACCTATTCTTTTTTCTAAATTTAATAACTGATCTCTCCATTCAGGTGGTGTGTGCTTTTCAAATACATACTCATCATGTATTTTTCTTATTAAGGAACTAAGGGTATGAAATCTATTGGAATAGACTCCCATTATAAGGGGAATCGCAGGGAACATTAATGCGGTTACTGTGTAATCTATATTCATACGAATCAATTTGATTATCAATCTTGGCTTTGTTATTTACAAGTAAAATTTTATGAACCAATTAAATCTTTTTATTGAGCTGACAAGACTAAAAAAACCAATAGGATATATGTTATTATTTTGGCCTTGTGCATGGGGTTTAACAATAGGCTACGATTTTTCCACAAGTTTAAAATATTATTTTATTTATCTGATGCTATTTTTTCTAGGAGCAATTTTAATGAGATCAGCAGGCTGTATTGTAAATGATGTTTTTGATAGGAAGTTTGATGTAAAAATTTTTAGAACAAAAGATCGACCTATAGCCTCGGGTAAGATATCTGTTAAACTTGGATTATTTTATGCAACTCTTTTATGTCTACTAGCTTTTTTAGTGCTCATTAATTTTAACTTTTTTACAATAATTATTGCTTTAGCATCAATGCCACTGGCATTTACTTATCCATTAATGAAAAGATTTACATACTGGCCACAACTATTTTTAGGTATAACATTCAATTATGGTTTGATTTTGGGATGGACATCTATAAATCCTGAAATTAATTTAATTCCACTTATATTTTATTTTGGAGCCATATTTTGGACACTTGCTTACGACACAATATATGGGTTTCAAGATATTAAAGATGATGAAATTATTGGACTTAAATCAACATCAATAAAATTTAAATCTAATCCTATTGTCTTTTTATATCTATGTTACATAATTTTTCTATCAAGTTTGATCTTTGTAGGATTTTTAAATGAATTTAATAAATTTTATTTTTTATCACTAATACTTATTATTTCTCATATGTATTTCATTCAATTAAAAAAATTTAATTCAAATAATCCAAATATTTGCTTAAAGATATTTAAGTCAAACAACTTTCTTGGATTGATAATTTTTATTTCCTTACTAGTAGGTAAATTAAACTAATGACAAATATAGATATCTTAAAAAGACTTTACAAAGATTATACGAAAAGACATTTAAAAAAAATTCTTTTAGCTTTATTGCTTTCAGTTGCTGTTGCTGGAAGCACATCAGCAATTGCTTATCTATTAGATCCAGCTATAAAACAAATTTTTATTAAAAAAGATCAAACATTAATTTATATAATTCCAATATTAATTGTAACAGCATTCGCCGCGAAAGGCCTATCTTTATATTTAGCTAAGATGATAATGATAGGTGTTTCAGAAGAAGTGAGAAAAGATGTTCAGGTAAATATGCTAAATAATTTAATTGATGCAGATACTAAATTAATCGACAACAAACATTCAGGAAAATTTATTTCAAATTTGACTAACGATGTGGGTCTTTTAACAAATTTGATTAGTACAGTAATATTAAATCTGTTTAAAGATAGTCTAACATTAATTGGGTTACTGTCTGTAATGTTTTATCAAAACTGGAAATTATCTCTTATAGCAATAATAATGATACCTTTAGCTTCTATCGCTGCTCGATCATTGGGGAAAAGAATTTCCAAAGTTTCATATCAACAAATGGAGTGGGCAGGTTTATTAAGTGCTTATCTTATAGATATGTTTAAAAATCACAAATTAATAAAAATTTTTCAAAAGGAAATGTATGAAAAAAGTAGAGCTAAAGTTTTTTTAGAAAACGTTAAAGAAAAAAGTAGAAAAATGGCGATTGTTTTAGTTAGAGCTTCACCAATTATGGAAACAATGACCGGTATAGTAATTGCAATATTAATTTTTTATTCTGGAAAACTAATAATTCGAGATGAATTAGAGATTAGTAACTTTTTTTCATTTTTAGCTGCTATGATGCTTGCTTATCAACCAGTAAGGTCATTAGCAACGCTTAATATATCTGTAAATCAAGGTATAGCATCAGCTAGAAGAGTGCTTCCAATAATTGATGAGAAATCTGAGCTTAAACAAAACAATGGAGATAAAGATTTAACTTTAGAAAATGGGAATATTGAATTCAAAAATATAGAATTTTCTTATGACAATATAAAAAATGAAAATTTACCAAAAGCTACTTTAAAGGATATAAGTTTAAAGATGTATGGTGGAGAAATGACAGCGCTAGTTGGCCATAGTGGAAGTGGTAAATCTACAATTCTAAATTTAATTCCAAGAATATATGATGCACACAAAGGTGATATCACTATTGATAATCAATCAATTTATAATACAAAAATTAAATCCTTAAGAAATCAAATTTCATTTGTGAGCCAAGATACAAATTTATTTGATGATACAATAAAAAATAATATTGCTTATGCTGATATGGATGCAAGTGATGAGGATATCTATAACGCTGCAAAACTCTCATTTGCATCTGAATTTATTGAAAAATTAGAAGACAAATATGACACAAAAATTGGTGAAAATGGAATTAGATTATCTGGAGGTGAAAAACAAAGAATATCAATTGCAAGAGCGATCTTAAAAAAAAGTAAAATTATTTTGTTAGATGAAGCTACCTCTTCACTTGACGCCGAAACGGAGGATAAAATACAAAAAGCAATTAGTTATCTAACAAAAAACAAAACAACTATCGTCATTGCTCATAGGCTGTCAACAATATTAAACTCGAATAAAATATATGTAATAGAATCTGGTAATGTTGTAGCTGAAGGGAGTCATGAGGAATTAATGAAAAACTCACCAATCTATAAAAACTTTTATAATAAACAAATTAAGATGTAATGCTTTTCATCTATAGACTTTTAATAAACACTATTCTTTTTTTCTCACCAATTATATTAATTTTAAGACTAATAAAAAAAAAGGAAGATCCCAATAGATTTAAAGAAAAATTAGGCTTTTTTTCAAAAAAAAAGAAATCTGGAAAACTAATTTGGTTTCATGGGGCAAGTGTTGGGGAAATTCAAAGTGTACTACCTTTAATTGAAAAATTTGAAAAAAATAAAAAAATTAATCAAATTCTTATTACTTCTAATACTGTGAGCTCATCAAACATAATAAAAAAATTTAGATTTAGAAAAACAATTCACCAATTTTTTCCAATAGATTGTAATTTTATTTCAAAAAAATTTATTAACCATTGGAAACCATCCAAAGTTTTTTTTATAGACTCTGAAATATGGCCAAACACAGTTAATAATTTACATAACAAAAAAATTCCAATGATACTTTTGAACGGCAGAATAACAAAAAAAACATTGCACAGATGGCTAATTTTACCAAATTTTGCAAAATCATTATTTAGTAAGTTCAAAATTTGCTTGTCATCAAGTTTAGAATCAAAAAGATATTTAAAAAAGCTGGGAGCCCAAAATATAAAATTTTTTGGGAATATTAAATTCAGTCAGTCAGAAAGTGTTAGTCCTACATTAGATAAAAACTTGAGAAATTTTATAAAGTCAAAAAATGCGTGGTGTGCTTCCAGTACCCACTATAACGAGGAAAAAATTTGTGGACAAACTCATTTATATCTAGATAAAAAATATAAAAATCTTTTAACAATAATTATACCTAGGCATATTAATAGAGTTGATACAATTAAAAAGGAGCTCGAGAGTCTTAAACTGAAAGTGCATGTTGATGAACCTAAAAGAAAAATAAGTTCTAAAACAGACGTTTATTTAGTGAATTCTTATGGTAAGACAAAATCATTTTATAAAGAGTGTAACAATGTATTTTTAGGAGGTTCAATGATAAATCGTGGTGGGCAAAATCCATTGGAGGCTGTAAGATATGGTTGCAATATATTTCATGGTCCTAACGTATCTAATTTCAAAGAAATTTATTGGTTTTTAAAAAACAAAAATTTATCTAAAAAAGTAAACAATTATAAAAGTCTTGCAAATTTACTAGGTGTAACCTTCAAAAATAAAACTCAACCTAAGAAAATAAAAAAAAATTTTTATTTGATTGGAAAAAATATTTTAAATAAAACTTACAAAGTAGTCTGTTAAAAATTATTTGATGAATTTAAATAAACCTAAATTTTGGGATTTAAGAAAACCAAATTATTTAGCTTACTTACTGTTACCATTAACTATACTTATAAAAATAAACATTTTTATTTCTAATTTATATTCAAAAAAGAAGTTTGATAAAATTAAAACTATATGCATTGGAAATATATATCTAGGGGGCACGGGAAAAACCCCTGCTACATTAAAATTATATCAATTGTTAAAAGATAATGATTATAATGTTGTGAATGCAAAAAAATTTTATTCTAATCAACAAGATGAATATTTATTACTAAAAAATAAGTCACAGATTATCTCATTAAAAAATAGAAAAGAAATTATAAAACATGCAATAGAAAAAAATTATGAGTTAATTATTTTTGATGATGGTTTGCAAGATAAGACGATAGATTACAATTTAAAGTTCGTTTGTTTTGATAGTCAGAATTTTATTGGGAATGGTTTTTTAATACCTGCAGGGCCTTTAAGAGAAAAAATTAATAGTTTGAGAAAATATGATGGTGTAATTTTAAAGATCTTGGACAGAAATAAAGATTTAAGTGAAATAATATCAAAAATTAAAAGCATAAATCCAAAAATTGAAATTTTCAATACTTATGTAAAAATAAAAAATATTGATATGTTTAAAAGATCTGATCAATATCTATTTTTTTCAGGGATTGGTAACTCAACAAGTTTCAAAGAAATTTTAATAAAAAATGATTTTAATATAGTTGAAGAGAAAATTTTTACAGATCATTATAACTATAAAAATAAAGATATTCTTGAAATCATAGAACTCGCTAAAAAAAAAAATATGAGAATTATTACTACTGAAAAAGATTACATTAAAATTCCTAATCACTTTAAAGAAAAAATTAGTTTCGTAGAAATAGACTTAGAGATTTCTGAGGAAAATAAACTTATTGAATTTATTAAATCTATAATTAATGAAAAAAATTAAATATTTTGTTGAATTTATAATCATTATTTTTTTCTTAATGATATTGAAAATATTAGGATTAAAAATTTCTCGATTTATTTCAAGTTTTATTTTTAAATTAATTGGTCCACTATTTAGAGCCAAAAGGATATCATATAATAATTTATCAATAGTTTTACAAAATATAAATAAAAACAAAAAAAATAAAATCATTGAAATGATGTGGGAGAATTATGGGAAAATTTTTTCAGAATATATGTTTATAAAAAATTTTCGAACTGACCCAAAATTTTCAAAAAAAATAGTTATCGAAAATCAAGAAGAGCTAGAAAAAATTAAATTACAAAATAAACCAGTAATATTTGTATCGGGTCATTTCAGCAACTTTGAATTAATGGCGATGCATTTAGAAAAATCGAATATTAATTTAGCTGCAATATACAGACCTTTAAATAATATTTTCCTAAATCCAATAATGGAGAGAATTAGAAAAAAATATATTTGTAAAAAACAAATAAAAAAGGGAATTTCAGGAACAAAAGAATTGCTTAAAGAATTTAAAAACGGGACTTCCATCGCATTAATGATTGATCAAAGAGTTTCGGAGGGGATAAAATCAAATTTTTTTGGAAAAGAAGCTTTAACAACCACAATTCCAGCTCAATTTATAAAGAAATTTGATACTTCTGTCGTGCCAATTTACATTGAAAGGTTGCCTGATGATACTTTTAAATTAAAAATCATTAATATTATCAAATTTCCAAAAGATGACTCAATTAACAACATAACTCTTAAACTTAATAAAATATTGGAAAAAATGATTATGTCTAATCCAGAACAATGGATATGGACTCATGATAGATGGAAAATTTAATTAACTATTATTTTTCCTCTCTTTTTAAATGAGCTTCTTTATAAGAGTAATACGCCTCTTGAGTGTCTACGTTCCAATAATTTAAATTTTCTAAAGAAATTTTTTTGCCAGAAACTGCACATAATACATGATCTCCATTTTCTATTATTTTAAAATTGTTAGGTAAATATTTTATTTTCGCTAATTTTTTTAACATTTTTAGTTTATATATATTTATATGAATGTTGGAATAATTGGAAGTGGAGGAAGAGAACATGCTCTTTGTATTTCCTTAAAAAAATCAAAAAAAATCAAAAATATTTACTGTTTTCCTGGAAACGCTGGAACAAGCTTTATTGCAAAAAATATAGAAATTGACCTTACTAATTTTGGAGAATTTAAAAAATTAATCCACAAACTTGAAATAGGAATTATCATTGTTGGTCCTGAAAAACCACTTGTTGATGGAATAGTAGATTTTTTAGAAAAAAATAAAATCAAAGTATTCGGTCCTAATAAAGCTGCTTCTAAACTTGAAGGATCAAAAATATTTACAAAAAATTTATGTAAAAAATACAAAATTCCAACAGCAAATTTTGGAGTTTTTAACAATATAAAAAAAAGTATGTCTTTTTTAAAAAAATGTAAGTTTCCTATTGTGGTAAAAGCAGACGGCTTAGCTTCTGGAAAAGGTGTTTATATTTGTGAAAACTTAAAAAACTCTAAAGATGCAATAAAAGAGATATTTGATGGAAAATTTGGAAAAGCTAAAAAGGTATTAATCGAAGAATTTTTAGAGGGAGAAGAAATGAGTTTTTTTATAATTTCAGATGGAATTAGCTATAAAAAGTTTGGCAGCGCACAAGATCATAAAAGAGCTCTTGAAGGTGATAAAGGTAAGAACACTGGTGGAATGGGCGCTTATTCACCTTCCCGTCTTGAAAATAAAACATTAGACAAAAAAATATTAAAAAAAATAATTGAACCAACACTAAAAGCTTTAAAAGATTTAAAAACAGAATTTGTAGGATTTTTATATGCTGGGTTAATGATTGTTAAAGGAGAGCCTTTTTTAATTGAATATAATGTAAGAATGGGTGATCCCGAATGCCAAACAATTTTACCAAGATTAAAAACAGATTTTTTAGAGATAGTTGATGCCACTATTAACAAAAGATTAGGATCTATAGATTTAGAATGGTTTGTGGAAAAAAGTATTTGTATTGTCTTGTGTTCTAAAGGTTATCCCGAAAAATTTCAAAATAATGTTGAAATAAAAAAATTAGAAAAAATCAAACTTAAAAATAACAATTATATTTTCCATGCAGGTACAAAAATAAAAAATTCAAGGATTTACTCTAATGGAGGCAGAGTCCTAAATTTCGTGATTAAGTCTAAAAATTTAAAACAAAGTAGAGATGACTTAATCAATTTAATAAATGATTTGAATTGGAAAAATGGATATTTCAGAAAAGATATTGGATATAAAATTTTTGAGTGATGAGAATTATTTCTGGAAAATTAAAAGGAAGAAAGTTATTTCTACCGAAAGATAAAACGACAAGACCATTAAAGGACCTTGTTAAAGTCTCTATATTTAATTTGTTAGATCATTCAAATATAATTAAAAAAAAATTAGAAAATTCTTCAATTTTAGATTTATTTTCTGGCACAGGCTCTTTTGGGTTAGAATGTCTTTCGAGAGGATCTAAAAATGTTTATTTTTTTGAAAATTATCTTGAGGCAATCAAAGTTTTGGAAAAAAATTTAATTTTTTTTAAAAATAGTAATAATTTTAAAGTTTTTAAATTTGATTGTTTTGAATTTTTTGAATCGAACAAAAAGATTAATGAAAAATTTGATATTATATTTATAGATCCACCATATAAGGAATTAAGAATAAACAAACTAATCGAAAAGATTATAGAAAAAAAAATTCTTAAAAATGATGGTTTAATGATAATTCACAGACACAAAAAAGATAAATTAGAGATTAGCAAAAAAGTAAAGGTTTTAGATGTTCGAAATTATGGGATTTCAAAAGTTTATTTCTTAAATTAAGATCTAATCAGAATTTTTTTAGTCTCTTTTTTTATCAGTTCAACAGATGGTTGGTTGTAAGGATTAATCTTTAGTGCTTTTGCGAGCAAAATTGTCTCAATAACAAAAAAAGAAAATAACTCTCCCAGTGCCTCCTCACTTTTGTTTTTAATAAAAAAAGTTCTAAAAGGTATATTTTTTTTTTTAAAAACATTTTGAGTAGCAATAATTTGTGAGAACAAAATATTGCTTAATTTTTTTTTTTTTAGAAATTTAACATCTTCTGGAATTATTTTAGAATTTATTTTAGCATCTAGCTTTTCTTGAGAATAAAAGAAAGTATAAAAATTATTTTTTTGTCCCTCTAGATATAATTGCATTAAACTATGATTATCTTTTGGCATTGTTGATATTATGGGAAAGACCCCATTTCCCTTTTTTCCTAAACTTTCTGCAACTAATTGTTGATACCATTTTAAGAAATTATCGGCAGTTTCATCATAATTTAAAATCACAGAATTGGTTTTTTTAAACCTGATAAGTTCCAAAATATTTTGAACATTGCTTATGACAGAGTCAAAAAAAGATTTGTTCTTTATTAAATTATTTAATTGTTTAAATTTTTTAACATTTAATCCCATTAATTCTGCTGGCAACATTCCTACTTCTGATAAAACTGAGTATCTTCCACCTATATAATTATTATGATCTATAATTTCATTCTTAAGCTTTAAGCCGATATCTTTAAGAATACTTCTTTTATTTTCGGTAATAAAAATATTTTTTTCATTCTTATTTATATATATATTTGAATTAACGATTGTCTCTAATGTGTTCCCAGATTTAGAAATAATCAAATTTAAATATTTTTTTTTTGAAGGAAATTTTATATTTCTTAAGTTAGATATAAAAAAAAAATCGTTTTTAATCTTATATTTTAAAAAATCATAAATTCCGTGTGCTCCTAACGATGAGCCGCCCATTCCAAATATTCTTATAAATTTAAATTTTTTAAATTTTTTTAAAAATTTTTTTGTGTAGCTGTATTTATATTCTTTAGATAAAGAAATAATCACCTCATCTTCAGAACTAATAATATGTTTGAGATATTTTTGTAAACTTTTATTTTTCTTTTTTTTTATAAAACCTCTAAAGGAAACGAATTTAGTTAACATTATTGTTTTTGTATTTTCTTTAATATACTTTTTTCTAATCCTGTACTTGATGAATTAGTGTCATTATTTTCATCATTTTTAGAGTTATCATTTTTAAACACTATCTCAACTTGAGACTCTTCTTTATCAGTTTCTTTAGTTTCATTATCCGGATTTGGTAATTTAGAAAAGTCTGGAGGTAAAACCAATGGGTCTTTTTTTTGAATCAAAAATTCATCTCCAGATGTGGATTTTTTTTTCAACTTAAATCCATCTAGAGCACCTGAGCATGAGAACAACAATAAACTAACTACTAAAATTTTTAAAATATTACTAATAATTTTCATTTTTAAATTTTTTATTACCAAAAATTTCAATACTAATTAAACATAATATACCAAGTGTAATAAATATATCAGCAACGTTAAATATAAACCAATGAAAATTGTTTATGTGTATATCTATAAAATCAGGCACAGCAGAATAAAAAATTCTATCGAAAATATTTCCGAATGAACCTCCTATAATCATGATAAAGCTGTATTTTTCAAATCCTTTTGATTTAAACATTAACCAAATAATGACAGTTGTGACCAAAATTATAAAAATAGTTAATAAATTATAATATAATTTTTCGTCAAAAGAAAATAGACCAAAAGCGATACCTTCATTCCAAATCAAATTAAAATTTAAAAAGGATGTAACACTAATGCCATATTGTTCATAAGTTTCTGGAGAATTAATGATCAATAATTTACTAACTCTATCGATTAAAAAAATAAAAATAATAATTGAAAGATCTGCTAAATGTTTTTTTAACATTCTATTTACAATTCGGTCTTTCACATGGTGTGCTTCTGATTTTCCAACATATTGGACATTTTTCACCTTTTGCTTTGCTTGTTTCTACAATTATTTCATTTGTATCACTATTCTCAATTTTGACTGATGAAGTTATGCAAAGTTCTGAAAGGTCAATATTTTTCAAAAATTTCTGATTCTTTTTATTTAGTTTCACAATTAAAGCTGCTTCCAAACTAGATCCTATATCTTTACTTGCTCGTTTTTGCTCAATACTCAGATTACAAATATCCCTTATTTTGATTAATTGTTCCCATTTAAAATTAAGGTTTGAATTATTAAATTTTTCAGGAAAATTTAAAAATTTTTCAAGATGAATACTCTTTTTGTTTTTTGAAATAAGTTGATAAATCTCTTCAGTTGTAAAAGATAATATTGGTGCAAACCATCTTATTAAAGAATTAAGAATAATATTTAACAATATAAGTGTAGATTTTCTTTTTTCAGAATTTATTGGATCACAGTACAAAGTATCTTTTCTTATATCAAAATAAAAAGCAGATAAATCTACGGTGCAAAAATTCAATAATTCTTTATATAAATTATGAAAATCATAATCTTTGAAATACATATTAAATTTAGAATTTAAATTGTAAATTTTATTAAGCATAAATTGCTCTAGTTCGGGTAAATTCTCAATTTTAATTTTTTCTAAATCTATTTGTTCAAAATTATCATTAAGATTTCCAAGCAAATATCTAAATGTATTTCTTATTTTTCTATAAGACTCGGCATGTTGATCTAGTATTGAATAGTCTATTCGAAGATCCTCAGAATAATTTGAGGAAGCAACCCAAATTCTAAGTATATCAGCTCCATATTTTTTTAAGATATCTTCGGGCGCAATTACATTTCCCAAAGATTTTGACATTTTTAAACCTTTGCCATCAACTACAAAACCATGAGAAAGAATAGACTCAAAGGGTGCACGATCTCTTGTTCCACAAGACTCTAAAAGAGATGAATGAAACCAGCCCCTATGTTGGTCAGAACCCTCAAGATACATGGATGCAGGCCACTTTAAATCTTTTCTTTTTTCCAATACAAATGAATGTGTAGATCCACTATCAAACCATACCTCTACGATATCACTTAACTTTTCAAAATCCGCAGCTTTATATTTCTTTCCAAGAAATTTTTGTGGATCATCCGAAAACCAACAATCAGATCCTTCATTTTCGTAAATTTTTGCAATATTATCAAAAACCTCATCATCAATCAAAATTTCACTTGTCTTCTTGTTGATAAAAATAGGTAATGGAACTCCCCATACTCTTTGTCTTGAAACACACCAATCAGGTCTTGTTTCAATCATCGATTTTAATCTTTCTTTTCCTTTGCTAGGATAGAAGGTTGTTTCATCAATTGCTTTTAAAGCTTTATTTCTAAGCTTATGACTATCCATAGAAATAAACCACTGGGGAGTTGCTCTGTGAACTAGTGGTGCTTTAGACCTCCACGAATGAGGATAGGAGTGAACAAGTTCGCCGCTTGATAATAATTTTTTTTGATCTTTTAATTTTTCAATCACAATAGAATTTGATTTGAAAATATGTATCCCCTCAAAAAGTGATACATTTTTTGTATATCTTCCATCACCATCAACTGTTTCAATTGCTTTAATTCCATTATTCATACATAAATTAAAATCATCAGGACCATGACTTGGCGCACAATGGACAATTCCCGTACCTTGTTCTGTAGTTACGAAACGTGCTTCTAACATAGGTATGTCATATTCATAACCAAGATTTAAAAAGGGGTGATTACATATTGTACCTTTCAAATCTTTACCTTTAAAATTTTTTAATTTTTGGAAACTTTGGATTTTTGTATCTTTTACAACTGAGTCTATTAATGCATCTGCAATAACAATTTTTTTGTTTTTAAAATCTCCATCATCATTTACTTCAACTAATGAATAATCTAAGCTTTCGTTGTAGGCTAAAGCTTTATTGGCTGGGATAGTCCATGGGGTTGTTGTCCAAATTACAATTTCACTATTGTTTAATTCTTTGATGTTTGATGATTTAACTGGAAAAGATGCATATATGGTATCTGACTTATGATCTTGATATTCAACTTCTGCATCTGCTAAAGCAGTTTTTTCAACAGTTGACCATAAAACAGGTTTAAAACCTCTATACAAACTTCCTTCTTTTAAAAATTTACCTAACTCTCTTACTATCTGAGCTTCTGCATCAAAACTCATAGTAGAATAATAATTATCCCAATCTCCAACAACTCCTAATCTTTTGAATTGATCTTTGTGAATATCTATCCATTTTTCCGCGAAAGCTCTACACTCTTTTCTAAATTCAACGATCGGAACTTCATTTTTGTTTTTCTTATTTTTTTTGTATTGTTCTTCAATTTTCCATTCTATTGGTAATCCATGACAGTCCCATCCAGGAACGTAAACAGAGTCTTTACCATCCATCTGATGAAATCTCACAATTATATCCTTTAAAATTTTATTTAAAGCTGTTCCCATGTGTATATTGCCATTCGCATAGGGAGGACCATCGTGAAGAACAAATTTTTCCTCTCCTTTTCTAGATTTTCTTAATTCGTCATAAAGATTTATTTTTTGCCAAAGTTTTAAAATTTCTGGTTCTCTTGTTGGCAAATTTGCTTTCATCGAAAAAGCGGTTTTAGGAAGATTAATTTGTGATTTGTTCATTTTATTTTTTTGCTATCAATAAATCAGTTTTAATTTGTCTTCTAAGCAGTTCAACATTTTTAAATTTTTTTTCTTTTCTAATAAATTTTTTAAATTCTACTGTTAAATACTTATTATAAAGATTTCCAGAAAAATTAAATAGATGAACCTCTAATAATATTTTTTTTCCATTAAATGTTGGTCGATAGCCTAAATTAGCAATTCCTTTTAAATAATTATTTTTACCATTCCGTTTTACTTTTACTGCATATACGCCTGGGCAGGCTAAAATATAATCTTTAATATCAATGTTTGCGGTTGGGAAACCAATTTTTTTTCCTAGCTGTCTTCCCCTTTGAACCCTTCCTACAATTGACCAATTTCTATTCAAAATTTTATTAGCTTTTTCTAATTTTCCCTCTTGTAAAAGTTTTCTAACCAATGATGAAGATGCTATTTTCTTATTGGTTAACAATGGTTGTGGTTTTACCACCTTATAACCACACATCCTCTCAAATTTAATTAATTGTCTAACGTTACCTTCTCTCTTGTTCCCAAATCTAAAATTATTGCTAACAAAAATAAATTTTGGTTTTAACTTTTTTCCCAAAATTTCTTTTATGAAAGTTATAGATTTTATTTTCGAGAATTTTCTATCAAATTTTTTTATAATCATAAATTCTACATTGAGATCTTTAAGATTATCAATTTTTTGTTGTAAACTTGATATTCTAAAATTATTTAGATTTTTATTAAAAAACATCTTTGGCATCGGTTCAAAAGTTAAGACACCAATTTTTGATGAATATCTTTTTTTATATTTTTTAGCTAATGAAAATAATTTTTGATGTCCTTTATGAACTCCATCAAAGTTACCAATTAATATAATTGAATTTTTGTATCTAGTATCGATATTAAAATTTTTAAATATTTTTTTTGAATTCACCATTTCAGCTCTGATTGAATATAATTACAAATTGCTTCGTAAGATTTAGCAACTTTTTCAATTCCTTTTTCTTTGATCTCATCCTTATGAATTCCATTTGAAATTATTAAGGAGTCATAATTTAAAAGGTTTGCTCCTTTTATATCAGTATTTAAATTATCACCTATAGAGAGAATTTTCTTATTTTTGTTATCGATAGATTGATTATAAACTTCAGGATAAGGTTTTCCAAAGTAAACAACTTCTCCACCCATTTTTTCAAAAACCATTGCAACAGAACCAGCGCAAAATTCTCTAGTGTTTCCTCTGTCAACGATCAGGTCCGGATTTGTGCAAATCATTTTTTTTTGAATATTTTTTTCGAACAAATTTTTATAATATTTTAAATCTTCATCTTGATCATCAAATAATCCTGTACACAAAATATAATCAGATTTATCTATATTATTTAATTTCATCTTTTCGAAATCTTTGAATAAATCAAAATCTCTTGGGGGCCCCACGTGAAAAAAAGTTTTATTAATTAAATTTTTCTTTAAATAAATAAGGGCTGCCTCACCAGAGGTAAAAACATGGTCTCTAATCTCTTTTTCCATGCCTAACCTCTCTAAAAAAGATTTAACAGCATGATTAGGTCTAGGAGCATTCGTGAGTAAAATATAGTCCTTTCTTTTTTTATTGATTTCTTTAAGAGCTTTTATTGCCTCAAGGTGTAGAGTAACCCCATTATGGACCACTCCCCATAAGTCAACATAAAATAGCTGATAATTGTCTGCGATAGAACTCAGACCTTCATTATCTAAATTTTTAGTCATGAAATTAATCTATAAACCATAAAACCTACAAATTCCCTTATTTTTTAACTAACTAATTTTTAACTATATCTTGAAATAGTAAAGCCAGTCTCTATATGAAGACCATATTAATAAGGAGAATTTATGAAATTTAGACCATTACACGATAGAGTTTTAATAGAAGTTTTAGATAGCAGTGAAAAAACTGCTGGTGGAATAATCATACCTGACACAGCACAGGAAAAACCTCAAGAAGGCAAAGTAGTTGCAGTTGGTGGTGGTATAAAAACTGAAGACGGCAAAACGGTACCAATGGATGTAAAAGTTGGAGATAAAGTTTTATTTGGCAAATGGTCAGGGACTGAAGTTAAAATTGATGGCAAGGAATACAGCATAATGAAAGAGTCAGACATTATGGGAATTTCAAGTAAATAGTTTAATTTAAAGGAGAAAATAAAATGGCAAAGGTAGTTAAGTTTGATGCAGAAGCAAGAGCAGCAATGATTAGAGGAGTAAACATCCTTGCTGATACGGTTAAAGTAACACTAGGACCAAAAGGAAGAAATGTAGTTATGGACAAATCTTATGGTGCTCCAAGAATTACAAAAGATGGTGTTTCTGTTGCTAAAGAAATTGATCTTGAAGATAAATTTGAAAACATGGGTGCTCAAATGGTTAAAGAAGTTGCTAGCAAAACAAATGATGAAGCTGGTGATGGAACAACTACAGCAACTATTCTTGCACAAGCTATTGTAAAAGAAGGTGTAAAATATGTTACTGCAGGAATGAATCCTATGGATGTGAAGAGAGGAATTGATGCTGCAGTAGATGTAGTTAAACAAAATCTTGTATCCTCAGCTAAAAAAGTAAAAGATAGTGATGAGATTGCTCAAGTTGGAACTATTTCTGCTAATGGTGATAAAGAAATTGGTACCATGATTTCGAAAGCAATGCAAAAAGTTGGTAACGAGGGTGTTATCACGGTTGAGGAAAATAAAGGAATTGAGACAGAACTAGATGTTGTTGAAGGTATGCAGTTTGATAGAGGTTATCTATCTCCATACTTTATTACGAATAGTGATAAAATGACAACTGAATTAGAAAATCCTTTTATTCTATTACACGAAAAAAAATTAACAAACCTACAACCAATGGTTCCTCTTTTAGAGGCTGTTGTTCAAGCTGGAAGACCATTAATGATTATTTCTGAAGATGTTGAGGGTGAAGCCTTAGCTACTTTAGTAGTAAATAAATTAAGAGGCGGTTTAAAAGTTGTAGCTGTAAAAGCACCAGGATTTGGGGATCGAAGAAAAGCTATGCTTGAAGACATAGCAATTCTTACTGGTGGTTCAGTTATTTCTGAGGACTTAGGAATTAAACTTGAAAATGTTAAACTTGAAGATCTTGGTTCTTGTAAAAAAGTTAAGGTTGATAAAGATAACAGCACTATAGTTAATGGTTCAGGTAAAAAATCAGATATAGAAGCTAGATGTTCCTCAATCAAACAACAAATTGATGAAACAACTTCAGACTACGATAAAGAAAAGCTGCAAGAGAGATTAGCAAAATTAGCTGGTGGTGTTGCAGTAATTAAAGTTGGTGGTGCTACAGAAGTTGAGGTAAAAGAAAGAAAAGACAGAGTTGAAGATGCTCTAAATGCAACAAGAGCTGCTGTTGAGGAAGGTATTGTTACTGGCGGTGGTTGTGCATTATTATATGCTGCTCAAGAACTTGAGAAAGTTAAAGCAAAAGGTGAAGACCAAAAAGCTGGTGTTGATTTAGTAAGAAGAGCATTAGAAGCTCCTATAAGACAAATTACAAAAAATGCTGGTGTGGATGGATCAGTAGTTGTAGGCAAACTTTTAGAACAAAATAAAAAGACACATGGATACGATGCACAAAACGAGGAGTATTGTGATATGTTCGCTAAAGGTATCATTGATCCTGTAAAAGTTGTTAGAACTGCTTTACAAGACGCAGCATCTATCTCAGGATTATTAGTTACAACTGAAGCTATGATAGCTGATAAACCTGAAGAAAAAGATGCAGCTCCTGCTGGAATGCCTGGAGGAATGGGCGGCATGGGTGGCATGGGAGGAATGGGTGGAATGGGAATGTAACCCAATCTCAAATATAAAGAATTTAAAGGCCATCTTTTGATGGCCTTTTTTTTTGGAAATATTAAAATAATACAATGTCAAAAAGATACAGTGGGAAATCGTTTAAGGACTCAAGTCTTAATAAAAAACCAAAATTAACTCTTAAAGAAAAAAGAAGATTAAAAAGAGAAAAGGCAAAAAAAACAAAATAACGACATTTTTTGATCAAAATCCCAATATTTATTGGTTTTTTTAAAGTTTTCAAAAAAAATTTTTAAGGTATAAGAGCCAGGATTTATGAGCAAAGATATTAGAAACATCACCATAATCGCACACGTTGATCACGGAAAGACTACCTTAATTGATAATCTGATGAAACAAAGCGGCTCTTTTAGGGAAAATGAAGTTGTTGACGAAAGATTAATGGACTCGGGTGAACTTGAGAAAGAAAGAGGAATAACAATTTTAGCAAAACCTGCATCAATTAATTGGAAAGATTCGAGAATAAATATTATTGATACACCAGGTCACCGAGATTTTGCAGCAGAAGTTGAAAGAGTTTTAAGCATGGCGGATGGTGCATTGCTCTTAATTGACTCTGCTGAAGGGGTTATGCCTCAAACAAAATTTGTGCTTTCTAAAGCTCTAAAACAAGGTTTAAAACCAATTGTTGTAATCAATAAATTAGACAAATCAGATCAAAGAGCTAATGAAGTTTTAGATGAGACTTTTGATTTATTTGTAAGTTTAGATGCAAATGAAGATCAACTAGACTTTCCAGTTTTATATGCGAGTGGAAGATCTGGTTGGGCTGACAAAGAAATTGATGGTCCAAGGGAAAATTTAAATCCTTTATTAGATCAAATTATTGATCATGTAAAACCTGCTGAACTTGATAAAACAAAACCTTTTGCAATGCTGTCTACTCTTCTTTATGCAGACAATTTCTTAGGTAGAAGCTTAGTCGGAAGAATTGCTCAAGGAACTGCAAAAGCTAATCAATCGATCAAGGCAATAAATTTAAAGGGTGAAAAAGTGGATGAGGGAAGACTTACTAAAATTTTTAGATATGAGGGCACAAAAAAAGTACCAATCGAAATCGGTGAGGCGGGAGACATTGTAGTTGTCGCTGGTTTAGAAAAAGCAAATGTTGCTGACACAATTTGTAATCTTGAGGTGAATGATCCTATCAAAGCTACTCCAATCGATCCACCAACAATGTCTATTACCATTACCGTAAACACATCTCCTCTTGCAGGAACTGAGGGTAAAAAACTTACAAGTACTCAAATAAGAGATAGGTTGCTTCAAGAAGCGCAGAATAATGTTGGAATTACTTTTACAGAAAATGAGGGTAATGATTCTTTTGTTGTAAGCGGTCGAGGTGAATTAATGTTAGAAATTTTGCTTACTCAGATGAGAAGAGAAGGTTTTGAAATGACAGTTAGTCCCCCAAAAGTTCTCTATAAAAAAGATGAGAATGGTAGCAAACTTGAGCCAATAGAAGAAATAACTATGGACCTAGATGAAGAACATTCATCAAAAATTATTGACTCTATGAATAGAAGAAAAGGCAAATTAATAGAATTAAAAGATACTGGTAAAAATAAAAAAAGATTAATCTTTCATGCACCAACAAGAGGATTAATGGGATACACAAGCCGGTTTCTAACACTTACAAAAGGTAATGGAGTAATAAACAGAATTTTTCATGCGTATGGACCATTTGAGGGTGAAATGGAGGGTAGAAGAAATGGTGCACTTATTTCAATGGAACAAGGAAAAGCAGTTGCATTTGCAATATTTAATTTACAGGCTAGAGGAGAGATGTTTGTAACTCATAATGATCCTGTTTATCCAGGTATGATTGTGGGATTATCTCCTAAACCTGGAGATATGATTATTAATGTTATGAAAGGCAAAAAATTAACTAATATGAGAACACAAGGTACAGATGAAAATGTCGTTCTCACACCAGTAAGAAAAATGTCCATCGCAGAGCAATTAAGTATGTTAAATACTGATGAGGCTTTAGAAATCACTCCGGACTCTTGTAGACTAAGAAAAGCCATTCTCGATCCGCATGAGAGAAAGAGAAGTGAAAAATCAGGCGCTGCAGCCTAATCGAAAATTTTATCAACTAAATACAGGCCTAAGGCAACACAAGGACCAATTCCAAAAGCAAATAATAAAGTTCCTACTCCCACAGTTCCACCTAAGTACCATCCAATACTTACAACAGAAATTTCTAAGAATGCTCTTACGGCAGCAACTGGTAAATTTGTTTTTTTTTGGAGACCAATCATCAAACCATCTCTTGGTCCAGCTCCAAGATTAGATACTAAATAAATACCTCCACCAATCCCAACGGTTATTACTGAAATTATTGCCAGAATTAATTGATAAAAGTAATTAGATGGGGTTGGAACAAATTTTATACAAAGATCGATCATCAGTGCAATAATGATTGCATTAAGTATTGTCCCCATCCCTAATTTTTGACCAAGCGGTATCCACAAAATTAAAACTGCAACACTTATCAAAAATGTTATTGTTCCTATACTCAAATTAACATTTAAAGAAATACCTTGAGCTAAAACACTCCATGGAGAAGCACCAGTAAAAGATACAATTAATAGACCTTCTCCAAGACCAAATAACATCAAGCCAAAACATAAAAAAAAGAATGTAGAGAATTTTGGTTTAAAATTATAAGGCTTATCTGAACTCCAATTGACCCTTGGTATTTTCTTAATTTTTAAAAACATTTTAATAAGTTATTTCTATTGTTAATAAAGTCTATTAAACTAGTTGTTAAATGAAAAAAATTATAGTCATTTTATTTCTTTTTATTTATCCAACAAATTCAATCGCTCATATTGGTCATTACATTAAATACAACAAAATTGAGATGGAGATTTTTCGAAATGGTGAGCTTATTGGCTATAATCATTATTTTTTCAATAGAAATGGATCAGAAACTATTGTTACTAATCAAATTAAGTTTGTAGTTAAACTTTTGGGAGCAACAGTTTTCCAAGTTGAAGGCTATAGCGAGGAAAAATATTTCAAAGATCAATTAGTTTCTTATAATTCTAAAACTTTACAAAATGACAAAAAGAAGTTTGTTTATTTAACATTTGATCAAAAAAATAAAAAATTTGATATCAAAGGCTCTTCATATAATGGAGAAGCCTCAACTGATAACGTGATTGGAAATTGGTGGAATCACAAAATTTTACAAGCGAGTTCTCAAATAAGTCCTATCTCAGGGAGTATTAAGGATCAAGTTGTAACTTTTTTAGGTAAAGAAAAAATAGATCTTTATGGAAAAGTTTATGATGTTGATCATTTTACACTGAAGTCTAAAGACATGAGTATACCGAAAGATAAAAGATTAGATTTTGACATTTGGTATGATCGTAAAAATTTAATGATATTAAAAGTATCCTATTCAAGAATGGGTAACTGGGAATATAAATTAAAGAATTTTAATTAATTTCTCTTGAGATTTTTCTAAATAAATCATGTGCACTTATCCATCCTGACTCTAATCTAGGTCCTACAAACCAATCGGCACAAACACCTAATCTTTTCCTAGGATCCCAAAAACTCTTAATTTTAAATGGTCTCGAATTTGAAGAATAATGCCAACCGTGATTAAGTGAATAATAAATTTTTGTTTTTTTGATATTTGAAAGTTTAAAAAATTTATCGATCATAATTTGTGAATTTTCTTTTTTGTTATTCTTGTTTTTATTAATCTTTTTATTTGCCCATTTAAATGTACTTTGAAGAGTCCATAAATCATATTTTGATTTAAATCTTTTTTTTGAGTTTTCATTTCCTGCCCAGCCCAGAATTGAGTCTTCAAAAAGATAGCTACTATTTGAATTCTTGTTTTTTTTTATTGCAATCATAGTAGTAATATTTGCATCCATTTTTATTGATTTTCTTAAAAAAGAGTTATTAATAAATTTCTTAGAAAGTTTTTTTAATTGTGGAAAAGGACAAGTCAAAATTAAGTTTTTAAAAGATCTTAATTTTCCATCGTCAAATAACAAATACCAAAGTTTATTTTTATAATAGATTTTTTTTAATTCACTGTGATAGTTGCAATTAATTTTCTTTAGCAAATGTTTGCTAATGTCATTATTTCCATTTTTACCAATTACTTTTAAATGTTTTTTATCTTCTTTTTTTTTTGAATTAAGAAAAACATGTTTGCCTCTCCATACTTTTAAAATTCTTTTTTTTATTAAA
The DNA here is from genome assembly GCA_902617625.1 of uncultured Pelagibacteraceae bacterium. Lineage (GTDB taxonomy): Bacteria > Pseudomonadota > Alphaproteobacteria > Pelagibacterales > Pelagibacteraceae > Pelagibacter. The sequence continues at coordinate 19,184 of CACMXJ010000005.1, read as the reverse complement.
TCTTTTGTAAATTTTTTAAATTCCTTAGTTTTTGGTGAAATATACTGAGTGCCATGATCAAAGCCTGTTTTGCCTTTTATTCTTTTAAAAGATGCACGACCCCCAGGACCTCTTGCTTTATCGAACAAAACTACTGAATATTTTTTATTAAGAAGATTTGCAATTGTGGATCCAGATATTCCAGAACCAATTATACAAAATTCACTCATTTACCAGCAACAACCATTCCCTCTATTAACATGGTTGGTGAGTTAGTTGCATATTTGAACTCCAAATCATTTGCTAAGGTAATATTTTGAAACATGTCTTTAAAATTACCTGCTATAGTAATTTCATTTATTGGAGATTTAAACTCACCATTTTCAATTAAAAACCCGGTTGCTCCAACTGAATAATCTCCGGTTACAATATTACTTCCATGTCCTATGGTTTCGGTAATGTAAAGACTTTTTGAATGTGAATTCAGTAAATCTTTAAAATTAATATTTCCATTTTCAAAATAAAGATTACTTGTTCCTCCACATCTTCCATTAGATTTAAGATTTAATTTTTTTCCATTATAAGTATCAATCAGATAATGTTTCAAAATTCCTTGATCCACTAATTTAAGTGTGTCGGTTTTTACCCCTTCACTATCAAAATTTCTTGAGCCTAATCCTTTGAGCATATCAGGTTTGTCAAATACATTAATTTTATCTGAGAATATTTTTTGATTAACTTTATCCTTTAAAAAAGAAGTTCCTCTTGATATTGCTGATGAGGAAATAGCGCTTGCAAAAGTACTTAATACTCCCTTAGCTATTCTTTTATCAAAAATTATAGCAATTTTCTCACTCCCAATTTTTTTTGGACTTAATTTTCTAATAGTTTGATTAGCAGCTAAATTGCCTAATTCATTTGCATCATCTAGATCCTTAAAAAAACATTTACTAGAATATTCATAATCTCTTTCCATGCTTTTTTTATCTTTTGCAACTGTTACACTTGATGCTGTAAATGAAGATGTTTTGTAACCATCACAAAAACCTTCGCTGTTTGCTAAAACAAAATTAGATTTATTTTGAGTAAAACTAGACTCAGTATTAACAATTTTTTTATCGTTGGAAGCTGCAGCCTCTAATTTTTTTAGATAATCTATTTTTTGACTATTTTCTATATGAGTTTCATCATAAAGATTTAGGTCTTTAACTTCTTTTGCAAGTAAATCCCTGTCCGGTAAAGAATTAAATTCATCCCCAGGTGTATTTTTTGTAGTCTCAATACATTTTTCAATTAAAATATTTAAATTGTCATTAAGCAAATTAGAGGAAGATATTGATGATTTTTTTTTACCAATATACGTAGTGATGCTTAGGCCTAGATCATCTGATCTATTAGACTCATCTAATTTTTTATTTCTAAAATTTACAGTTTCAGAAATCGAATTCTTTACAACCACACTTGAGTCTGTTGCACCTAATTTCTTTGCTAAACCTAAACAATAAGATGCTTTTGTTTCTAAAAATTCTTGATCTTTAACCATTTAAAGTTTCGTACCACCCACAGTCATCTTATTAATTAATATAGATGGCTGCGCTACACCTACGGGGACACCTTGTCCAGCTTTACCACATGTTCCAATTCCAGGGTCCATCATCATATCATTGCCTACCATAGAAACTTCTTTTAAAATTGAAGGACCGTCTCCAATTAATGTTGCACCCTTAATTGGTGATCCAATTTTGCCATTAACAATTTCATAAGCTTCAGTGCAATTAAATACAAATTTTCCAGATGTAATATCAACTTGTCCACCACCAAAACTTACTGCAAAAATACCTTTGTCGACTGCCTTAATCATTTCTTCTTGGGTTTGCTTACCACTTAGCATCATCGTATTTCTCATTCTTGGTAGAACTATATGTCTATAGTTTTCTCTTCTTCCACTACCAGTAGATCTTGTTTTCATCAAACGTGCATTGAGCCTGTCTTGCATAAAATTTTTTAAAATTCCATTTTCAATTAAAACAGTTTTTTCTGTTGGTGTTCCCTCATCATCAATTGTAAGACTGCCTCTTCTATTATCAATGGTACCGTCATCAATAATTGTAACTCCTTCACTTGCAACTTTTTGGCCCATCAGATTATGAAATGCTGAAGTTTTCTTTCTATTGAAATCTCCTTCTAAACCATGACCAACAGCCTCATGAATTAATATTGCTGGCCACCCAGGTCCGAGTACAACCTTCATCTCTCCTGCTGGCGCAGGTTTACTCTCTAAATTTACTGATGCTATCCTTAAAGCTTCGTCACAAACACTTTTCCAATTTTCATCTTTTAAATATGAGTCATAAGATTGCCTTCCACCAACACCGTATACGCCTGTTTCTTTTCTGCCATCTTTCTCCACCATAACTGACACATTAAATCTTACTAAAGGACGGACATCTGACAAAGTCTCTCCACCAGATCTAATTATTTCTACAGACTTTTGCTCTCCCAAAAAATTAGCTGTAACTTGTTTAACCTTTTCGCCTTTAGATCGTAAATAATCATTTACATAGTTCAATATTTTAATTTTTTCATTAAGAGATTTTTGCTCTATAGGATTAATATTGTCATAATACTTTTTATTTGATTTAGGAATTTCATGATTGTAAGTACCTTTGACAGATTTTAAAGTTGACTTTAAATTTTCTGAAGATTGTTTTAAAGAGTTCTTAGAAATCTCATTAGAATGAGAATAAGCGACCACTTCATCAGATATAGCTCTAAAGCCAAATCCTAAATCTGAATTATAACTAGAATTTTTAATTTTGTTATCATCTAATAGTATCGACTCAGATTTTGAATTTTCCAGATACAATTCACCATCATCACATTTTTGCAAAGTGTCAGAAATAATACTTTCAGCCTCTTTTCTAGATACGTCAGATTTTTCAAAGAAATTACTCATATGAGACATTAAATAGATTGTTTCATAAAATTTTCAACTAGAGTATTTTACGCATGTACATATCTGAGACAAATTAGTAATAAATTCAGTTATTATGAAAGTTTATTTTAACAATTCTTGTAAAATTTGTAAGGCCGAAATTGATCTTTATAAAAAAGAAAAAATAGATGAAATCGATTGGATTGATATTACAGATAATGAGTTGGCTGAAAAGGAAACTTCTAAAGATAGTAAACAACTTTTAAGAAGGCTTCATATCAAAGATGGTGAGAAAGTTTTAGGAGGTGCAGAGGCATTTTTATTATTATGGAAAAAAATGCCAAAATATAAATTTCTCTATAAATTTTTTAAATTACCAATCATCTTTAATATATTTTCAGTTGTATATGAAATAGTAGCCTTTTTTCTTTACTTAAAAAATAAAAAGCAACTAAAAAAATCTAACTTGTGAAAAATAATAAAAATTTACTTAATAAAGACATGGAGGATACAAACATTACTAAGACTATTGAGTACATTAGTAATATAATTTTATTTTTTTTTCTTCTTAATCTAACAAAATCCTTATCATCCAGATCAGAAATGTCTCTCTCACCAACTACTGGATAATCATAAGTAAATCGCCACGTACTTTCACCAAGTCTTGGGTCTAAATTATTATAATATGTGATCCACGCAATAATGTATCTGAAAACTAAATATAAAATTATTAAAAAGGCAGATCCTAAAATCATACAAGATAATATCTAATTAAATATAAATGTTTAATTATTATTTTTGGCTCTTTTCCTTGCTATGAGCTGTGTTAAAGAGTCTACCATGGTGTCTGAAGCTTTAAAGATGTCTACATTTCTAAACTCATGGGAAAGATTTTTTTCAGGGTTTGTTTTGTCTTCAATGACAATTCCTTCATCTGGAGAGTTATTTTTGATGTAAATTAATAATAACCACTCATCATCTGATGACTCGTCCCATTTAATAAAAACTTCTCCAGTTTCAAATCGTCTATCTATACATCGAAAAATAGACATATCTCGTGTAATATGTCTTTTATTGAGTTGAAATACTAAACTACTTGCGCTTCTGTAAAAACTTTCAAGTGCAAATTCAACTTTTTGTCTTGCCAATGTATATGCTTTTTCTTTTTCTAATAAGGTTTCTCTGTCTTCGTCACCTTGAAGTTTAACACCTAGCGCCTCAACTCTTTCTTTGATTTTTTGATCTCTGAGTAATCTGTATTTTTCTTTAAGTTTGTCGATTCTCTCTTGTAGCCCAGAATAATCTTCTCTTTTTTCTTTTAGGGAAATTTTCTCAAGTTTTTCTAGTTCTTTAACTTCTCTTATTCTGAATTTTTCAATTTGTTTATCTAATCTTAATTGTTTTAAAAATTGTTTTTGCTTTTCTGCTTGTTCGATTCTTAAAAGCGCTTGTTCTTTTCTTAAAAATAATTTTATATCTTTCGTTCTCTGCTTTTCTAATCTCTCCTCTTCTCTTAGCGTTTGCTCCCTCAGTTTTAATCTTAAATTTTCTTCTTCTTTTTTCTTTTCTGCTTCCTCGATTTTTTCTTTTCTCTCCCTTTCAATTTTTTCTATTTTTATTCTTCTTTTTTCATCGGTTTTTAATATCTTGTAATTAGAAATTGTCTCTGAAATCTTGTCAAAAAAACTCTGAATGCTTTTTTCCAAACCAAAATTAAATTTGAAATTAAATTGTGGTTTGAGAGATAATTGAAATTTAACTAGTTTTAAGACTAGGCTATCTTTCTGTTTTTTTTTTATTTTTGGTTGGTAATTGACTTTTTTTGGTTTTTTAGACTTATTTTTTTTCTTTTTTTTAATTAACTTATTTTTTCTTTGTTTTTTTGAGCTTTTTCTAATTTTATTTATTTTTCTTTTAGCTCTCTTAGCTTTATTTTTCTTTTTAGTTTTTGTCTTTTTTTTTGATTTTTTTTGTTTTTTTTTCATTTCAAAGAAGAAATGACCCTATCAATAATTTATTGATAAATATAGTCTCTCGTCACAGGTGTTGAACTATAATTTTTAGTAAGTTGAAATTGATATACAACTTGATCTCCCCACTTGAATGCCATTTCACAACCAGCAAGATAAAACTCCCACATTCTAAAAAATTTTTCATCAAACATTTGGATAATTTTATCTTTATTTTTTATGCAATTTTCTTTCCAATGTCTCAACGTGTGTGCGTAATGAAGCCTTAAAACCTCAATATCTGTTACTATTAAGCCAGCTTTTTCAATAGGGTTGGTTACTTCACTTAAACTTGGAGTATAACCACCAGGAAAAATATATTTCGTAATCCATGGATGAGGATCTCTTGGAGGATTTACAGATCCAATAGTGTGTATCAGTGAAACCCCGTCTTCTTTCAACATTTTTTCGATTTGTTTGAAAAATTTTTTATAAAATTTCCTTCCAACATGTTCGAACATCCCGACACTTACAATTCTGTCAAATTTTTCATTTAACTCTCTATAATCCATTAGTTTAAACTTAACTTGGTTTTCTAAATTCAATTCTTTAGCTTTTTGGGTACAATAATTAAGTTGGTTCTTTGATAAAGTAATACCAGTTACTTCACATTGAGCACTTTTGGCTATATCGATGGCAAGTGAACCCCAGCCACATCCAATATCTAAAACTTTTTGATTGGGTTTAATATTTAATTTTTTAATTATGTGTTGAATTTTATTATTTTGAGCTGTTTCCAAACTGTCATTCTCATTTTTAAAATATGCACAAGAATACTGTCTTTTTGGATCTAAAAATAAGTCATACAAGTCGTCCTTAATATCATAATGGTGAGATACATTCATTTTGGATTTTTTAATAAAATTAAAGTTAGTTAAATATCTATATGATCCCCTTAATTTATTAATTAAATAACTGAAAAAGTTTAATTCTCCCCTTCCAAAATTCATTAAGGCAAGATCTAAAAAATCTGTAAGTGTGCCGTTTTCAATTACAATTTCACCGTTGGTATATGCTTCGCCAAAATATAAATCAGGATGAAATAACAATTTATAATGAAGATTTTTATTTAAAATTTTTAGTCTTATAGGGTTATTGTCTGGTTCTCCAATAATATAGTCTTTGGAATTAGCATCAGTTAATACAAAACCACCTTTTTTAAAAACTTTGTTAAGAAATCTTGCTAATTGCATTTTAAGCTGCCAGTATTGGTTTGTTATAAAATTTTAAATCTTTTAAACTATTCATTAATTCCTCTTCATCATTTTTATTTAAGAGACTTAGTGGTGGTAAAATATTTTTGTACACATTGTCGTTTTGTGCACAGAAAGTGTGTAAACCAGAAATTAGATTATATTTATCAAAGGTGCTTCTCACATCGCATAACTTATCATTATATAATTGTTTTTTTCCTGCAAAAAAATCATCATAAACTTGCCTGGATAATTCTGCTGTAACGTTGCATGTTGCAGTTATTATACCAGAACATCCTAATTCCAATCCTTTTAACAATTTAATTTCTGAACCAGGTAAAATTGAAAAATTTTTAAGTTTTAAATTTTCATATAAATTGTAAGAGCTATCTTTTACCCCAACTATTTGTTTTGGAAATTTATTAACAAGTGTCTCTACACACTTCAAACTAAATATATAACCACTAAGTTTTTCAAAATTATAAAGAATAATTTTACAATCTGGCACTGAATTAATTATTCTAGAATAAAAATCCAAAACCTCTGTATCACCATAACTATAATAAGCGGGAGGCATAATTAAAAATTTATTTAGATTCAATGAAATTGCTATCCTCATAAAATTTATTGTTTCACCTAAAGAGTTAAGACCTGTGCCAATTATATGTCTATCTTGATATTTGCTTTTTGAGAGATTGTTAAGTAAGTCAATTTTTTCTGAAATAGGTATTAATTGAGACTGACCTGTGCTGCCAAAGATTACAGTGCCATGACAACCTTGATCGATAAGCTTCTCAGCATGCATTATTGTTTTTTGAACATTCAGGCTTAAATCATTGTTAAGCACTGACATTGAAGCAGCAAAAATTCCACTTATTTTTGTCATAATAAAAATTTATATAAAAATATACTCAGTAAAGTTTATAAATACTATATGAAAATATTAGCAGTTCAGAGCAGAATGGGTATTGGAGATACCGTAATTTTCTTACCATTTATTAAGGCTTTGTCCAAAAAATTTAATTCACCAATAAGTATATTGGTAAAAGAAAACTCTAAAGCCAATCAATATTTACACCAGACAAAATATATTGATAAAATTCTTACCCTAGAAAGAGATAATAAAACAAATAATAGACATGGTGGTTTTTTTGGTATTTTTAAATTAGCAAACGATTTAAAAAAATATAAATTTGATAAAGTTTTTATTTTTAATTCATCTCTAAGATTTAACTTGATTGCTAAGATATCTGGTATTCCACAAATTTACCAGTATCCATTGTTCTCAAAAAACAAACAACATATAATTGAGGCTCCTAAAAAATTTTTAAAAAAAAATTTAGATTTAGACATTAATGAGGATCCTGAAGTACAAATCGATAGTGATTTAATTTCTAAAGCAGCACAAAAATTTCAAATAGATAAAAATACTACAAATATTCTCTTAGGCATTGGTGGTTCTGGACCTACAAAAAGAATTCCTGCTAGAACTTTCTTAAGCGTAATTGATAAGATATCAAATATGAAAAATTGCAGATTTTTTCTTGCAACAGGTAGGGCAAATGAAGAACAGGAAGTATTAAACGAAATTTTGCAATCTAAATTTAAGAATTTTTGTACTCGTTTAGATAATTTAACCATTAAAGAAATTTTACCGTTAATTAAGAATTGTAATGTATCCATTTGTAATGATTCGAGCTTTAGTCATTTATCCTCAGCTTTAGGTATTAAAACGATTACTTTAATGGCTGATACTCCATTAATTTATGGAAATTATAGCTCAAAAATGTTTCCGGTAATTCCAGACGGAGAAAACACAGTAACACATAATACTTTAGGTAAAGATAAAATTGATCCACAAAGAATTTTTGAGAGATTTTTAGAAATTATTGCTTAAGAAATATCGTTTAACACAATATCTTTAGCCTCATTAACAATTGAAGATAATCTTGAAGTTTCAGGAGATATATCGGGATGAATCTTTTTTTGGATTTTTATATATGCTTTATTAACATCTTCTTTGGTAACTTTTTTATTCATATCTAAATTTAAAATTTTGTATGCCTCTGAAACTGATATAGACGAAACGTTATTGGTGCCTGCTTGGTTAAAAGAAAAGCGACCAGATCTTCTTAATGTCTGAATAAGTCTGAAAAGAGAAATTAATTGGAAAATAGATAAACCTTTTAATTTTAATAAAGCTAAACTTGCCAAAGTAAGAGGTAAGGTTAATAAAAATTTTCCACCAATAGCAAACAAAACTGCTAAAGCAAATAATCCCAATATAATAAAAAATCTTAGGCCTTTTGAAATTTTCCTAGATGAAATGTTGGTTATTAAACGTAATAGAAAATAAAAAATGGTTAATATAACCACTGTATAAATTATTATATTCATATATTTTTGATCTAATGAAAATACCACAACTTAAAAAAAAACCAGAGCTTAAATCTTGTCACAATACCACGTGGGAAGATAATTATAGTTGGATCCATCAGGATAATATTCTCGAGGTTTTAAAAGATAGTTCCAAGCTACTTCCAGATGTAAGGAAATATCTTGAAGAAGAAAACAATTTTACAGAACATAATTTAAAAGACACAAAAAAATGTCAGAAAATCTTATTTGATGAAATTAAAGGTAGAATAAAGTTAGATGATGAGTCATTAAAATTTAAAGACAAAGAATATGAATATTGGACTAAAACAACTGCGGTAGGAAATTATTCAATAAAACTTAGAAAGAAAATTGGAAGTAATACAGTTGAAGAATTTTGGAATGGTGATGTAGAAAAAGAAAAATTAAAAACCGAATATTTTGGGGTGGGCGATTTAGAGGTAAGTTATAATGACAAACTTTTAGGTTATTCTTTAGACTTAAAAGGATCAGAATATTATACAATTTACATAAGAAATATTAGCTCAGAAAAATTAGTCACTGAAAAAATAGAAGAAACAAGTGGAAATATTACTTTTAGTTTGGACGACCAATATTTTTTTTATTCAAAGCTTGATGAATTTCATAGACCAAGAAAAATATTTAGACACAAAATTGGATCATCAGTCAAAGATGATGAGCTTATTTTTGAAGAGAAAAGTGAAGCATTTACTGTGGGCATAAGTTTGAGTTCAGACGAAAAATATTTTTTTATAACAACATCAGATCATAATACTTCCGAACAATACTACTTTGAGGTAACAGAAAAAAAACCAAAACCAAAATTAATTAAAAAAAGAAAAAAAGGTGTAATTTATTCAATCAATTCTTGGGATGGATATTTTTATTGTCATACTAATGATGATGCAGAGGATTTCAAAATTGAAAGATGTGAAGATTTATCAAATCAAAAGTGGGAAATTTATATAGCAGCTAAAGAAGAGGTTTTAATAGGAGGATTAATATTTTTAAATGACTGGATTATCAGAGGAGAAAAATCAAATGCATTGGGAAAATTATTTGTAAGAAATAAACAAACAGGAATTGAGGAAGAATTAAAATTTACTGACGAATCTGTGATTGTACCCAATGTTTCATTAATACAAAGAAATAAAAATACTGACTCAGTTTACTTGTCATATTCGTCCCCAAAAACACCAGGTAAAACTTATTTATACAATTTAAAAACCAAAGAAAAAAAATTAGTAAAAGAACAAGAAATCCCATCTGGTCATAATCCAGATGACTATATAGTCGAAAGATTGGAGTGCCCTTCTCATGATGGAAGATTAGTTCCACTTACAATTACCAGGCACAAAAAAACAAAAATTAATGGTTCAGCAAATTTACTTTTGTATGGCTATGGATCGTATGGAAGTTCAATGACTCCAGATTTTTCCTCAACTAGATTGAGTTTAATTAACAGAGATATTATTTGGGTAACCGCACATATTAGAGGAGGAATGGAAAAAGGAATGAAATGGTGGAAAGAAGGAAAGCTTCTTAATAAAAAAAATACATTTGAAGATTATATACACGTAGCGAAGTTTTTGATTGAAAAAGGATATTCATCGAAAGGAAAAATTATTGGTATGGGTGGATCAGCTGGTGGTTTATTAATGGGAGCAGTAGTCAATCAATCCCCAGAATTATTTCTTGGAATTGTTATGGCTGTGCCGTTTGTTGACTCATTAACAACTAACTTGGATCATTCTTTGCCCCTTACTGTTGGAGAATTTGATGAATTCGGAAATGCAAAAGATAAAAAAGACCATTTTGATTATATTTATTCTTATGCTCCATATAATAATATTAAAAAAATGGATTACCCTCACATGTTAATTACTACAAGCTTAAGTGATAATAGAGTGCTTTTCGATGAACCAGCAAAATTTACAGCCAAACTTAGAGATTTAAAAACTGATAATAATTTGCTTTTGTTAAAAACTGAGATGAACGCAGGCCATGGAGGGAAGTCAGGTAGAGATGGTGCCATTGAAGAAATAGCTTTTGACTACGCATTTGTTTTAAAGATCTCTGGAAAAATTAAAATTTGATATCTTGAAAAAAAACAAATAACTCCCATATAAACATTGTTGGTCGCCTAATGGGGCTAACAATAAATAAACTTGCTTAACAAAGGAGGATATTATGACAAGTAAGGATTTATCTATATTCAACTCACTAAGACCTTTTTCAATTGGTTTTGACGATATGTTTGACCAATTTGAAAATATGCTTGGTAACGGTTCTTTGACTATGCAGTCAAACTACCCACCTTATAACATCAGAAAAACTGGTAAGGATAATTATGCAATCGAAGTTGCTTTAGCTGGTTTTAATAAAAACGATGTTGAAGTTGAGTTTGAAGATAATTTATTAACTGTAAGAACTAAACAAGTTAATAAATCTGAAAATAATAATGCCGATGGAGAAATAATTCACAAAGGTATTTCTCAAAGACAATTTGCCAGATCATTTACTATAGCTGATGATGTGAAAGTTAATGGTGCTGAGTTAAAAGATGGTCTTTTAACAATATCTTGTGAGAGGATTGTTCCAGAGCATAAAAAAAGAAAACTTATTGAAATTAAATAAGTATACCTTGCTTGCGGAGATAAATTCTCCGCAGGTAATCAAAAGCAACCGTTAGAAACAAATCCAATAACAATCAATTTTGCGTTTACTTCAAATCTTCTTTCGCAAGGTATTCCGTATTTTTTTGTATTATAAACTAAAACTAAATTTCCTTTTTCATTAGTAAAATCTTCATCTGGGCTACCCAAACTGCTTTTTAAATCTTGAGAGGACTTACCTATGAATGCACTTAATTTTTTATTTTCCTTCTCAACAATAGCGTCAGTTTTTTGCTTAATTGTCTGACAACCTAATAAAGAAAATATTACAAATACACTTAGAATTGAGATCTTAATTTTTTTCATAATTTTATAATAACAACGTAATTATGGCATAAATATAAACTTGTGAGTTGAAAATTGTTAATAAGAATTAGTTTTGACGGGTAATACGGGAAAGAATCAAATATTTTGCAATATATAGGAGGATAAATGCTTGAAAAATATTTTGAATACAAAAAACATAAAACAGATTTTAAAACTGAAGTAATTGCTGGAACAACTACGTTCTTAACAATGGCTTACATAATGTTTTTAAATCCATTCATCTTATCAGGAGAATTCGCCGGTCCTGAAAAAGGTTTCTTTGATTTCGGCGCAGTTTACACAGCAACTATTTTAGCAACAGCTTTAGCTTGTTTTATAATGGCTTTTTACGGAAAAACTTGGCCAATTGGACTAGCACCAGGTATGGGTATAAATGCATTTGTTGCTTTTGGAGTTTGTGCTGGCATGGGTTATACGCCACAACAAGCTCTTGGTGCAGTTTTGGTTGCAGGAGTATTGTTTTTAATTATATCGCTTACTCCTATTAGAGCCTGGTTAATTAACTCAATTCCAAAAAGTTTAAAACTAGGAATAGGTGCGGGTATTGGATTGTTTCTTGCAATTATTGGATTACAAATCATGGAAGTTGTAGTTGATAATCCTGTAACACTAGTACAGCTTGGAAATTTAAGTGATCCATTAGTTCTTCTTGGATGCGCAACTTTTATTGCAATTATTGTACTTGAAAAAATGAATGTAAAAGGAAATATCATTATAGGTATTCTCTTTTTCAGCGTTATCGCTTGGGCAACTGGTCTAGCTAAATTTAATGGTTTAGCAAGTTCACCACCTCCAATGACATACCTTTTTGAATTTGACTTATCTGCTGCAATGACTGCTGGAATGTCTACGGTAATATTTACATTATTGTTTATAGATTTTTTTGACACTGCAGGAACTTTGACGTCTGTGGCAAACGTTGCGGGTAAAGTTGATAAACAAGGAAAAGTTCAGGACATTAATAAAGCGATGTTGTCTGATAGTGTTGGGACTGTTGCAGGTGCAATGATGGGAACAACAACTGTTACTAGTTATGTTGAGTCAGGCGCTGGTGTAAAAGCTGGTGGTAAAACTGGGATGACTTCTCTTGTGATAGGTATATTATTTTTAGCATGTATATTTTTTGCTCCTCTTGCAACAAGTCTACCAAAACAAATAGATGGTGCCGCATTATTGTTCGTTTCAGTGCTTTTTATTAGAAATATTACTGATATTGAATGGAATGATATTTCTGAATCAGCTCCTGCTATTCTTGCTATGATTGCTATGCCATTAACCTATAGTATTAGTAATGGTATTGCCTTAGCATTTGTATCTTATGCTTTAATCAAAATATTTACTGGTAAGTTTTCAAGCACTTCACCAGCAATATGGGTTGTTGCAATACTAAGTGTAGTAAGTTTTGCAGTTGCTTAAAAGATTTAATAGGGCTAGCTAAATTTTAATCTAGCCCTATTTATTTTTTTTAACTATTTCATCAATAGACAATTCTTCATAATGTTCAGTTGGCTGTACAATCCAGGGATCTGAGTCTAGTCTTATAGGACAAAAATCAGGTTCAAATTTTGATGATTTCTTTTTCCACAAACAAGCTGTTTTAACTTCATTGATAAAATCTTTGGTGGGTCCATAATTTTTAAGCCATTCAATACTTTTATTAAGTGTCAAACCTGTATCTGATAGATCGTCAATCAATAAAACTTTTTTAAAGTCTTCATTATTTGCTAATGAACTTATTTCCCTTGCAAACATTAGTTGACCTTGTTGATCCTCAAGTCCTTTTCCTGAATAACTTTGGATTACTATGTAGGCAATAGGCAATTTAAGAATTCTAGAAAGAATATCAATAATAGGGGCTGCGCCTCTCATAATTCCAATTAAAACAGTTGGTCTATAACTTTTATGAACTTCAATTGCTAATTTTTCAACAATCTTTTTATATTCTTCCCATTCTACAATCATTTTTTTTGCCATAATGTAAATCTTACTTTTCTAAATCTTTAATATTAATAAAATTTTCAGATAAATTACTGTTATTCTTTTTAATTTCATCAAAAAAATTCCAGGCTAAGACTAGAATTTGTTTAACCTTTTTTTTAATTTTATTTTTTGAAAATATTGGAATTTTAACACCTGGAACAAATTTGTTATGTTTTAACTTGTTGTCCTCAATAATAAAATCAATTTGATTAGTTACTCCAAAAAAATTTAATGCTGTTGTTGCTTTTGCTGGAGAGCCGTATCCAATTATTTGATTATTTTCTTTTTTTAAATTATCCAAATTATTTACAACATTTTTTTTAATTTCGTAAATTTTATCTGCAAATTTCTGGTAGGTACTAAATTTTTTGATACCAAAATTATCCTCTTCTTTTAAAAGAGATTTTACATTATTCTCAACCTTGATATTTCCATTTTTTAAGTAGACCCTGATTGAGCCTCCATGGGTTTTTATTTTTTCTGCTCTAAATATAGTTAAATTAAATTGTTTAAAAAAATTTATAAGAGATGTTAGTGACCAATAATTATAATGTTCATGATAAATATTATCAAAAGTTAAATCCTTCAATGTGTTTAATAAATATTGAACTTCTATAATTATTGTGCCATTTTTTTTAAGTAATTTTTTCATACATTCTGCCATCTCTTTCAAGTTATCTGAGTGAGCAAAGACATTGGAAGCTAAAATCAAATCAGCATTTTTCTTAATTTTTTTTAGGTTTTTTTTCTCAAGAAAACCATTGAATGTCTTTATGTTATTCTTATTGGCTAATTTGGATAAGTTTTTAGCTGGTTCTATACCTAAAATATTTTTAAATTTTAAATCTAAAAATGGTCTTAAAGCCACACCGTCATTACTACCTACATCAATAATATAAGAAGTTTTAGGTCTTAACTTGAAATCTTTAATATATTTGTTAGCAGCATTAATGAAATGATCTCTAAAAATTTTAGATGTTGATGATGTATAAAGATAATTTGAAAACATTTTTTTTGGATCTACAGAAACTGATAATTGACAATTGTGGCAATTTTCACAATAATTCACTTCTAAGGGATAAAGCTCGGTTCTCTCATTTTTTTTATTTAATAAATTATTAGCTAATGGTTGGTAACCAAAAGAAATAACTCTTTTGAGTTTTTCATTTCCACATGATCTACATTCAAATTTATAATATCGTAATAATAAATCTCTCTCTTTTTCATCAACAAAAACATGTTTTATTGTGTGGGTAACCCCATAATTTTCGTGTTCTCTCTCTCCCCTAACTAAATTTAAAAAAGTTGTATCTTTTGTAAATACCATTGTATGAGCTACATTGGGTTTAATAATTGATAATTGTCCCTCATTTACTACTTGAGTTATTTTTGGTGAATTGGGATTGAGAATATCCTGAAAAATTTCAATAATTTGTCCCTTTGTAAAAAGACATTTTTGCTCTTGTTGAGGATGATAGTGATTTGCTCTTATAGTGCCTTTTTTTGAGTGAATTAAACCAATCATATTTATTGGTTCTGTTAGCTCATGATTGCTAATTTTTCCTCGACTATCGACGAATTCATTCTCTCCATCTTTTACATGTTCAAGATCTTTAATTAAGTTTTGTTTAGACCACTTTTGTATCATTTCTTTAATACTCTCGTCCAATCCATATAAAAATTTAAAGCCAGTTTTTAAAAGTTTGTTATTTGATATAGAAAATCCTAAATTAGGTATTTCGTCGTTTGTTTCTCTTAGTTCAATGTTTGGATTATGTTTTTTGCATATATCTGCAACCTCTTTAACTGTAACAGTATCTTTAGATAAATTGAATAATTCTCGATTAATATCCTTTTTTTCCTCCATAAATTTAAAACATCTAGCTACATCTATAAGTGGCACTAAACTTTTAATTTGCTTTCCTCCTGCAAAAAGTCTTAACGTACCATTTTGTGAAGCAGTTTTTGCAAAAGAATTTGCCATTATATTAATTCTAGCAGTATCAGTTGAGTAACCGTATACAGATGCAAGCCTCAATATTACAAAATTTTTTTTAGAATTTTTAAGTTGTTTTTCATTAATATCTTTTGATTTGCCATATGCGAGAGTTGGGCAGGTTCTTTCATCCTCTTTAATATTCTTCTTAACACTATCTAGACCTTCATAAACGACATGTGAAGATGGCATAATAATTTTACATTCATCACTGATTGCATCCAAAATATTTTGAGTGCCCTCCTCTGCTACTTTTCTTATCAATTCTTCTTTTTCAAAAGTGCTCTCACTTTTGACTCGAGGCACATCTGTTATGCCAGCTAGATGATGAACAATGTCAGCATCTTTGCAAAATTCATTAATTAGATCTTTATCTAGAATATCACCTTGTATGAAAGTCATATTCCAGTTTCTTATTTGATTTACTCTTTCAGAAATAAATCTGTTATCTATAACTGTAATTTTATCATTCCAACTGTATCCTGAATATATCTTGCATAATTCCGTACCAATGTAACCTAAGCCACCTGTTATAACGATTTTTTTCATCAGTATTTCTTAACAAATTATTTAAAACTTTACATCAAATTTAATAATCATTAATAACCTTTATATGCAAATTTTTGATTGTTTTATGTATTATAACGAAGATGTAATTTTAGATCTAAGATTAAATTACTTAAACCAATTTATTGATAAATTTATAATTATAGAAAGTACATTTAATCATAGAGGACAAAGAAAAGAATTAAATTTTAACATTAATAATTTTTCAAAATTTAAAGATAAGATTAAATATTATGTGTTAGATAAACAACCACCTAATATTGAGGAAATAAAAGATAATGATACCGATAAAGAAAAATCAAGGAAATATATTCTAAATGGTTACAGAAGAGACCACTATCAAAGAAATCATATATCAAACGGAATAAGTGAAGTTGATGAAAATGATATAATTATAGTCTCTGATATAGATGAAATTCCGAATTTAAAAAAGATAGATATTTACAATATAAAGAATAATCTCATCTTCTTTAACCAAAGGATGTGTTATTATAAATTTAATCTTTTTCAAAAAAATTATGACTGGGTTGGCTCAAGAGCTTGTAAAAAAAAAAATTTAATATCCCCTCAATGGTTAAGAGATGTCAAACCTAAAAACTACCCAAAATGGAGGATTGATACATATTTTTCAAAGTTAAAATATACTAATATAATCTTAGTCAATGAAGGTGGATGGCATTTTTCTTACTTGAATACGCCAGAACTAATTGAACAGAAATTAAAATCATATACTCACCATAGAGAATACGATTTAAATCCAATAGGGATAGAAAATATTGAAAAAAGAATAAAAAATAGAGAATCTGTTTATAATCTTTCATCAGATAAAAGAGGAAATCAATTTTCAAAAGGTGTAAAATTAGAAGTAATGAATTTGAATGAATTACCAAAATATATTAGTGATAATAAAACAAAATATGAAAGATGGTTAGCTTAATGAAAAAAGGATACTGGGTAAGTTTATACTTTAAAATAGATAATCAAGAAAATATTAGGAAATATTCAGAGCTGGCGACTCCAGTTATTAAAAGTTATGGTGGTGTACCCCTTGTAAGAGGTGGAAAGCATGAAACTTATAATGGAGATGATTTTAGTAGAACTGTTGTGTGGGAATTTCCAAGTTATGCTAAAGCATTAGAATGTCACTCCTCTAAAGAATATCAAGATAGTTGGGCAGTAGCAAAAAGAACTACAAAAAGACATATGCAAGTGGTTGAGGGGTTTAGTACTGAATAGGCTCAGGATCTATGCTTCTCCATAAATACCACGTTGCAACAGAACAATAAGGACTGAACCTTTTTTTTAACAAAGATACAAATTTATCAGGTGGTAAATATTTTTTTTTATAATTTTTTGAAATAGCTCTTAAAAGGCCGATATCCTGAATCGGCCAAATATTTGATCTATTGTATGTGAATAATAAAATCATTTCAGCTGACCATCTCCCTATTTGTCTTAATTGTGATAAATAACTTATAGCCTCCTCATCTGACATTTGATTAATTAATTTAGGATTAAAAGTTTTTTCTATTGTTTGCTTCGCCAAACTCTTTATGCCTAATACTTTCTGTCTGCTTAATCCACAGCTTTTCAATTGAGCAAATGTCAGTCTAGATACTGTTTTTGCGTTAATTTTATTTTTACATTTTTTTTTAAATTTTAAAAAGACAGAATTCGCTGCTGCAACACTTATTTGTTGTCCAATTATACTTTTACATAACGAAAAAAAAATATCTCTCCTTGAAGTTAAAATAGTTTCTGAGGGACTTTCATAACTTTTAATTAACTTAGAAAGAGTTTGATCTTTTTTTGATAAATATTTTTTTGCTTTGTTCCAGTATTTAGGTACTTTACTCATTAATTGGCCTAGATGTTATAATTTTTTTCTTATAAATCTCCCGTCTAAAAATTATAAGTGTTGAGAAAATCACCAATAAAGACCCCATTAACGTTTTAAACGTGGGTATCTCGTCCCAAATGAAATATCCAAATATAATAGCGAAAACTAAAGCCAAATATTTAAGGGGAGTTACTAAAGAAACCTCTGAAAATTTATATGATTGACTTAACCACAAGTTTGCAACACCTCCAAAAATACCTATCAAAGATAAAAGTATGAAATGATTTAAAGTAGGCATAACCCAACCTTGAGGGATAGTTAAAAAACTTAATAATGTAATTGCTAAAGAAAAATAAAAAGAAATTAACCACACTGGTTCGGTTGTTGACAGTTGTCTAATAGTTATGGCTACATAAGATAGACCTAAACAAAATATAATCGGAAAAATATAATAAATGTTTAATTCAGTGATCCCAGGTTCTGTAATTATGAGAATTCCAATAAAGCCTATGATAACTGCTAACCACCTAAAGATTCCAACTTTTTCATTTAATAGAAAAATAGATAATATTGTTGTAAATATTGGAGCAGCAAAAGAAATGCTTACAACGGTTGCTAATGGCAGCTGCCTTAAAGCAATAAATATTGCAATTAGAGCAACTAATCCTGAGCCACATCTTAAAGCATGTAATCCTGGTCGTCGAGTTTTGTAAAAATTATGAAATCTTTCTTTTGGAATTATAAAAAAATAAAAGATTATCCCAAAAAAACCTCTAAAAAACAAAACCTGCCCAATAGGATAATCTACAGACCACTTAACAATTAAATCCATTAATGAAAATGCACAAATAGACAAAAACATGTACAAAAATCCCAATTGATTTTTACTTAGCATATGAATAATTTGTAAATTAAATTAAATCTTATTCAATGGAAATAGCTGTTTTAGCACTTGGATGTTTTTGGGGACCTGAAATTAAATTCAGTAAAATAGATGGCATAATCAAAACAGAAGTTGGTTACTGTGGAGGTAATAGCTCTATTACCACATATAAAGAGGTTTGCACTGGCAATACAAATCATGCTGAGGTAGTTAAGCTAGATTTTGATGAAAAAATTATCTCTTACGAAAAAATTTTAAAAATATTTTTTCAAATTCATGATCCAACTACTTTAAATTCTCAAGGACCAGATTTTGGAACTCAGTATAGAAGTGAAATATTTTATCTTAATGACAATCAAAAAATAATAGCTGAGAAGGTATTAAATGAAGTGAATGTGCGTTT